>CALLUH010000089.1 GCA_938011445.1 uncultured Hyphomonadaceae bacterium
GCGCGCCTCGGCATAAGAGAGGTTTTTATAGAGTGTCTTCGGCAGTAACATTCCGCCTTGATGGACGAAGCCGACCGGACGTTTGTAAGGGGGGATAAACCGCCGCTCAGCCATATCGACCCAAACATCATCCCCAAAAGAGATCCGCCCCCGCGCAGGCTTCGCAAACCCCGCAATATGCCGCAAGATGCTGGTCTTGCCATGCCCGCTCGGCCCGAACAGTGCCGTAATGCCCTGCGCAGGCCAGCGCTCCTCAACCTGCAGATCCAGTGCGCCAATCTGCGCCGTGATGTCCATATGAAGCCTGCTATCCGACATGAACCGGAAACCGCTTGTTAAAAATATACACGAACAACAACACACTAAACGACAAGGCCAGCAGTATCAGCGACAGGCTATGCGCCTGTGCATAATTTAGCTGCTCGACATTTTCATAAACCGCAATCGAGATCACCCGCGTCCTGTCCGGTATATTCCCGCCGACCATCAGCACAATGCCGAACTCGCCCAGCGTGTGCGCGAAGGTCAGCACAATTGCCGTCACAAAGCCACGCGCAGAGGCGGGCAGAGCGACCGAAACGAACGCGTCCCAGGGCGACGCCCCGAGACTGGCCGCAAGCTCCATCGGTTTTCGTGCAATTGTCTCGAAGGCGGACTGCAAGGGTTGCACCATAAATGGCAATGAATACAACACGGAAGCTAGAACCAGCCCGGCAAATGAAAACGTCAAGGTCGAGCCCGTTACGCTCAGCCAGAAGCTGCCAATCGCCGTTTGCGGGCTGAGCAAAATCAGCAAGTAAAATCCCAAAACCGTCGGCGGTAAAACCAGCGGCAAGGCCACCAGCGCCTCCACGACAGGCTTCACTTTGGTCCGTGTCCGTGCCAACCACCATGCTAGCGGTGTCCCGATCACAAGCAGAATCACCGTCGCCACAAAGGCCAGCCGCAATGTCAGAAAAAGAGCAGTAAAATCAGGCGCAGTCATGGCAGATCATAACCCGCATCCTTGATGATCGCCCGCGCCGGTTCACTGAAAAGAAAGGTGAAGAAGGCGTGAGCTGCTGGATTGTCTTTCCCCCGCTCTAGCAACACGGCATCCTGCCGGATTGGCTGATAATGCTCTGACGGAACCAGCCAATAAGCGCCTTGCCTGTCTTTAGGTAGCGACAAAATCTGCGACAGCGCCACAAAACCAAGCTCGGCATTGCCCGTCTGCACAAAGACAAAAGCCTGCGCCACATTGCTCCCGCGTACAAGCTTTGTCTCGAACGGTTCCAGCAAACCGAGCGAGCGTAAAACATCAATCGCTGCAAGGCCGTAGGGCGCAAGACTCTCATTCGCTATGGCTAGAAATCGCAGCTCGCTCGGGCTCAACGAGGCAGCGTCAACCGACCCAAGGCGAGGGGACCAGAGCGCCAGTCGGCCCAGCGCATAAGTTTGCGCTGGCAAGGGGCTAGCGCTTCCCGTGACAAGGAGGGCGGGTCGTTCAGCGTCTGCTGCCAGAACCACATCATATGGCGCGCCATGGCGGACCTGCGCAAAGATCTGCCCCGTCGCGCCATAAGAGACGCTAAGGTCATGCGTCGTCTCGGCCTCGAATTTGGCCTCTAATCGTTCCATAGCGGGCCGGAAATTCGACGCCACAGCCACATTCGCCGTCTCCGCCTGCGCAGAACCATAAGCGATAATGCATAGCACAAACGCAGCGGGCCGCAGGAGGGTAGAAATGAAGGCGTACATGCTCTGAATGTGACAGGATTTTTGACCCGTGAACAGGCTTTCTGCAATACTATCCGTTGACCTCATCCCCAAGGAGAAGTATCCACCGCTCGATACCCCCGTGCCCAGATGGCGGAATTGGTAGACGCGCTACGTTCAGGTCGTAGTGTCCTTATGGACGTGGAGGTTCGAGTCCTCTTCTGGGCACCAGCAGGTATTCTCTTACAGTCCAACATTGTCCTTTTATCGTTGATGTTTATGCATTTTTGACGTGTTAGGACCGATATGTTGTCCGGCAAGGTGCAGGGTAGTTGTTTGTCATCCGGGGTATTTTGGGGTATTTTTCGGGGTACTTTCTAAGAGATACCCTGTTTGGTTTGCAAAGATACCCTGAAAAGTACCCTATATGCCGCTTACTGATACCCAAGTCCGAAATCTGCAACCTCGCGAAAAGCCGTTCAAAATTAGCGATGGTGGGCGTATGCACCTTTATGTGACCCCTAAAGGGGCAAAACGCTGGCGCATGGCTTATGACTTCGGCGGTAAAGAAAAGCTTATGTCGCTAGGGATCTATCCTGCTGTAAGTCTCGCCAAAGCCCGCGACCGCCGCGCTGAAGCAAAAGCCTTGCTGGCAGATGGTATAGATCCAATGGCCAAAGCCAAGGCTGACAAAGAAGAGCGCGCGGCGCTGCATGAACATACATTTGCAATCATCGCCGCTGAACTTGTGGCCAAGCTGCGCAAAGAGGGCAAAGCTGAAACCACGCTCAAAAAGAAGCAATGGCTTATCGATAAGGCGAACGCTGATTTTGGCGATATGCCGATCCGTGACCTCAAACCCGCAACCGTTCTGGAATGTGTCAAAAAGGTCGAGGCGCTCGGCAATTATGAGAGTGCAAAACGGTTGCGCTCTACCATTGGCCAAGTATGCCGGTATGCGGTCGCCACGGCCCGCGCTGAAAATGATCCTACATATGCCTTGCGCGGCGCGCTGATCGCCCCAACCGTTACGCATATGGCGGCGGCGACAAACCGCGAAGACTTCGAACGGATTGTAAAGGCAATCTGGCTATATGATAGCGGCGCGCCAGCAACTCGCGCTGCACTAAAGCTTATGGCTTTGCTCTATACGCGCCCTGGTGAACTACGGCTTGCGCTATGGGATGAGTTTGATCTGGAAGCTGCAACTTGGACCGTTCCCGGACCGCGTATGAAAATGCGCCGTGAACACGTCAAACCACTTCCAAAGCTGGCTGTTGATATTTTGCGCCAACTTAATGCAGAGACTGGAAACAACTATCGTGTTTTTTCGTCAGCCATAGCCCGCGACAAGCCAATTAGCGAAAACACCATGAACCAAGCCTTGCGCCGCATGGGCTTTGAAAAAGACGAAATGACCAGCCACGGCTTCCGCGCCAGCGCGTCCAGCCTGCTAAATGAAAGCGGCCCTTGGATCCCGACGCCATCGAAGCCGAACTTGCGCACATAGGAAGCAATCAAATCCGCGCCGCATACCACCGCGCAACCTATTGGGAAGAACGGGTTAAGATGGCAGATTGGTGGGCGGGGGAGATTATGGGGATGGCGGGTGATAGCGATGGATGAATATCATGAAATGTATGGCAGCAAACCCAATCCGATCTGGAAACTGGCGGAATCCGTTTCAATTGTCGAAGCAGCGCTTCTAATACTCGACATCGAACCTCAAGGCGTTTCTGCCTATGTGGAAAATTACCGCGCTGATCAGCTACCTCTAGGGTATCTTGCCGCAAGAAACGCTGTAGCGTCGGCATTGAAGGCCCATAAGGTAGAGGGCGACCGACAGCAAGTCGAAAGGGTGGACGGGAAAGGTCAGACCTATTGGGATGAAAACTCAGTTGATGTCGAAAAGTCCTCGGTAGAGATTGACAGTTTGCGCGCATGGCTTTCGGGAAAAGACTTTAGTGGTAACTTTTTTGCGTCGAGGAACAAAGAGCCATCTTTCAAAAGTAAGATGCACCCGCGATACTCTCCAAAATTAGCGGCGGTGGTCGAAGCCTGGGAAGCTTACGAAGATAATCAAGACACAGTAGGGACACCGAAACAGAGGTTGGAAAAGTGGCTCAGGTTAAATGCGGCTCGGTTTGGCTTCACTGATGAAAGTGGCGCGCCACAAGAACAGGTCATAAAAGACCTGGCAAAAGTGGCGAATTGGGCAACGCGCGGCGGCGCACCCAAGCAAATCGATGAGGAACCTAACCCATTTTAATACCTATTTAGAAACAATGTGTTGGCTTCAGATTCCTTCGCGAGTTGTCTGGATTTGAGTTAACTCAGCATAGGGTTTTCCTCTAATCCGGCGCAATCTTTCTTAAACCTAGCGGCCTATTTTTCTACCGCACTTCGTCGGATGTTTTCGTCATCGCAACGACGGAGTAACACCATGACAGACAACCCAAACCATCAACTTGGCTTCCTGCGCCTAAAACAAATCCTTGCCCCTAACGGCCCGATACCTGTTTCGAAATCGACATGGTGGGCAGGCGTAAAGGATGGCCGTTTCCCCAAGCCCATGAAACTAGGCGCGCGCGTGACCGTTTGGCGTGTCGAAGACATCAATCATCTTATTGAAAACGGTGTGGTCTAATGGCGGGCGGCTCAGTCCTACATTTAGCGAGCGCGGTGGAAAGACGGCATAGAGAGCTGGACCCGAACGCCGCGCATGCTCGAATATATTGCGACTGGCGGCACCTCGATGCCTTCAGAGCGCTAACGCCTTTGCAGCGTGTCATCCTGCAAGACATCCTAATGGATTTCTCGAAGGTGACCGGTAACTTTGTTCGGCTCACAGCGAGCGGAATAATGCGCCAACATAAAGTGGGACGCGCAAAGGCGCGGCAAGCAATCGTGACCTTGGAGGAATGCGGGTGGATACAGCGCATGGGCATGACTACAGGGCCAAGCGGGCAAGCCGGTGGCAATTACGAAATCATGTGTCTGACGGTTAAGGGGAGACGCAAGCGTGGCCCCTATGCGGATTGGAGGAAACCGCCCAAATGAGCGGGTTAGGGGTTCCGCCGAGTCGAATTAGGGGGACTGTTTGAGCCGGTTAGGCCGTCCGAACAAGCGAATTGGCTTTGCTCCAGGGGACGCCGAAATCTCTACTATATCTATCACATACAAGGCGTTAAGCGAAGACGGTCAAAAAGGAAAAATAAGCCGATGAGCCATATACATAACTCTAAAACAGTTACACCTCTTTCCTGTGCGTCGTCCGTATCAAGCGATAGTGCGGCGCTGCGCAGCGGGCTAATCCAAGAGCCAAAGCAAGCCGCGCCGCACGCCGGACTGTCTAACAAAACCCATCTCTTTTGGTTCGATCAAATCCACTTGCCACATGATTTCGAGAATCGGAGTTCGCTATGGGCGGCATAGGCTCAGGCGCGCGGCAACGCTACGCTCGCAAAACTGACTGCATGCACAGGCTGGATCTGGCCAGCTTTAGACGTGATTGTTTTGTTGCGGGATATGAAGGCTCCGTCACATGGTCACGCAATGGCCAAAAGACGGGAAGCATTGGTTACCGCTTATGGCAGGACAAGATGCAGCTTCATTACGCATATACAAGCGGCGGCGAAAAGTGGTCTGTTGAAGACACGTTCGCGTTTGCTTTTACCGCACAGCCCTTTGGCGGCGAGCGCCGCTGGATTGTCTGCCCGTCCTGTCAGCGGCGATGCAGTGTGCTCTATGGCGGCGCACGCTTTCGTTGCAGGCAATGCCACGGCGCAGTCTATCCCAGCCAATACGACCCATTCCCGCAATTACCTTGGAGCCGGTGCCATCGCGTTCGGGATAGGCTGGGCGGCGAGCAACGCTTGTCTGGGGCGTTCCCCGCAAAACCCAAGGGCACGCACTGGCGAACCTATAACCGACTACGTGAGGCGGATTGGAGGGCGTTCATGGCTCTCGAAGATGTGCTGGAAGCGGCGTATCGCTGAAACAATTGTCCAGCTTTATCCGATTGCGAGTAGGTGCTAGTGACGATAACAGAAGTTGAATAGGTGGGGGCGGGTAGGTATGCGATTAAGCTGGAACGAGATACGGGCGCGCGCCGCCGCGTTTGCCAATGAGTTTTCAGATGCGACCTATGAAAAGGGCGAAACCCAATCTTTCTATGATGCGTTCTTCAACATCTTTGGTGTTAAACGCCGCTCTGTGGCCATGTACGAACGCCACGTCAAAAAGCTCAACAATAAAAGCGGTTTCATTGATCTGTTCATGACGGGCGTTTTGCTGGTGGAGCAAAAGAGCCAAGGGCGCAATCTCGCCGCCGCGAAGACGCAAGCCGATGAGTATTTCCTAAGCCTCAAGGAAGCCGAGCGCCCGCGCTATATTCTGGCGTCTGACTTCCAGACCTTTGAACTATACGACCTTTCAGAGCGCACGGAAATCAGCTTCAAACTTGAAGACCTACCAGACCATGTGGAGCGGTTCGGCTTTATCATGGGCGTTCAAAAGGTCGCTTTCAAAGACCAAGACCCCGTAAACATCAAGGCCGTGGAGCTGATCGGCGACCTTCACGACAAGCTCGAAGAAGCAGGCTTTGACGGTACAGACCTTGAACGCTTTTTGGTGCGCATCGTGTTTTGTCTGTTTGCAGATGATACAGGCGTGTTCCAGCCGCGAAACCTGTTTCTGGATTGGCTTGAAGAGCGCACCAGCGAAGACGGGCACGATTTGGGGCCTAAGCTTGCTGAACTGTTCCAGACGCTGAACAAGCATGAAGACAAACGCGGCGCGCTGATTGATGAAGACCTGGACGCCTTCCCCTATGTAAATGGCGACCTGTTCAGCGGCGCAACAGAGATACCAGCGTTTAACAGCAAGATGCGCGAATCTTTGCTTACTGCCAGCCGCTTTGACTGGTCGCCGATCAGTCCGGCGATATTTGGCAGCCTCTTCCAATCGGTTATGAACAAGGAAGAGCGGCGCAAAGCGGGGGCCCATTACACAACCGAAAAGAATATTCTGAAAGTCATTGGCCCGCTCTTTCTAGATGATTTGCAGGCTGAGTTTGAACGCGCCAAAGGCTTAAAGCGTGACCGCGCCAAAGCGCTCGATGCCTTGCATGACAAGCTTTCAAACTTGACCTTTTTTGATCCGGCTTGTGGGTGTGGCAACTTCCTGATTATCACCTATCGGGAAATCAGGCGGCTCGAAATTGAGATATTGAAAGAGGTTGGCGGCGACAATCTGGAACTGGACGCGGCGCTCTTGTCGCGCGTGGATGTGGACCAGTTTCACGGTATAGAGATTGGCGAGTTTCCAGCCGAGATTGCCCGCGCCGCAATGTGGATGATGGACCACATTATGAACAATGAGCTGAGCCGCGCTTTTGGCCAGAACTATGCGCGTATCCCGCTGGTCAAGTCCGCCAATATCGTGCATGGCGACGCGCTGGAAATTGATTGGGCCGATGTGATCGCGCCAGCGGCGTGCGACTATGTGTTCGGAAACCCGCCTTTTATTGGTCACCAATGGAGGAATGAGCAACAACAGGCTGGGATGCACCGGGTTTGGGGGCGAAAAGGTCAAGTCAACCGGCTAGATTATGTCACTTGCTGGTTTAGGAAAGCGGTCGATTTTGCTCAATCGAATAGTGTAATGCGTTTAGCTTTCGTAGCGACCAACTCAATCACACAAGGCGAGCAAGCCAGTATTCTCTGGCAACCCTTGTTTGATAGTGGAGTGCACATATTCTTCGCCCACCGCACATTCGCATGGGGAAGCGATGCTCGCGGCAAAGCCGCTGTGCATTGCGTGATTATTGGTCTGTGCTTAGGTGAGCCAGAAACCCGAACTATATATGATTATCAGCATGTTGCCGGTGAGCCAGAGCAAATCATAGCCGGAACAATAAACGGCTACTTAGTGGATGCTCCTCATATATTGATACCGGCGCGCACTCCGGCACCTTCTGGATTGCCTGCGATGTTCAAAGGTAGCCAGCCAACTGATGGTGCTCGCATCAAAGGTATTGATGGCCGTTACATTACACGAAGTAACCTTATTCTCGATGAAAGAAACAAAGAAGAATTGCTTAAGAAGGTGCCTGAAGCGGAGAAATGGCTTCGGCCTTTTGTCGGGGGAGATGAACTCATCTCAGGCGAATGGCGATGGTGTTTGTGGCTGAAAGATGCTTTACCTCAAGAATTAAGAGCTCATCCTGAAATCATGGCTCGACTTGATCGCGTAAGAGAGGGGCGACTTCTTAGTCCAACGAAAAGTGTCAGAGAATTTTCTGAGTATCCCTCCCTTTTTACGCAGGATCGCCAACCAACAGTAAACTACGTAGGGGTTCCCGAAGTATCCTCGGAGGCGCGACAGTACATACCGATTGGTTTGCTCTCTCCCGACGTTATCGCTTCAAACAAACTCCAGATTGTACCCGATGCGAACGGACCAATTTTTTCGCTATTGACTAGTTCTATGCATATGGCGTGGATGCGCGCGGTATCAGGAAGGCTGGAAAGTCGCTATAGCTACGCGCCAACAGTCTACAACACCTTCCCATGGCCAGACCTCACAGATAAAGCTAAAGCCACGCTCACCAAAACGGGCCAAGCCATTCTGGATGCGCGCGCCAATCACCCCGGCGCAACACTAGCAGACCTATATGACCCCGACACCATGCCGCCAGACTTACGCAAAGCCCACCGCGCTAATGACCTTGCCGTCGATAAGCTCTATCGCAAGAAACCCTTTGAAAGCGAACGCGAGCGCGTTGAGTTTCTCTTTGCCCGCTATGAACAGCTCCGTGCACCTCTAATCGAAGCCAAGGCCAAGAAGCGCCGCAAGAAAAGCAAGGCATAGATATGGCAGCCCCTTTTACGATCCGCATTTTTGTTCCCAATGGCGACCCCGATGGCGTGCGCGTTATTGACCGCATGAACTGGACTGGCAAAGCGGTCACCTTTCCGCGCGACGCATGGGACAAAGCACAGGCGCGCGAAGAGCTAAACCAAGCGGGCGTCTACATTCTGATTGGGCGCGATGAAAGCGAGGAAGAGGATTTGCCGCTGGTCTATATCGGCCAGACCGATAATTTGCTCAAACGCCTTGGCCAGCATGACAAAGATACCAGCAAGGATTTTTGGGACCGCGCCATTGTTTTCATGTCGACAAGCGGCGGCCTGAACCGGGCGCATACGACATGGCTGGAATGGGCACTCATCAAGCGCGCCGATGAGATCAAGCAAAGCCGCGTCCAGAACGGCAACACCCCCAGCAAGCCCGCTCTGCCAGAGTTTGAAGAAGCCGACACGCAGAATTTTCTTGAAGAGATATACCGCATTCTTCCCCTTATCGGCGTGAACGCCTTTGAGACGCCCCGCACAGTGCGCCCGCAAAGCGTGGTGGATGTGCCCCCCGATGGCGTATCTTCCAGCGACATAGACACAATCATCGTGCCCGCGAAAAAAGGTGGCTTTGAGAAAGTCTTCATTGGAGAGAATGCTTGGCACGCAATCCGTATCGGCGGCGGCAAACTCGGCAAGATCAAATATATCGCCGCCTATCAGACCCGCCCGACCAGTGCCGTCACGCATTGGGCAGAGGTGGATAGGATTGAGCCTTATGGCGATGCAGGCAAGTACAAGCTGGTGTTCAAAGAACCTGCCAAAGTATTTGAGAAACCAATCCCATTCGGGACGGCAAAATCAGGCGCTATGCAATCAAGTCGTTATGTGAGCTTTGATAGGCTGAAAGCTGTATCGTCATTAGGCGACATTCTGGATTAGAGTGTGCTTTTTCGATGATTACACTTTTGCAGAGTAGGGTACTTTTCGGGGTATTTTATTTTTCATGTTTAAAATACGCAAACTAAAACCGTGTACTATGGATCAGGTTCGAGTCCTCTTCTCGCACCAATTGCTGGTTGATAGTTTGTTCAAGCGCGGGCGTTTGCGTGTGATTTTGGTCGGTGCGCCTTCTCATAAGGCACGGCTACGTATGTCGGTGCCCGAAACATTCCGACTTTGGGTATTCTCGTCCCACAGCGTTTGCTTGAGCCAGAAGACGATCAGGATATGATCCCTTGTATTGAGGCGATGAGTGGTAGAGCATCAGCGATGTTGTCGTTTCTGACCGGAAGAGCATTTCGGTGAAGAATCGCTAGCGAGCCCACCTGCGCCAACTCTTGTTCCCAAGAATAGGAGAGGCGCGCCCAGCCTCGTCTGTTTGACAAGGCCAAGCGTGCGTAATGTTTCGTCTAATTGACGTGAAACCTCCGGTCTGTCCCTAGACGTTTTTGTGGTAGTAACGTTCGGCCTGGATCTTGCCGTCTTTCCAAGTGGTAACGACAGCTTGCTCCTGTTTGATGTGGTCACCGTCTGTGGTTTTGAATTCCATCGTGCCTTCATAGAAAGTCTCATTACCGCCTGCGCCCTGTGAATGAGCGGTATACTGTATAAATTCAGCCACGCCTGCCAGCAGTTCTTTTTCTGCTTCGATGCATACGTCTTTGCCGCGCTTGGGTTCGCCGCCAACCTCCTGGATGACGACATCATCTGCGAAGAACATTTCCATCCCCTCAAGAAACTGACCTTCAGCGAGCATTTGAAGCAGTGTGTTGAGATTTTTCAGGTTTTCTTGTTCCATGTGGAGGGCCTTCTGATGGTTCTAAAAGTGAGTAATATCTGAGCTGCCGGGGAATGTTTAATCCGTGGCGAACGAGTGCGATTGGATAATAATGCTACCGGACTGGGTTGCAATGAGCAATGTCTGGCCGCCAATTAAAGGTGGAAAGTAAGTCGCTGATGCAACAGCGGTTATAGCAGTGGGCGCTGAAATGATCCGCTCACCGATAATAAGATCTGAGCCGGAAATCTGAAGCGGTCCGAGAGATGCGATGGCTGTTCGCTGTAGCGTTGTTGCCGCGATTGGTGACGGAGAGGCGGTGTCAACCAATTCAGGGGAATTGGCTCCATTCAGCCGATAACGCTTGAGCGTCGTGACCCCTTCATCATCCTGCGCGTAAACCACGAGCAGACCTTGATAATGTGCGACCAGGCGGGCGGGCGTGTCGATGCTTTGCAGAACGGTGCCATCCGTGTCCCGAATGGTGACGCCCTGCGCGCCATGGGCTGCTATGATTTGCGATTTTCCGAGATGCGCCGTAGCTGGAATAGCGGTTAGAGACAATATCGGTTGGCCGGTCTCGAGCACATGCTTCTTGACATTTTGGGGCTGCGTTTCTTCGACCGTGTCCGCTATTGCGGCTTCGGGCGAAGGAGGGGGCGGAACAGCGTCACCCGGGCTGCAAGCGGCAAGGCTTGAAACAGTGGCAAACAGGAGAGCAAGCATGCTTGGAGGCTGCATTGGTGTCATGATCCTTTTCGAAAATTGCTAAAGCACGTTCTGATCTGGCAGGGCGTGTTGAAGCTCCTTGGGGACATAGTTTTCATCATGCTTGGCCAAAACGGTGCGCGCCGTGAACCGACCGTCTGGCTGGACGGTCCCTTCGACGATAACCCCCTGACCTTCGCGAAAAAGATCAGGCAAAATTCCTGAGTATAAAATGGTGACTTCAGCGCCACCATCGGTCACACGGAACAGGGTCTCGACACCTTCGCCACGCTCAATCGAGCCTTCCATAACAAGTCCACCCAGGCGGATAGAGCGGGTCGGCGGCTCAGCTGCTTCCACAAGTTCTGTTGGTGTCAGAAAATAGGATACGCTGCGGCTAAGTGCGGAAAGTGTCAGCCCACCGGCACCTACCAGCAAGACTCCAACGAGCATGACAATGCCCAGACGTTTGTTTCGATTCTTGGGTTTCATATTCTATCCATTACCTCGCTGCAAACAGCTCATCAATCACCAGATCGATGCAGCCGGGCTGTTCTTCAAAAGGGTGCCCGCAAACATCCTTAAGCTGGATAACACCTTTTTGGCATCCAATCTGCTCACAAAACTGTTTTGCAGGTTCTGCACCGAACATCGGGTCTTCGGTGCCGGCGACGACCACCGTTCGCCCATCCCACTTATTCCTGAGCCAATGATAGCCGTTTTCGAGCAGTGCGAAGTCTGCATCGGTTTGGTCCAGCACAATGTTTGCGTTGAAGTGGCGCAAACCAAATTGCCCACCTTGCGCCATGAGGGGTTTATTATAAGCAGACAGGTCGTCTGGGGTGAGCTTGGGACATATTCGGGCAATTTCTCTTGCGGCATCCAGATTATCCCTGGCATTGCTAAGCGTGCGCCACATATGCAGGCCCGGCGAATCAGCTTCGGTAATCTGGTTGACGGGGTTGGCAAAGATCAGTGCTTCAATGCGGTTGGGCATCATTTGAGGCAATGGCACAGCCATGCTTGCGCCCATCTCGTGACCGATAAGGGTAATCTCGGCCAATCCAAGATGCTCGACCAGCGCACGGATTCGCGCCGTTTGCCGAGCGATGGAAAGTTTGGAAACATCGTCCGACTTATCCGATAAACCGAAGCCGAACAGGTCGGCGGCTACAACTCGAAATCCATGATAGACAAGCCTTGGAATAATCTTCCGAAACGAATAGGCCCATCCAAGACGCGAATGCAGACATAGGGCTGTGCGAGCATAACGTCCTTCGCCTGTGTCAATGAAGTGAAGACGATCTCCGTCATGATTGAAAAACTGTGACGGATATTTGGTTGAAAAGGCGTCTATTCGCGCGGAGTGGCCCGTATCGGTTCCATGCGAGGACACGCTGGAATGGGGTTGGCACGCATGAGCGGTTTTGTGTTTGCTGCGTTTTATCAGATTCTCAAACGACATCGACGTCCCCGCTAGAAACTTGGTTTGGCTGAAGTGCAGATTTTGCCACGCTTTCGAGCTTTCCAGAGATGATGGCGTCGCGTACCTTTATCGCGACGGGCGAGAGAAGCCTGTCCTTGCGTTGAACCAGCCTGATCTCTCTTTGCAGTTTCATATTCTCGAAAGGCTTGGCCTTGAGCGGTGGTTTGATCAAAGACAAGGGCATGATGCCGAACCCGAGCCCTGCGGCGATCATGGTGCGCGCAAACTCATCCTGATCGGTGGACAGATGTTCTTTGATGGAGATGTTTCGTTCCTCAAGCATCGCTAGAATGGCCTCTTTCTTCTCGCAATGTGCGCGGTCAACAAAATCGAGGCCCTCAATCTCCTCGAGCTTCACGCTGTCCCGCGCGGCGAGGGGGTGGTCTGGTGCGACGGTCAGGACATAGGGTTCCGAGAAAAGCGTGCCGCCTTCGAGTAGGTTAGACTTAATCGGATGGGCCGTTACGATTGCTAGCTCCAATTTGCCCGCCTTGAGGTCTTCGGTCAGTCGGTTTTGGCTGGCATGAGCTATAATCAGCGAAACACCGAGCAATTGCTCCTGTAGTGTCCTCACAATGTCGATAAAAACACTGTCGCCGATCGTATTGAGCATGCCGATGGTAAAGGTCGAATCTTCCATCTTGTGAAACTTGGTGGAGGTCGTCTTGATTTCCGCCAACATGTCCTCGACCTGTGCGAACCTGTCCCTGAGCAGCTCACCGAAAGCTGTGAGCTGGATCGGGCGGCTTTGGGTGTCAAACAAAGTGCCGCCAAGTTCATATTCGAGCATATGGATGGCCTTCGTCAGAGCGGGTTGACTGACATTCCGCATTTCCGCTGCGCGCGTAAAATTCAACGTCTCGCAGGCCGCGAGGAAATAACGGATTTGGTGCAGTTCCATGGCGCAATCCTTTCTTCCCAACTGGAGAGCTAGAGCGTTATGAGGATGCTTTCTATTTATCTCTAGTTATTGAATACATAACTAAAAGGAATTGTTTAGTCGACATCGCAATCTGTAAGCTCGTCAATTTCAAGCCTTGGAGATTTTGATTGCGATGTCCGTGAGCACGGTGCGGCGAGAGTCCAGTAAAACGATAAGCCAAATGGCCCAGAAGATCGGCGCTTTGGATTTGGCGAAAGCATTGACTGATTTGAAAATCAGAGGCGAGCATCGCAAATTTGCTGTCTTGGAGCGTGATGCCTCAAGCCCTCCGGTTGCCGCCTATCACGGGCTTGTTGATGCCACGCTTGCCGAGGAAGGTCTGCCGGAGGCGGATCGCAATGTGAAGATCTGGTGCTCGAATGATTATCTGGGCATGTCGCGCAGTCCGATCGTTGCGGAGGCCATGATCGAGGCGATTCGGACGTGCGGCGCGGGTGCTGGCGGAACACGAAACATCTCTGGCACCAGCGTCCATCACATTGCGCTCGAACAGGCGCTATCCAAGCTCCATGGCAAGGAAGCTGCGGCCATCTTTACGTCAGGCTATAATGCCAACGAAGCTGCCCTTGGCGTGCTTGGTAAGATATTGCCTGATTGCATTATCTTTTCCGATGAGCTGAACCATGCGTCGATGATTGCGGGTATGAAGCGCTCGGGCGCGGCGCGGAGGATTTGGCGCCATAATGATATCGACCATTTGCGCAGCCTGCTGGAAGATGCGCCGCCTCAAAGTGCAAAACTCATTGCTATGGAAAGCGTTTATTCGATGGATGGCGATATTGGTCCTCTGGAAAAGGCTTGCGAGCTTGCCGAAGCCTATGGCGCCTATCTTTATGTGGATGAGGTCCATGCGGTCGGTCTTTACGGCGACCATGGTGGCGGTGTTGCCGAGCAATTGGGGCTGACGGGTCGAATTGATGTTATCGAAGGGACGCTCGGCAAGGCTTATGGCGTGATGGGCGGTTATATTGCTGCATCGAAAACCATTGTGGATGCGGTGCGCAGCTTTGCACCGGAATATATCTTCTCAACCGCTTTGTCGCCGGTGCTTGCGGCCGGGGCGCTTGCCAGCGTGCGGCAGCTTTCAGCCAGTCAGCAAGAGCGAACCCTTCATCGGAAAAATGTGAGCCGGCTCAAGCAGGAACTGACCCGTCGCGGTCTGGCATTCATGGATGGGCCAAGCCATATCGTGCCCGTACTTATTGGCGATCCTGATCGCTGCGTCGCCACAGCGCACAGGCTGCTCGAAGATCACAATATCTATGTTCAACCTATTGTGTATCCCACAGTGCCGCGTGGCACCGAACGTTTAAGGCTAACCCCGTCGCCGTTTCATGACGAGGCCTCTATTATCGAGCTTTGCAATGCGCTAGAAAGCGTTTTCGAACTCATATGAAAGCGAGAATCACATGCTGATAGAGTTTGGACATCTGGCCCTTGCTGCGGCTTTGATCGCAAGCCTGATGCAATCCATGACGCTGATATTGCCGGGCCGCTTTTCGCATCTGGTCAAGCCCGCAGCAGCGACGCAGGCGGCCGCCTTGCTGTTCGCCTTCATTGCGCTGGTGGCGGCTTTTTCCGTATCTGACTTTTCGGGTAAGCTGGTGGCCAATAACAGCCATACCCTCAAGCCGTGGTTCTATAAACTGGCAGGTGCCTGGGGAAACCATGAAGGCTCGATGCTTTTATGGGCGTTGATCCTATCGGTCTACGGTTGGCTCCTTTCGCGTGATCATGGCATGGACGACAAATTGCGGATAAGTGCAGTGGGTGTCATGGGCGCTTTGGGGCTCGGCGTGTGCCTGTTTCTGCTGATCTCTTCAAATCCGTTTGAGCGCCTTGATCCTGCGCCGTTTGAGGGGCGCGGTCTGAACCCGCTCTTGCAGGATGTTGCTCTGGTTATCCACCCGCCAATTCTCTATGCGGGCTATGTCGGCTTCGCCGCGCCCTACGCGCTGGCGGTTGCGGCGCTGTTGCACCGTGCATCGGACAAGCAGATGGCCGGCATATTGCTGCGCTGGTCGCTGGTGCCAATGGCCTGCCTCACGCTTGGGGTTGGGCTGGGGTCATGGTGGGCTTATAGAGAGCTTGGCTGGGGCGGATGGTGGTTCTGGGATCCTGTCGAAAATGCGAGCCTCATGCCACTATTGATGGGTATCGGCAGCGTCCATATGGCATTGCTCTGGCGTCGGACAGGGCAATTTGCAGGCCTCACCCTGTTCGCGATGCTTGCAACATTTTGCTTCAGCGTGCTTGGAACTTTTATTGTCAGGTCCGGTGCGCTGACGTCCGTACACTCTTTCGCGGTTGATCCGCTGCGCGGTTCGCTGATCCTTGCCTATATGTTTGCTGTCATTGGGGCAGGGGCAGTTGTTTTTATCCGCCGCCGCCCTGTGGGCCGGTCCAATGTAGATCGTCAGATTAGCCGTCAATTGGCTTTGCTCAGTGGCGCGGGCCTGTTGGGCGCGGCAACACTGACGGTTTGCGTTGGTACGCTTTATCCGCTGCTTATCGAACAATTGGGCGGCGATCCGCTAACTGTCGGTGCGCCATATTTCAATAAAACCGCAAGTCCCATGCTTGGGCTTGCCTTGATTTTGCTTGTGCTGGCAACGGCAACGAAATGGGGCGGATCGGGTAGCTTGAAGGATTTCAGGAAACCGTCAGCATTTGCTCTGATTGCAGGTATCTTAGGGGGCGGGGTGACCGCTCTGTTTGCCGGACTGGAGATCAGCCAAGCAGCGATAATTGGAGCGGCGCTGATGCTTCCGGCTTTTGTCTTTTATCAAGAGATATGGGTCGGAAAGCTCAAACAGTTTGGCATCGCGGTGGCGCATCTTGGGTTTGCTGTGGCGGCTGTGGGCATGATCGGGTCTGCGGCTTTGTCAAAAGATATTGTGCGGGCCGTAGAGCCGGGCGATGTGATTGAAACACCGGGGCATGTGCTGACTTTCAATCCGGTCGAACGCCAGCCGGGGCCGAATTATGTGCGCGAATTTTCAACGGTTGATGTGGCTGTCAAAACTTCCAAAAAACAGCTTGCCGCGCTAAGCCCTGAGCGACGCTGGTATCCTACGGGCGATATGGTCACGACCGAAGCAGCTATCCGGTCTACCCTGTTCGCAGACCTTTATGTGACGCTCGGGGATTTGCGGACGCCCGGCGCAACCGAGCCGGACTGGGCGTTGCGCATTCGCCACCGGCCGTTTATCTCATGGATCTGGTTTGGTCTGTTGCTTGCCTTTCTTGGCAGTATGCAGAGCGCGTTCAAACGCGTCGGCAGGCATGCCAAGACGGTATCTTCTGGTCTTGCGGTGCCGGCCGAATGAGACAGTGGGTTTGGTCTTGTATTGTGGCTCTCGTAATTTTTGCATTGCTTACCCCAGCAGGGCATGCGCAGGCCGTTGATGTTGGGGACCAGCGTGCCCATGATCTTTTCAACGAGATACGCTGTCCGGTTTGTAGCGGCCAGTCTATCGCCGAAAGCGATGTGCCGGTCTCGGTCTCCATTCGCCAATATGTGCAGCAGCGTCTTGACGCAGGTGACAGCGATACGGTGATCAAACAGAACCTCGTTATTAGGTATGGCGAGAATATCCTGTTCGAACCTGCACTTGCGCCTTCGACGCTGCCTTTGTGGCTCGCTCCTTGGGGTGCCCTTGTGCTTGTCTTTGGCGCCCTGTGGTATTTCTCCGGCAGATCGCGAGCTGAGAGCCATTGAAAAGCATCTGTTCTGATAAGGTCAGCCTGCAATGTGACGAGGTTGCTTGCGCGCGTGGCGGGGTGATGGTCGTCGGCGGTGTTTCGTTCGCAGTTGGCGGCGGGGAAGCCATGCTTATTTTTGGCGCAAACGGGGCGGGCAAGTCGAGCTTGCTGGGGGCGATAGCCGGGCGCATCCCGCTTATGGAAGGGACGCTGAACTGGGCGGTAAATGATGATGTGCTGCCACAAAGACAGTTTGCGTCCAATATCGCGATGCTGTCCCATGACGGGGCTATCAAAACGGGGCTGAGTGTTGAGCAGAATTTATTGTTCTGGTGCCGGATTTACAATAAGCCCCGAACGGACTTGGCCAGCATTGTGGAACGGGTGAAAATCTCGGGGCTGGAGCATCGGCGCGCCGGCACGCTTTCGGCTGGACAGATGCGGCGTTTATCGTTCGCACGTATTCTTCTGGCGGACAGGCCCGTCTGGCTGCTTGATGAACCCACCGCCTCAATCGACGACGGTGGACGCGCAGATATTTCGGCGCTGATTGGCGGACATATATCCGATGGTGGCCTTGCAATTGTCGCCACCCATGAGGCCCTTGATGTTCCTCATCGTAGTTTGAGGATCGGGTAATGGCGCTGCGCCGGATTGTTCGGGCGGTCGCGCAACGCGATGTCGTTCTCTCACTTGCGGGCGGGGGAGGCTGGCTTCAGGGCATTGTCTTTTATGCCGTCTTTGTCGCCTTCATGGCCTTTGCATTCGGCCCCGGCGAGGATGCGTTACGGCGTGCGGCGGCACCGACCATATGGCTAGCCACCCTGTTTGCGATCCAGTTGGCCGCCTCTGAGATGTTCATCGAGGATATTCAGGATGGTTCCCTTCAGACCCTTGCGGTTGAGCAAACGTCTCTGCTTGGCTATGTTATCGGGAAATTGGCGGGTGTCCTTATCATTGTCGGCGGGCCTTTGATTGTTGCAGCGCCGATCGTGTCGATCATGTTTGCGGTGGGGGCGACCAATCTTGCAATTTTGCTTCCCTCGGTTGCAATGGGCGCGCTTGCACTTAGCCTTGCAGCCTGTGTCGCCTCGGCGATCAATGCAGCATTGCAGGGCGGGGGTCGATTTACCGCGATTTTGGCGGCCCCTCTATCTATCCCTGTGCTTATTTTCGGGATAGACGCCACGAGCCTTGCAATAGAATCGTCACAGATCTGGTCGGTTGAGATGCAATTTCTGACGGCTATGACATTATTCCTGATGGCTATTGTGCCCGGATTTTCTGTTCTCGCGCTGCGGCTCGGGCTGGAATAATTTAGGAGAGAAACAGATGCTGAGCTATTTTTCGAACCCCGCCCGCTTTGAGGCGTTTGCACGCTGGGCCAGTCCTTTGGCCTTGCTTGTCCTTTTTGGATGCCTGGCTTTCGGGATACCAATGGGGCTTTATTTCTCACCGGAAGATTATCAACAGGGCCATACGGTTCGCATCATGTATGTTCATGTTCCAGCCGCGATCATGGCGGAACTGGTCTTCGGCTTTATTGCCTTGATGAGCCTGACCGCTTTTGTCTGGCGTCATACGCTGGCCGATGCCTGCGCCAGAGCTGCGGCGGGACCGGGCGCTATTTTTGCGGCATTGACGCTTATCACAGGGTCGGTTTGGGGGCGACCGACCTGGGGAACCTGGTGGGTGTGGGATGCGCGGCTGACAAGCATGCTTATCCTGTTTCTGACTTATATTGGCTATATTGCAGTCTGGCAGATGGGAACTGATGAAAACAAATCCGCTCGGCTCGCGCGCATTGTCGGGCTTGTTGGCTTTATCAATGTTCCGATCGTTAAGTTTTCCGTGGACTGGTGGAATACGCTGCATCAGCCGGCAAGTCTGCTCCGGGCTGACGGTCCGACTATACATTCGTCAATGCTATGGCCCTTGGGACTTATGGCTCTCGCTTATATCGCGCTATTTTCGTGGTTTGTACTAAGTGGCGTTCGGACAAGTATTTATGAAAAACAGATTGCGCGGCGGGCTCAACCTCTGGCCAGCCGGCCCATAAAGCCCGAACAAATGGCGGCAGGAGATCAGAATGGCTGAATTTTTCGCAATGGGTGGTTACGGGTTTCATGTCTGGACGTGTTGGGGGCTTAGCGGCATTCTCCTCGGTGGTCTTGGGATTGCCCGGGAACGGCGATTGCGCCGCACAGCAAAGCTGGCCAAGCAGCATGATGAACGTGCAAAACGCGAAGAGCCAAACCCATGATGTTCGTCGCGGGCCTTTTGCTGCTTGGCGGTGTTCTGGCCGTTATCTTCTTCGGACATTTGCGTCAGACCGCACCCGAGCAAGGACTAGGTGGGCAGATTGCTACCCTATTGGTTTTTGTTGGCCTGAGTGGGGCGGTCTATACGGTCAGTGGTGAGCCGGACTATACCCGCCCGCGTCTCGTTAGCGAGCCGGAGAACATTGGTGCAGCCTTGCGTCCTGAAGGTCTTGCGCCGCTTGAAGCGTATGGTGCCCTGGTGTTGGCGCAATCAACTGATCAGGCCGACTGGCTCGATATTGCAACGCAATTACGAAATGTCCGACGGCCGGTTGAAGCAGCTGATGCCCTGACGCGTGCAGCGGCGCTTGCGGACGAGCCAAGTGAACAGGCCGCACTTTTCGGTGCTGCGGGTGAGACGCTCGTTGTGGCCAAAGGCGGGGCGGTGGATGCGAATGCCGTGGCAGCCTTTACTGCGGCTTTGGATGCTGACCCTCTCAGCCTCGGGGCTCTGTTCTATCTGGGCCGTGAAGCACGCCTTCGGACTGATGATGGCGCGGCCAGAGATTATTGGCTACGTTTTCTCGAGGCGGCCCCGGCTGACCATCCGCTTGTTGCGGAAGTACGTGGAAGTTTGGCGCTGCTCGGCGAATCACAAGAGGAGAGCGCGCGAATCGCTCCTGTTCTGACTCCAGAGATGATTGCCCAGTTTGACGGGCTGAATGACGAAGAACGTCACCGGCAAATTGTGTCAATGCTGGAGCGGCGCAGGTCGAGACTCGAAGGGCTTGGTGATACCGTCGATGCCGCGCAGTGGCGAGAGCTCGCCCGCGCCTATGTACAAATTAACGAGCTAAACGGTGCAAAAGCGGCCTATGACCGTGCTTTTCAGCTGGCGCCTGATGATAAGGCGCTTGAATTGGAACGAGGTCAGCTTGACCAGCCTTGAGCGATAGGTGAGTATCATAGCCACTGGCTTTCGTTACCATTCCTATTGTGTATTGGCGGTATTCGCCGAGCTGCGGGAAGGTGTGAAAGTGGCGATGCGCGTGCGTTGCAAGAAATTGAAAGGAATTCCCAATGTCAGTCAAAAAAATTCTCTCAGCCGTTGCTTTGGCGAGTGCACTCTGGTCAGTGCCGGTCGTGACCGCGCAGGCCCAAGGTATTGTTGAGGCAAACTTCACAGCAGAAGGTGCTGCCGAGCGTCCTGCGAACTGGCGGCGCTGGGTGTTTGTTGGCTCTCCGATCACGCCAAACGGCTTGAACGGTGGCGCTGCACCTTTCCCCGAGTTCCATAATGTATATGTCGAGCCAAGTGCTTTCCGTGACTATCAGGCGACAGGCGAATGGCCTGAAGGCACTCAGATCGCCAAAGAATTGGTGCTCGTGCGCGAAAACGGGAATGCTGAAAACGGTTCAACCGCTGAAGTGAGCGGCGTTGGTTATCAGCAAGGAGAGTTTGCCGGTCTAGAACTTGCGGTCAAGGACAGCGAACGGTTCTCAAGCATGCCAGGCGGATGGGCTTATTTTAGCTTCGGCCACCAGGCTCAACCGTACAATGCTTCTGCAGAAGCATTTCCGGCAGAGGCTTGTAATGCATGTCACGCAGCTAGCGCCGATACGGATTTCGTATTTACGCAATTTTACCCAGTCATTCGCGCTGCACGCTAAGGCGGAGAGATCATAATGAAGAACACTGTTAAAACACTTGCTTATGCCGGTTCACTCGGCTTGCTGGTGGCTTGTTCGGGGCAAGGGACGGGAGCACCAACTGCTTCTGCTCCGGCTGCCCCAGCCGCTGCATCGCAAGCGGCAGTAGAAGCGGCCCCCGCGGCTAGTGCCGCTTCAGCAGACATCGTGACGGCAGGCTTCATGCCGAATGGCGCGGTGCGGAAACCGAGCAATTATCGGGAGTGGGTCTATGTCGGATCGCCGCTCACGCCGAACGGCTTAAATGGTGGTGCCGCACCCTTCCCGGAGTTTCACAATGTCTATGTGGAACCTTCGGCGTTCGAGCATTATGAGCGGACGGGCCAATGGGCCGAAGGTACGCAGATTGCCAAAGAGCTTGTTCTTGTCCGATCAAACAACAATGCTGAAGATGGTTCAAGCGCAGAAGTTAGCGGCGTTGGCTATCAGCAGGGTGAGTTTCAGGGACTTGAGCTTTCGGTGAAAGACAGCGGGCGCTTTTCCGAGATGCCCGGCGGATGGGCCTATTTCAGCTTCGGGCATCAGCCGGAGCCGTATAATGCATCTGCTGAGGCCTTCCCGGCAGAGGCATGTAATGCCTGTCACGAGGCCAGCGCAGACACAGATTTTGTGTTTTCGCAGTTTTATCCCGTCATTCGGGCGGCTCATTAAGGAGAATTTATGAGACAATTGAAGTTGATCTCAGGCCCAGTCGCAGCTTTTGCTGCGCTGGGTTTGGTCGCTTGTGGCGGTTCGACAGGTGGCACCAGCGATGCGGCGCCTGCTTCATCATCAGCAGCGCAACAATCGACATCCGGCTATGACACGATTGTCTCTGAGGATGGCGCAATCTCATTCCCCGCCGATTACAAAACGTGGGCGCACATGGGTTCGTGGGCGGTCGTGAACGAAGGTGGGGAAGGGAACGGCATGCATAATGTCTTCACGACACCTGATGTGATCGAGGCCTTCAAGGCAACTGGAAAATTCCCCGATGGCGCGGTTCTGGTGAAAGAAGTACTGGCGTCGGAAGGAACGGAGCTGACGACGGGCTCGGCCAATTGGGCCACCGATCCGCAAGTTTGGTTCGTCATGGTTAAGGATACGCAAGGCCGGTTTGAAGGCAACGGGCTTTGGGGCAATGGCTGGGGTTGGGCTCTGTTTAATGCCGATGCACCAACGGTTCAGGTCGCTTCCGACTTCAATAATGATTGTCTTGGCTGCCACGTTCCGGCGCAGGATACCGATTGGATCTATACTTATGCCTATCCGGCATTGAAGGCATCATAATGGGAAAGATTCAAGACATAGGTTTGGGCGTTGGTTTCGTCGGCGCGCGATCCCTTCTAATCGGGGTAGTCGCTTTGGGGTTTGGGGCGTGCTCCCAAGGAGCTGATGAACGAGCACCTGTTGCCGAAGCGCGCGTCGCTGTTCCGGAGTCGTCTCAAGCAACTCAAACGGCGCTGGAAGTGCAGCAAGAAGTGTCCGCGGTTGCCGAACAGGTCGCTGAGACAGCTTTGCCAGAAACAGCTTTGCCAGGAACAGCGTTGGCAGACCCTGTAGAGCAGGTTGCCGCAGAGGCCGAGCAAACCCTTACGGAAGCAGTAGAGGACACGGTTGCCACCGCAGAAGCGTCGCAGGTTGATGTTCCGAAGGTTGATGTCCCGAAGGTTGAGATCGCGCAGGTCGAGGAGGTCACCCAAGCTGAAGCAACACAAGCCGAAGCCCCTGTGGCTGAGGAAACAACCGCCGTGGAGGCACCGGCAGCAGAAACCGTGGCGGCGCTTGCTGGGGATGCCGAGGCAGGTGCCGGAGCATTTGCCGTTTGCCGTGCTTGTCATTCGGTGGATGCAGGCCGGAACGGTCTTGGTCCGTCTCTGGCGGGTGTGGTTGGTCGGCCAGCGGGCAGCGTGGAT
>CALLUH010000090.1 GCA_938011445.1 uncultured Hyphomonadaceae bacterium
GCCAGAGCTGATTGATATGGCCTATCGGCGCGCGGTGGCCAAAGCTGCTGAACGCAACACTTAGGCTGCCCCGGGATGCGGATCGCGATCTTTGGGGCGTCTGGCGGGATTGGAGGAGCTTTGTGTGCCGAGCTTCTTGGCAGGCCCCAGACCACCCAGACCCTTTATGCCATATCCCGTGCCGCGCCTGAAGCCAGAGCTGATGCGCGCTTTGTCCCGCTGGGAGCTGATCTGACCGATGAGACAGCGCTGGCCGCGCTGGCGGAGACGATTGCTGCTGACGGGGAGCTTGATCTGGTCATCATTGCGACAGGGCTTCTGTCTGATGGGGACCGGTTGCAACCGGAAAAATCGTGGCGCGACCAGTCACGTGATGCATTCGAGCGTATCTTTGCCGCCAATACTATTGGGCCGGCACTTGTGGGTAAATATATGCTGCCGCTGCTGAAAAAGAAGACCCCCGCAAAGTTTGCCGTCCTGTCCGCAAGGGTCGGCTCGATCACAGACAATAAGCTGGGCGGCTGGCATGCCTATCGGGCGTCCAAGGCCGCGCTCAATATGCTCGTCAAGAATTATGCGCTGGAATTGGCGCGGCGCAATGATCAGGCTGTCTGTGTCAGCCTGCACCCGGGCACCGTCTCGACCGATCTGTCCGCGCCGTTCACCGCGCGCAGTGGGCGCAAATTATTCGCGCCCGATGAAGCCGCCTCATATCTGCTTGATGTCCTGTCAGGCCTCGGGCCCGAAGACAGTGGCAAACATTTTGACTGGGCTGGCAAAGAGATCCCCGCTTAGAAAAATGGCGGACCCGAAAGCCCGCCATCTTTTGAGTTTGATAATCGGCAGGGGCTGTTATTCGACACCTTCGCCCTTGAGCATAATCGAATTGCCGTCCTCCGTGTCCGGATCGCCATTTGCCTTATGCATGGCCACAACCACGCTCGACAGGGCGAGGATCGCAATCAGGTTCGGGAAGGCCATAGAGGCGTTCGCCAGATCGCCGAATTTCCAGACAAATTCAACCTCTGCCATTGCGCCGATAAAGATGACGACCACCCAGACGTAGCGGAACGGCTTGGTCGCCCATTCGCCAACCAGATATGTAATCGCCTGTTCGGCATAATAGGACCAGCCGATTATCGTGGTAAAGGCGAACAGCGCCAGACAGATCGTGACAATCCATCCGCCGCCGGTAAAGGCTGCCTCATAAGCGGCATTGGTAATCGCCGAGGCTTCAAGGTCTGCAGCAAGCCAGATATATTCGGTTGTCGAGCCGTCTGCCGCCGTCCATGTGCCCGTTGTGGTCATGATAACGAGCGCGGTCATGGTGCAGATTACGAGCGTATCAATGAAGACGCCGATCATGGCAATTTCGCCCTGTTTGATTGGATTGCGGGTTTGGGCTGCCGCGTGCGCAATTGGTGCGGAACCTTGTCCTGCTTCGTTTGAAAACAGCCCGCGTGCGACACCGGCCCTGACCGCTGCGGCCATGCCATATCCGGCAAGCCCGCCTGCGGCCTGCTCCAGTCCGAAGGCAGATTTTACGATCAGCGCGAGCGCAGCGGGGATTTGCGGAGCGTTCAGAACCAGAACCACAAAGGCCGCACCGACATAAAACAGCGCCATGAACGGGACAACTTTGCCAGCAACATTCCCGATCGACTTGATACCGCCAATAATGACAGCGAAAGTCAGTACCGCCAGTACGAGACCAATGCTCCATGCGGGGATGCCAATGCCAAGTGTTTCGCCCGTGCGGACGACCGTCTGCGTAATGGAATTGGCTTGGACCATGCCGCCAGTTGCTGTCGCCGAGAACATGGTGCCGATGCAGAAGAACACCGCAAGCCAGCCCCAATTCTTACCGAGCGCATTCTTGATGTAATACATCGGTCCGCCATTGATCCGGCCATGGGCATCTCTCTCGCGATATTTGATCGCCAGCGAACTTTCCGCAAAGGCGAGTGCCATGCCGAAAAATGCTGTGAGCCACATCCAGAAAATCGCGCCAGGTCCGCCAAGGGTGATTGCGGTGGCCACACCGGCAAGGTTCCCCGTGCCCACTTGCCCCGATAGTGCGGTCGATAGAGCTTGCCAGGCGGTGATCGTGTTCGGATCACCATCGCCTTTGCGGCCAGCCCATAATTCGCGTAATGCCGGGCCGAAACGTTTCAGCGGGCGACCGCCAAGCCGGATCATGAAGTAAAGCCCCGAGCCGAGCAAAAATACCGCGAGTGGCGCGAAGGGGAGAATCTGCGCGTCTCCCCAGCTTCCGCCCCAGATAAATCCGCTTAGATTGTCAATAAACCCGTAAAACGCTTCCATGCTTTCCCAGCCTGCCTTTGTAATTTCCAACTGGGCGCGACCTTAAGCGGTTCACGCCATATGTGAAGGGCTTGGCGCAGGTTGGCTTTAGAAACTTACGAAAAGTTCTTGAAAATATCGTCCGCCGAGAGGTTCGGAGCGGCCTCGTCTGCCTCTGGGGCCGTTTCGCCGGCAAATGGCGCTGGCTCCTCGGCAGGCACAATACCCGGGCCCTCCTCATTCTCGGCGCGCTCGGCTTCGAGTTTGCGGCGCTTATCGGCTGATTTGGCGATGATTGCATCGAGCTCGATCTGTGTGCACAGGCCAAGTGTGACCGGATCGACGGGTTTAATGTTTTGCGCATTCCAGTGGCTACGGTCGCGGACATTGGTGATTGTCGATTTTGTGGTGCCGATCAGCTTGCCGATCTGTGCGTCGGTGACTTCTGGGTGGTTGCGGATAAACCATGCAATCGCGTCCGGCTTGTCCGCGCGGCGGGCAACGGGCGTATAGCGGGCACCTTTGCGCTTGGGCTGAGGGATATGTGCAATCTTCGACGGGGCCACTTTCATGCGGTAATCGCTGTCCGCCTCGCCGGATTTAATCTCCTCGCGGCTGAGCTCACCGCCGGCAATCGGGTCCACGCCGCGCATGTTTTCAGCCACATCGCCGTCTGCAATGCCTTTAACTTCCAGATGATGCAGGCCGCAAAAATCGGCAATCTGGTCAAAGGTCAGCGTCGTATTGTCAATCAGCCAGACAGCGGTGGCTTTGGGCATCAAAATATCGGCCATGGTCTCAATCCTCTTAGAACCTCTTGGAAAAACCACCCCCAGAACGACCTCGCCCGGCGCTGGGGCCGGGCGGTCAGGGCGGTATGCAGGTTTGCACTAACACAAAGACCATACACACGAGGAAGGCGTTTGGGAAGGGCTAGCGGACCCTGAACGGTGTAGAATGGACGGTTTGACCTGCCCAAAATGACCTAATTTCTTGCGGCGGGTGTTTGAGTCTGCGCTGGCGGTCTGGAAACTTGGCGTTATAGTTCACCGCGTTGCCCACTTGTTTTAGAGGAAGCTTTATGATGCCTGTTCGAACAAAAGCCGCCCTGTTGGGAGTTTTGGCTCTCGGTTTGCCCTTGTCAGCGCTGGGGCAAGCGGACCTGAAGGCCGCGATCGCAACCGATTATGACGCCAATCTCAAGCCGCTATTCGAGCATTTCCACGCCAATCCCGAGCTGTCCCATCGAGAGTTCAAGACCGCCGCACGTATCGCCGAAGAAATGCGCATGCTGGGGTATCGGGTCACCGAAGGCGTTGGCGGGACGGGCGTTGTGTCGGTGCTGGAAAACGGGGCAGGGCCAACCGTGATGATCCGCGCCGATATGGATGGGCTTCCCGTCTTTGAAGACAATGAACTGCCCTATGTCTCGCGGGCCACACAGGAAGATATTGAAGGTGTCGTCAAACCCGTCATGCATGCCTGCGGCCATGATACGCATATCACCTCGCTTGTCGGCACGGCGCGGCAGATGATGATGCGCAAAGATGATTGGTCGGGCACGCTGGTTCTGATTGGCCAACCCGCCGAAGAGCGGATTTCCGGCGCACGCATGATGCTCGAAGACGGGCTCTATGAGCGTTTCCCCAAGCCCGATTACGCGCTGGCTTTCCATGTCTCGGCAGATGTTGCCACAGGGCGTATCGTCGTCCCGCTCGGCATCACCGCGTCCAGTTCGGACAGTGTGGACATTATCGTTCATGGCGTCGGCGCACATGGCGCTTCGCCTCATCGCGGGCTTGATCCGGTGCTGATTGCCTCGCAAATTGTGGTGTCGCTGCAATCTGTCGTCTCACGCACGATTGCGCCGCTTGAAGCCGGTGTCATCACAGTCGGCTCGATCCATGGCGGTTCCAAGCATAATATTATTGGCGACGAGGTGAAACTCCAGCTGACCGTCCGCTCGAACAATCCCGATGTGCGCACCCAATTGCTTGATGCGATTGACCGCGTGGCAGAAGGGGTGGCCGTCTCCATGGGCGTGCCCGAGAATTTGCGGCCTGATGTCATCCGCTCTCCGGTCGAGACGACCCCGCCAACCATTAATGACGCCGAAACGGCCGCCCGCCTGCGCTCGGTTTTCGCCAACCAGCTTGGCGATGGTGTCCTCTATGAGAAAAAGCAACAAGGCATGGGCGCGGAAGACTTTGCCTATTTCGTCACCCCCGAATCCGGCGTCAAAGGGGTCTATTTCAGCGTTGGCGGCACACCCGAGGCCGACCTTGCCGATGCGCCGTCCCACCATTCGCCGTTTTTCCTGATCCAGCCTGAACCCTCGATCAAGCTAGGAACCGAAGCCATGGTTGCCGGTGCCCTGTCTCTTCTGGCGAAAGACTAAGCCTTGGACCAAACTGCGCCATGACCCTGCTTTCCAGACTCTCTTCGGGCTGGACCGCATGGTTGCTGCTTGCCTTGATCACCTTTACCGCCGCGGCTCCCGGTGTGTTCCTTGTCCCTGCGCTCGACAGGGATGAAAGCCGGTTTGCCCAAGCGTCCAAACAGATGCTTGAGACGGGTAACTATATCGAGATCCGCTATCAAGGTGAGGGGCGCAATAAAAAGCCCGCTGGCATTCACTGGCTACAGGCGCTCTCGACGAAAGCCTTTGCCGGTAAGCAGCAAGACCAGATCTGGTCTTATCGCTTGCCGTCACTGCTTGGCGCGGTACTTGCCACTTTGGCTGTGTTCTGGTGCGGCATTGTTCTTATCGGTCGGCGCGGCGCGTTCCTTGGTGCGGCCATGTTCGGCGCGGGGCTATTGCTCACCTCCGAAGCCCATATCGCCAAAACCGATGCGGTGCTCGTTTTCCTGACAGCGCTGACCATGGGCGCACTGGCGCGGCTCTATATGCGCAGCGAAGGACGAGACGCTGCACCAAGACCGCTCGCGCTTTTGTTCTGGGGCGCGATGGGGCTGGCTTTCCTGATCAAAGGGCCAGTGACCATGCTGGTTGCCGCGCTGACTGTCGCTGGCATCTGGCTGGTCCGGCGGCAGACGGATTGGATGACCCCGCTTGCCGACTGGCGCGGGCTGGCCTTGTTCGTTGTGCTGGTTCTGCCATGGTTTGTCTGGGTGCAGTTTGCCACGTCGGGCGAATTTCTCGAAGGTGCGGTGGGCAAAGATCTCAAAGATAAGCTCGTCGGCGCCTCCGAAGGTCATGGCGGCTGGCCGGGCTATCATCTCCTATTTCTTGCAAGCCATTTCTTTCCCGCAACTCTGCTGCTTGTCCCGTCGCTTGTCCTGCTCGCCAAAACCCTGCGGGGGCGTGCGCTTGATGTTTTGGCGTCCGAACGCTCGGGGCTGATTTTTCTCGCCGCGTGGCTTATCCCGACATGGGTCTTCTTCGAGCTTTTGCCGACCAAGCTGTCGCACTATATTCTGCCCGCCTATCCCGCGCTCGCGCTGATTTGCGGCTGGGGCATTGTGCAATTAATGGGGCAGCTTAAATCCGGCTCGCCTATGTATGTTTCCCGTTTTGCCTCGCTTGGCCTGTTCGGCTTTGGCGGTCTAGCTCTGTGTCTGGCGACATCGCCCCTCGGTGTCGATCTCTTGCAATTGGAAGCGGCGGGCGATTTCCGCCATGCAGCAAGTGACAGTGATGTCTTGGCCGCTTGGTCGCAATATCCCGCCATGAAACTGTATTGGCTTGCCCTCGGCCTCTTTGCCGTCCTTGGCGCTTTAGGCTTCGGCGCGATCCGCAAATATGGCGCAAGCCTCTGTCTTGCCATGCTCGCCAGTGTTGCGCTGGGTTGGCACATCCGGACGGTCTTCCTGCCAAGCGCGGTCTGGATGCAACCGACCACGACTGCCCGCCTTGCGCTCGCCGAAACATGCAGCCTGAAAACCCATGGGCCGCTTTATCTCAAATCCTGCCATGCGCCGTTTCCCGCCCGCGTGCAGGCCATCGGCTATGCCGAGCCAAGCCTTGTCTTCACCACTGGCACAAACACACTGATCCCCCCACAAACCCTGGTAAACTTGCCCGACCAGCCATCCGCCTATCCGATCGTCTATTTGCTAAACCTTGAAGATGAAGCGGGCTGGAAAGCCGATGCTACCCTTTCAAAATTTGCAACAGAGGCGGGCCGAAATATCAACCGATCAGAGCCTTACTATGCGCTCAATTATTCCAATGGTGATCCGGTTGCCTTCATCTCTGTGCGGATAGATTAAGCCTCGCCCAGAACTGCGGGTTTTTTGTAATAAACATGCAGACCCATCACGGTGGACATGCTGTCAGACTGGGTGTTCAGCGCAGTGCGCAGCCGGTCCAGAACCAAAGTGTCAATGGTGATGATGAGCCCGACAATATAGCTTGCATATTCGGGCGACACATTCTGCGATGTCAGAATATCGCCCAGCAACACGATAGAGGCAGACGGCACGCCTGCAGCAGAAACCGAATAGATCAGCGATTGCAGAGCAACAATAATCTGGTCGCCGGTAGACACTGGCAGCCCGTACGCCTTCATCGTGTAGAGCGAGAGCAGCGTCAGCCCCATCAGCGTGCCAACCATATTGATGGTCGCGCCAATCGTAAAAAACGGGGTCGCTTCGTCGCCATTTGCACCGAGTTGATCGCAAGCAACCTTTGTCGCCGGAAGGGTGGCAATAGAGCTTGAAGTAGACAAAGCGACAACGGCTTGCGGAAAGACCGCCCGAAACACAAAGCTAAGCGGTTTTTTGAGAACGAGCGATGTGACGATCAGCATAACCACCCAGACAATGCCGAAGGTCAGCATATAGACGCCGACAAATGGCACGAGATTGCCAAGCGTTGCCACGCCATTAGGTTCGCTCAGCGCCCCCGTGATCGAGCCGAAGACCGCCAGCGGAATGGTGAATTGCAGAAACTTGCGGAACCCCGTCTGGAACAGATCGCTCGCCTTGTCCGCTTCACGGCCAAATTCAAGCCGCTTTAACGCATAGCCGAAGATGATGCCGGCATAGATCGACACCATAAGCTCTGATGTGATGACGCCATAGATTTTGGCCGCATAGGGAATGCTGCCAGAAATCTTGTCAGATATTTCGCCGGTGGCCAATGCCGGATCGGGCAATACGGTCAGATTTGAAAAGACCGTAAAACCGGTAATGCAGACAATTGCGCCAATGGTCGAAAACGTAATGAAGAAAGCAAAGACACGCACAAATTTCGCGCCAAGACCGCCACGCGAAATCGCAATCGACGAGCCGATCGACATGATGATCAGCGCATACATGAGCGGTTTAAGCGGGGCAAACAGCGATGCTTTGGCAAGGCTTGCAATGGATTGGCCAATGCTGAACTGGCCTGCACCAATATTGGCGACGAAAAAACCTGTGGCGCCCGTCAGGTAGACAAGTGTTGCGAGAGCGGCGGCGATAATGACCAGCAAAAGAAGCGGAATGCGGTGGAATTTCTCTAACATGGTCTGCCCCTAACGTGTTGCCGCTACAGCCAATCTTATGCGTGTAAGCGTCTCTACATCCAATTAGCGCCAGCAAGGCGAATGATGCAAGTTTTGTGGGCGAAAATACACCGTCACTGATCGAGCAGTGTCTGGATAATCGTACCGATCAGCCGCGCATCAGCTTCACTTGCCGAGCCTTTGCGCCAGGCTATCCCGATGGTCCGGCTCGGCACGGCCTTTGAAAATTCGCGAACCACTGTGCCCGTGCCCTCGGCAATCCCCGCCTTAATCGCAAGCTCGGGGATCAGCGACAGGCCAAGCCCGCCGCCGACCATTTGCACCATGGTCTGCAAGCTGGTGGCTGCAAACTCTTTTCCCCGCTCGACACCGGGCAATGAGCAAGCCGACAAAGCATGCCCGCGCAGACAATGGCCTTCTTCGAGCAAGAGCAGGGTTTCGTCTTCAAGATCGGCAGGTGAGACCGTTTTGGCGGTTTCCAGCCTATGCCCGCTTGGATAGGCGAGCCAGAAGGCGTCTGGAGCGATCTCCATTGTCTGTGTGCCGGGCATGGGCCATGGCAACGCAATCAGAGCGGCGTCAATCATCTGGCTCTTGAGGGCAAGGATGAGTTCGGCGGTCTTTTCTTCGCGCAGATAAAGGGCGAGCGCCGGATAGTCCTCGCGCAGCTTTTTCAGCGCCTGAGGCAGAACGAAGGGCGCGATGGTCGGGATGGCACCAAGCCGGAATGTCCCTGAAAGAGGGGCGTTGGTCTTGCGGGCTGTCGCGACAAGATCTTGCGTATCGGCGAGTATTTGCCTGGCCCGCTCCACCGCTTCTTCGCCCGCAGGTGTGAGCCGGGCACCGCGTGCGACCCGTTCAAATAGCCGGACACCGAGAAGTTCTTCGATCTCCTTGATGGCAGCCGACAAGGTTGGCTGGGCAACGAGAGACACTTCGGCGGCACGTGAGAAAGAGCCATGATCGGCAAGGGCGCAGAGAAATTGCAATTGGCGTAAGGTTGGCAAATGCATTCAGGTGATCCGTTTCAGGGCAATCGGAGCCGTGTGGCGTGGATGGGACATGGGGTAAAAAATCCGGATTTAGATATTGTGTAGGTTGAAGCCTGCGCGTTATTGTTACTTATGCGTCTAAATGCTCCGAATGTCGAAAGCCAGTGGCTGACCGTGTTGCCTGTGGGCACGCCTGAGCTGCCATTTGACGAGAATTTCCTGAAGCGCATACAAACCGATGGTGCAGAGCAAGCTTTGTGGAACTGGTTGCCACGCTTGTCTGGCGGCGGCACGAGTTTTGAGTCCTATTTCGGACGTATGGCGAAGCTGGTTGAACAGGGGCGGTTTTTCCCGATGACAGCGTTTACCAAAGGGGACCATGAAAATGTTGGGGGGGCAGCCTTCTTGCGGGCGAGCCGGACCCATCGCAGTGTCGAGATTGGATTTATCTGGCTCAATCGGGATTTTCGAGACTGGCTTTATTTTGCGGCTTTGCAGGAAGCCATGATCCGGAGGGCTATGGCGTGGCGTGCCAAAAGGATTGTCTGGAACGTGTCGCCACGAAATGATCGCATGATCGGCGCACTGGAAAGGCTGGGGGCCAAGCGGGACGGTGTGCTGCGTTCGGCCTATCGCATGAATGATGGGAGCTGGAGCGATACGGTGGTTTTCTCGCTGGTGCAGGACGAAATCGAGGGCCGCCTGCAAAGTCTGGCCGGGCAGTTGAAAGACGCATTTTGAAAGCCGGTGTGCTTGGTGGTGGTGCATGGGGAACCGCACTTGCCAATCTCCTCGCGGGCAATGGTCATGAGACCTTGTTGTGGACGTTCGAGGCCGATTGCGCAGACAGCATCAATTCGGGCCATATCAATGCACGCTATCTGCCCGATGTGACACTGTGTGACACTTTGCGCGCAACCTCGAAACTTTCTGATCTGACGGGTTCGGACATGTTGCTTGCTGTTGTGCCTGCCCAGCATATGCGCCGCGTGCTTGGCGAGCTTAAACCCCACCTTGCAGATCGGTTGCCCATTGTCCTGTGCGCCAAAGGCATCGAGCAAAGCACACTCCTGATGATGACCGAAGTGCTGGCCGAAGAAATTCCCGATAGCGTCCCGGCCGTCCTCTCCGGCCCGAGCTTTGCCGCCGATGTCGCCAATGGTCTACCCACGGCCGTTACGCTCGCCTGCAAGAATACTGGGATAACCAAGGCGCTTGCGAATGCTATCAGCGCGCCATCTTTCAGGCTTTACACCAGCGATGATCTGATCGGCGCGGAGATTGGCGGCGCGGTAAAAAACGTCCTGGCCATAGCCTGCGGGATTGCCGTCGGGCTCGAGTTCGGAAAGTCTGCCCATGCTGCGCTCATCGCTCGCGGCTTTGCTGAAATGACGCGGCTCGGTGTCGCCATGGGGGCACAGGCGCAGACGCTGACAGGCCTGTGCGGGCTGGGTGATCTGATCCTGACCTGCAGTTCGGATATGTCGCGCAATATGTCCTGCGGGCTTGCGCTCGGGCGTGGCACCCCGCTTGCCGAGATCATGGATGCCCGAGCGCAAGTTACCGAAGGGGTCAGCTCCGCGCCCGCCATCTGCGCTTTGGGTGAGCGCCATGGCGTTGAACTGCCGATCTGTAATGCGGTCGCGGACATTCTCTCCGGTAAGCTCGATGTGCGCCAAGCGGTCGCCCAATTGCTCAATCGGCCGTTAAGCGCTGAAAATCTTCAGCCCACACCATGAGCACCGATCTTGCCCCTTATCTCGCTATCGCCGCCCAAGCCGCCAGACAGGCTGGCGCATTTCTGGCTGGCCGGTCGGTGGCCACCCAAGGCATCGACAAGGAAACCGGACGCGACATCAAACTCGCCGCAGACCGCAATGCCGAAGCGCTGATCCTCTCGATACTGAAAAACCAAACCGATCTCCCCATCCTCGCTGAAGAAAGCGGCGCTTCGGGGGAACTTTCCGGCCTTTACTGGGTCGTCGATCCGCTTGATGGTTCGGCCAATTATAATCGCGGCCTGCCGCTGTGCGCCGTGTCCATCGCCTTGATGCGCGACGAAACACCGGTGCTTGGAGCGATCTACGATATTGGCACGGGCGAGGTGATGACCGGCGCAGAGGGGCATCCGGCAGAGCTTGACGGCGCACCCATCCGCGTCAGCAGCGCAAGCGAAAAATCAGCCGCAATCCTTGCCACGGGCCTGCCCGTCATGGCCGATTATAGCGCCGACGCCCTGCAAGCCATGGCCGCCGATTTTGCCGCATGGAAGAAAATCCGCATGCTCGGCACCGCGACCCTCGCTGGCGCCTATGTCGCGTGTGGCAGGGTGGACCGCTACACCGAAACCGGCGCACGGCTCTGGGATGTTGCCGCCGCCATGGCGATCGCAAGAGCTGCAGGCGGGCGTGCTGAAATTTCCGATGGAGCGCCTGATGCGCCAAGAAGAATTCTGATTGATAATGGACGCTTACCTGATTGAGGCTTTTTGTTTGTCTCCTGCGCCCCGGGGCGCAATGAGACGTGGCTCCGCCAGCTGAAGGCTCAATACACGCCGTATCCCCCTGCACGGGAGACACGCAAAACAGCCCTGAGCCCGCAGCGCGGCGTCTCATCGCTTTAGCGGGAGACACGCAAAACAGCCCTGAGCCCGCAATGCGGCGTCTCATCGCTCCAGCGGGAGACAAGTAAAACAGCCCTGAGCCCGCAACGCGGCGTCTCATCGGTTTAGCGGGAGACACGCAAAACAGCCCTGAGCCCGCAACACGGCGTCTCATCGCTTTAGCGGGAGACAAGCAAAAGAGTTGCCTTTCCCGCGCCCGTGTGCTTTGACGCTTCCACATTCCGCGCAAAATCAAGAAGCGCGCTTTGACTGGTACAGGTTCGGCACCCGAATTGGAGACCAGCGAGGCCCCCCACCCGGCGAAGGTTCGCTCAGTGGGGCATTTTTGGTTTGCGCTTGATGACTGCGCGCACCATTTTGAAGGTTCAATCTGGTGCAAACCGAGGAGACGAGCATATGTTCGATGCACTGACAGACCGCTTGGGCGGCATATTTGACGGGCTGACCGGACGCGGTGCTCTGTCCGAGAAAGATGTCACAGCGGCCCTTCGCGAGATTCGCGTGGCGCTCCTTGAGGCCGATGTTGCGCTGCCTGTTGTCAAAGAGTTCATCGGCTCGATTAAAGAGCAAGCAATCGGCGAAGACGTGATCCGCTCGGTCAAGCCCGGCCAGCAAGTCATCAAAATCGTCCATGACGGTCTTGTCGAGATGCTCGGCGGGGAGGCGATTGACACCAGCTTGCGCATCGACAGCCCGCCAGCGGTTGTCATGATGGCGGGTCTGCAAGGCTCGGGTAAGACAACAACAACAGGCAAGCTCGCCAAGCGGCTCTCGGAGCGAGACAAAAAGCGCGTGCTGCTCGCCAGCCTCGACGTGCGCCGTCCAGCGGCGATGGAACAGCTCGCCATTCTCGCCGATCAGCTTGGCGAAAATGTCAAAGCCCTGCCCATCATTGACGGCCAATTGCCAGCCGACATTGCCCGCCGCGCCATCAAGGCGGCTGAAATTGGTGGGCATGATGTGCTCATCCTCGACACCGCAGGCCGGACCACGCTCGACGAACAGATGATGGGCGAGGCGGCTGAAATTGCCGCCATTGCCAATCCGTCCGAAACGCTTCTCGTGGCTGATGCGCTCACGGGCCAAGACGCCGTTGAAACCGCCAAACGCTTTGACGAGCGGCTGAAGCTCACCGGCCTCGTGCTCACCCGAATGGATGGCGATGGGCGCGGCGGCGCAGCGCTCTCCATGCGCGCGGTGACGGGTCTGCCGATCAAATTCTTGGGCGTTGGTGAAAAGCTTGACGGCCTCGACGCGTTCGACGCGGGGCGCCTTGCAGGGCGTATTCTGGGGCAGGGCGATATTGTGTCGCTCGTCGAAAAAGCCGGCGAACAAATGGACGCCGAAAAAGCCGAACGCATGGCCAAGAAAATGTCCAAGGGTCAGTTCGACCTTGATGACATGGCCGAGCAGTTCCGCCAGATGCAGCGCATGGGTGGCCTTGGCGGCATTATGGGCATGTTGCCTGGCGCGAAAAAGGCCAAGCAGGCCATGGACGCGTCCGGACTCGACGACAAAGTGCTTAAGCGTCAAGAAGCCATCATCACCTCCATGACCAAGGCCGAGCGTAAAAAGCCTGCGCTTCTCAATGCCTCGCGCCGCAAACGCATCGCCGCAGGCTCCGGCACGACCGTTCAGGACGTCAACAAGGTGCTGAAAATGCACAAGCAGATGGCGGGCATGATGAAGAAAATGTCCAAGAAAGGTGGCCTCAAAGGCATGATGGGCGCCATGGGGGCGGCAGGCGTCTCCCCGCAGGATCTGGCGAAAATGGGCGGTGCGGGTGCTGGCCAATTGCCCGGCCTTGGTGGCGGCGCAGTACAGCCCAACGGCCTGCCGGGCCTCGGCGGCGGTTCTCTTCCGGAATTGGGAGGGGATAAGAAGTGACCTCAGCTCCTTGGGTACTAATTGCAGCTATTATTGCTGCTGCCGCCAGCATTATTAACGTGATCATTTCGACGAAGGCAAACTCGAGGAACGCTCTGATGAATGCCAAGTCCAAGCTCGCTGATTTGGAACTGGAATGGGGAGACACGTTTGCGGAAAGAGTCGCGACTTTAGAGATGTATATAGATAAGCATAAACTCCTGAGCGAGGCAGACATTCCTGAAGATGAGAAGTTAGAAACGCATAAAGTCTTTTTACAAATTGAATTCATGCTGGATGATAGTGTTCATGAGCATCTATTGTTGAAAAAGGCCTTGAACGAATTGCGCGTGGAGGCGTTTTTCTTTAGCCCAACAAAGAGTTCGCAAGAATACATCAAGCAATCGTTGGATTATGGCGATGTAAAGCAAGAGTTTATTAAACAGGCTAAGGCCCTGATCGTTCAGTCTCGGCGAACCGCCAAGAACCTTGTGCTCAGTGAACCATCATGACCCAACCCCCCGAAGCCCAGCTCGAAGCGTTCCGCGCGAGCATTGACAATCTCGACGCCATTCTGCTGCACACGCTCGCCGAGCGGTTCAAAGTCACTCAGGCCGTTGGTCGCCTGAAAGCCGAGCATGATATGCCCCCTGCGGACAAAGCGCGCGAGGCCCGCCAGATCGAGCGCCTCCAAGCGCTCGCCGAAGATAGCGCGCTCGACCCTGCCTTCGCCGAAAAATTCCTCAATTTCATCGTGGCTGAAGTTATTCGCCACCACGAAAAAATACGGGGCGCTCAATAATGTGCGTTTCGTTTCCAATTCCGACGACACCTGCGCAGGCAGGTGTCCATGGAGCTGAGTTTGCCGCTGTTACGTTTGGCGAAGTTCTGTCCATGGGTTCCTGCCTTCGCAGGAACCTTCGGCCTCTGTCTCTCTCTCATTCTAACAAAGTTCATCAGGAGTAATACCAATGTCCCTTAAAATCAGACTGGCCCGTGGCGGCTCGAAAAAACGCCCCTTCTATAGCGTTGTTGTTGCCGACAGCCGCTCGCCGCGCGACGGCCGTTTCATTGAGAAAATCGGCACTTATGACCCGCGCTTGCCCAAGGA
>CALLUH010000091.1 GCA_938011445.1 uncultured Hyphomonadaceae bacterium
GCCAAGAAGCTCGGCACACAAAGCTCCTCCAATCCCGCCAGACGCCCCAAAGATCGCGATCCGCATCCCGGGGCAGCCTAAGTGTTGCGTTCAGCAGCTTTGGCCACCGCGCGCCGATAGGCCATATCAATCAGCTCTGGCGCTTTGAGCCCTTTCATATCCACCGCAGATGCAAGATTATGCGCTTTCAGAACCATTTTGATTTCCGCCGACGTCATCGCCGCAAACGCTGCGCGAAACCCCGCTTCATCCGAGCTTAGGGCCAGCTCGCGTGGATTGACGAGCTTGGCCGCAAGCGTGCCTTCAAAGGTCACTTCTGCCCCAATCGCCTTGACGAGCCGCGCTGCCAATTGCGGATTGGCATGTATTTCAAGCCGAAGTTCCTCGAAAAACCGATCAAGCTTGCCAAACGCATCCTGATCCGCCTCAGCAGTGTTCTCATCCGGCATAATCAGGCCCTGACCTTTGCAAAGCTTTCATTCCATTTGCGGGCATGGAGAAACTTTACAAACTCCTCGGCAAGCACCCGCATATCTCCGCGCATCTTACCGTATTTACCGCGAAATGTATCATAACTGTCAGCAGCAGGACGATCCATAGCCGTGAGCACCTGAACCGACTCCGGAATGGTCGGACCAAGCCAGAGATCCTTAAGATAGACATTCTGAAGCTCGCTGCGCATCTGTCGCGCATAATTGGTATTCTTGAACCTGGTGATCACGGAGAAGCTGCGATGAACAAGATCGGCGCGGACATTTTCTCCGACCCATGACATAAACTGTTTGGTGCCCCAGGATGACACAGCATCGGCAAGCGTCGGGATCACAAACACATCCGCGACAGACAGGCCAGCCCGCGACAAAGGTGATAGATGCGGCGGGCAGTCGAGCAGAATAACGTCATAAAGCGGCATCAGATCCGCAAAACCGTTCTCAAAATGCCGCGCCAAGGCTTCAGACAAGGTGGTCGGCGTACCCGTGCGCGAATACCATTCTTCTTCAAGGGCCAGTTCGTCCATGCGCAATTGTGGATGGGCCGGCAGCGCCGATATCCATCCCAGCCGCTCAGACTTCATTTCAGCCGCACGCAATTCTTCAATTGAGACAGCGTTTGGCATAATGAAAGGGCCCGCCATAGCCTTGCGACCATCAAGAAACTGGCCGAGCAGATGATGAGTGCCCTTGCCCTGTTCGGACGCAGCGTGGACGCCCTGTTCGGTTAGCAACATCTGGCTGGAATTTGCTTGCGCATCAAGATCAACCACGAGCACATTCAGCCCGAAATGAAAAGCCAGGCTGTCGGCCAGCATCACGCTTGTGGTCGATTTACCCACGCCACCTTTAAGGTTGGCAATCGCTACGATTGTTGCGGACATTATCTGGCAATTCCCATAAATCTCGGACCACATGGATTATGCGCGGGCCGTTCTTCAGCTTAAGGATTTATACAACACCGCAAGCAAAATGCACCCCGATATTTTGGGCTAAATTTGCTTGAGCGATTTTGATCCTCGATTAAGCCTGCAACCGTTTTTTCAGTTGCTGACCCAAACGCGAAACAAGATCATAGACAACTTGCGGCGGCGCGGCGAAACAGGCCAGCGCACTGAAAAATTCCCGATTGTGATAGGCATTGCGCAAGCGCACCCATGCCCATTTCTTATGGCTGAAAATCGCGTGTTCGTGCAAATATTTGCGCGCTTCGGGACTGATCACGCGCATGGCCAGCAAACGGCGATCAGCACGCAAAAGCTCACGCAAATCTTGAGGGCGATGATGACGGCTCAACGAACCGGGCGTCTCATGGGCGATATAACCAAGCGGATCAACCAGACCGAACCGGCCACCACGCGCCATAAACCTGCAATACAAATCATAATCCTCACCAAGCCGCATCTTCTCGGCATAATAAAGATCATTCTGTTTGAGAAACTCGACCCGCATCAGCGGTTTGACATAGCCCAGCTCGCGCCCAAACCCCGTATAACTCATAATGTTCTCACGCACGAACCGCGCCAGCGACAAGTCCATCATGCCGAAGTCATCATCCGACCATAGGCGGCGTCTGGGCACATCGTCCGCCCAGCTTGTAACGCGGATCTGGTCGTCCGCGATCGCATCCCATCCGCGTTCACGAGCCAATTTCAGCATGTTCTCAAGCCGATCAGGTTCCATCGCATCATCCGCATCAAGCGGAGTCACCCAGTCCGTTTCAACGACCTGCAAAGCTGCATTGCGGGCAATCGAGGGACCGCCATTTGACTTCTGCTGCAACAAACGAACCCTTGGATGGCCTTCAATAATTTCTCGCACAACGTCCACGGTGCGGTCCGTAGACGCATCATCCACAATGATAATATCCGGCTGGCATGTTTGCGCCATCGCACTTCGGAGCGCGCGCTCTACAAAGCTCTCGGCATTGTAGACTGCCATGATCACGGAAATACTCATCCTGTCCCTGTTACTCTTCACGTCCAAACCAAGGTCGCTTTCCAAAACATCCTGCACCCTTCACCAGTGGGCGTCCGCCAGGCCGCCATACCGATTGAACACGCCATCCCTGTAACGCAAAACATATAATGCCAAAGATGTGCCAAGAATCCCGTTCCAAACGGGACCGCCCAGTCTTTTTCGTAATAAACTCGGCTTTTGACAAGTCTTCTCTCCTGAAAAGAGAGCACAATAAGCGGCAATAACATAAACGCCTTCGAGGCACGAATTTTGCTGATCTAATAGCTTGATCTGACCTATCACAAGGGCGCAGGCTTTCCTCATAACCAAGGACCACCCCCGTGACCTCATTTTCAACCCCCACGGTTTCATCTGCGCTAACAGTGTCTGCCATCATCCCGACCTTCAACCGGGCAGACCTCCTTACCCAGACAATCCATGCTGTGCTGGCCCAGACGCGCGCACCCGAACAAATCATTGTCATAGATGATGGCTCGGAAGATCACACAAAGGCCGCGATCAGCGCCTTTGCAGATCAGATCAAACTCATTTCCAAGCCCAATACCGGAAAAGCCGATAGCTTGAACCAGGCGATTGCCGCGTCAACTGGTAGCCATATCTGGATTGTGGACGATGACGATATTCCGCGCACCAACGGTCTTGAAGTATTAACCACGCTTTTAACCGCCAATGCTGGGGCCGACTTGGCCTATGGCCGCCACATCCGGTTTACACAAGATCCCGCCGATGGCACTCGGTCATATCGCAAAACGGGCTATTGGGACATGCGTGGGCCAGAGCATTTTCTGATCGCGACATTGGAAGACTTCTTCGTCCATCAGCCCGCAATGTTAGCCGCACGCGCCCTATATGATCGCGCCGGCCCATTTAACACAGAGATGATCGCCTCCGAGGATTATGACATGCTGATCCGCCTCGGCCGATACGGTAAAACGGTCGCCTCCGATGAGATCATCTTCGAACAACGCGTCCATTCCGGCCTGCGTGGCCAAAAGGGCCATCAATTCGCGGCAGCCGAACGAAACAGGAAGTGGATTGATTATGACCAGAAAATATTCGAAGCGGTCTATCGGGATCTGCCCCTGAGCGCTTATCTGCCCGTTGGAACAGCCGATCCACACACCCCTGAAATGCAAAGGCAAGCCCTTAGCCAACGCGCCTGCATCATGGCCCGAAAAAAGCTCTGGTCGCTGACTTTTACCGATTTGCAGACCATCGCCACCGGCCCGTATCAGGCCGAGCTGAGCCAAACCGAACGTTTAATCCTGCGCCGTGCGCTCTTGTCCAAATATGGTTGTGACGAGCTGTTCAACTCGCCTGACATAATGGCTCACCTCCAGAAATTCGCTAAATCCTCCTCGCTACACCGTGCCCTTGTCAGAGCCATAGGACGCAGCCTTTTATGGCATTCCAGAACAGAGTTATCGAACAGACAATTGCGCCGTGCTTATCTTGCACTATCTGCCTTTATGCAGCTTTACTGAGCCTCGGCGCACGATCTGCATGGCAGGCTGATCGTCAAATATGAAGGGCCGGAACAAGGTTAACACCTGAAGATTGCGCTTGCCTGCAAAGGGTTGGCATGATCCACGCATTCCGATGGCTGGAAGACGCGGCCACGAGCGGTCAGAAGCGGCAGAGCCGAATGGGCACACTGATATGAGCGATCTTACCCAAACCGCGACCAAAGGCACAGCATGGAATTCTGTCGCCAGTTTGGCGCGGATCGCATCAGCGCTCCTGATCCTGCCCATTCTCACGCGATTACTTGATCCCGCTGATTTCGGCATTCTGGCCGTCGGCATGCCGGTTATCATGTTCATGATGCTGTTTAACGATATGGGCATAGGCCCCGCGCTGGTACGTGCAGACAATCCGTCCAAAACCTTCTGGTCTACCGCCTTTTTCGCAAACCTGTTCATGGGCTCCGCCCTGACACTGATCGTTTTCTTAACGGCGGGATATGCAGCGGATGCGTTCAAACTGCCACGCGCCGAACCGATCTTGCAAGCTCTGGCGTTCGCACTGATCCTGAACTGTTTCAGCGTCGTGCCTGCGGCCTGGTTATTGCGGAAGTTCGATTTTCGATCCCTCGCCCTGATTGAGATCATCTCAAGTGTTGCAGGCATTGGCGTCGCAATTTATGCCGCCCATCAAGGTGCTGGCGCCTGGGCGCTTGTCTGGCAGCAATTAACCATGTTTGCGCTCAAATCGACACTGTTCTGGTTGCGCGCACGTGTTCGGATCAGCTTTGCCTTTGACTGGCACGAGATCAAGGCAATCCTGCCCTTCATTTCCAATCTTCTTGGTGCACAAGTCATCAATTTCTTTGCACGCAACAGCGATAATTTCATCATCGCAAGGGTGCTTGGGGAAACGGCCTTGGGTTTTTACGCAATCGCTTACCGGATCATGCTCATGCCCATTCAATTCCTCTCATGGGGGATCGCAAGCGTGTTACTCGCAACGCTCTCAACCTTCAAAAGCGATCGACCACGGGTAAAACAGGCCTGTTTGAGAGTTTTCCGCATCATTGCCCTTATCACTTTCCCGACAATGGCCGGCATCGCAGCGCTGGCCGAGCCAGCAATAAGTGTCGTCCTGGGCCCAAAAATGCTACCAGCAGCTCCGATATTGGCCATTTTGGCACCGATCGGGGCATTTCAAAGCTTATCGAGCGCCCAAGGCTCAATGTTTATGACACTGGGGCGCACCGACATTCTGCTTCGTTACACGGTCCTGACAACCATTACTGTTGTAATCGCTTTCATTATTGGCACCCAGTACGGGCTGGTCGGGACTGCAACCGCATATCTTATCGCCAATCTGCTACTTGCGGTCCCGATCTTCCGGTCACTTCTTGGGCTGATGGATGGTGGTCTGCGGGACATGTGGGATGCGACCGGTATCACTGCGATCAATGCAATTCTTATGGGCGTGCTTGTCTATTTGCTGGCAGAACGTCTCAAATTCGCCGGCGCAACCGATCTTGAAATCCTCATTTACAGTATTCCAGCAGGCGGTCTCATCTTCATTATTCTACTCATTCTGACGGATCGGCGCGCCTTCCCCGAACTCCTTGACCTTGGCCGCAAGCTTATCGCTTAGCGTCCTTGCTGGCATATGGGTTGCACCAAAATCATGGTAATCACCTTCTAAAATCCCTATTCTGGATAAACTCAGGATACAAATCAGACCGAGCACCATGTCTTCCGCCCAGACCACCCAATCCAAAGTTGCCATCCTGACGCCCGTTTATAATGGCGAGGCCTATTTGCGCGAAACCCTTCGCAGCGTTCAGGCGCAGACCTATCCAAACCTCGTTCACGTGGTCATCGACAATGCTTCAACCGATGGAACCGCAGACATACTGACCGAATTTGCCAATGGACCGGTACCGCTCATCACCGTTCGGCACTCAAGTCTTATCGCTCAAATGGAAAACTGGAACAGCGCGATCAAGGCCATTCCGCCTGACACAGATTGGTTCCGCTTACTCTGCGCCGACGATACGATACACCCCGATGCCATCGAAAAAACGGTTATGCTGGGTGAAACCGATCCAGAGGTCGGCTTTGTCGGATGTAAACGCGACATTAATGGTGCAATTCACGACCCACTTTGGCCTAAAGACCAGACAATTTTCGACGGAAAACACGCATTAAGGCGGTTTTTCGAGAACAAGGGCATGATTATGGGGCCACATATTCTCGTGCGCACCGCAGCGATTATGCCAGATACCCCTTTCTATGATCTCGTCGAAAACGCGGCAGACACCGACGCAGCATTGCGCGTTTTGACCAAATGGAAAATGGGATTTGTCCATGAACATCTGGCTTTTACCCGCATACACGACACAACGGTCACGGAATTGGAAGTCAGCCCCCTGAAGCTTCACCTATTTGATTGGTATCTCTTCCTCCATCGTTATGCTGACATGGCGTTCGGTCCGTCAAAGGGCAAGGCGATGAAGGCGCGCTATCGGAGACACTATGTCAGACGTCTTGTAAATCTACGCCGCCACGACCGTTGCGGCCAAAAGATCTGGGACACGCATGCTAAGCGTCTAAAGCGGCTCGGCGGCGAAATTCGCCCAATGGATATGATCAGCGCGACGGTGGACAAGGGCATGATACATGCTGGCCTACGCGAAGACTGGTATGCATATCCCTGGTGAAAAAGCATGTCTGACATCAACATCCTCATGGCCACCCATAATGGTGCCGACGTCCTCACTCGTACGTTGGAAGGTTATGCGGATTTAGAAGTACAAAGTATAGACTACAAACTCATCATAATTGATAATGCATCTTCCGATAGAACGGCGTCAATTATTACAGAATTTAGCGGACAGTTGCCGATAAGTAGTTACAGTGAACCCATACCCGGCAAGAACACTGCGATGAACACCGGGCTGGCGTACACCGATGCGGAAATCATCATCATGACAGACGATGATGCGATACCACATAAGGGGTTTCTGCATCACTGGATACAGGCGTTCAACGACATGCCTGACATCGCCTTGTTCGGCGGTTCCATCGTACCGGAATTTGAGAGAACACCCGCGCCCTGGATGCTCACCCAGAAGCCACGCTTTGAAGAACTCTATGCGCACCGCGAAAATATTATGGCAGGCTCCATAAGTCCCGACCGTATTTACGGGCCCAACATGGCCATCCGCGCGGAAGTCATCCGCGCAGGGCTGCGATTTGATACTCGCATCGGTCCAAATGCCTCGCGCGCAGAAACCTACTCCATGGGCAGCGAAACCGCCTTTCTTCGAGCAGCCGTTGGCGCAGGTTTCAAAACGGGTTTCGCCCCCGCACCAACGGTCTCGCACATCGTCCGCTCTGCACAAATTGAACCGGCCTATATTGATGGCCGCGCCTATCGAATGGGACGAGGAACCGCGTTCAAGCATGTCCAGGACGGTACATTTACATTCAAAACCCGCTCTCGGCCCCTCAAATTGGCAGGTCAAATCAAGAGAACGGTTCAAAATCGGGTTTACCACTTGCAAGCAAAGTTTGGCTCGGAGGAACGCAGATTTCACGCCCGCTGGGACGCCCATTTTTATCGTGGCTATCACGACGAAATCGAACAGATCAAAGCCGAACGAGAAACAGCCTCAATTTAGACAGCTTAGATGCCTAGTGTGCGAAACGTTTTGAATTCAAAACGATAGCCATTATGGTCAAATGGTCCCGAATTTGCTTAGCGCATCGCACATTTTGCTTTGGGCATTGCAGTTTTGAGCCTGAGAATTGCGCGCTGATGGCCAGTAATTTTA
>CALLUH010000092.1 GCA_938011445.1 uncultured Hyphomonadaceae bacterium
ATTGGCTGATCTTCAAGGCGCTGCCAGAGAACAATGTCTGGTATGGCACCGTGATCATTGTCGCCGCTGCCCTGCTCATCGCATTTCGCGAGCGTAGGCTCAAGCCGCCAAACCCCGCTTAGCGACGCCCGCCAAAGCCGCGCCGACCGCCCCGACGTGAGGACCCTCCACGCCGCTGAAACTGCCGCGCCGCCCGAAACCGCTGCGAGCGGCCAAAGTCGCCGCCCCCTGCGCGGGAACCAAAAAATCCGCCGCCACCACCAAATCCAACATCCGCAACCCCCGTCCCGACACCGCCATTTAGTGACAAAACAAATGCATCATTCAATCGTAGGCCCTCATCCGGCGCACTGATTGTACGTGAGATAATACGCGGCCGAACGGGCTCCGGCGCTTGCTCCGGCCCACCTTGCAACCGCCCCTGCTGCAAGGGCGCAGGCTCCAGCACGACGGGCGGTTTGATCGCCGCTTTGCCATCAGCTTGTGCAGGCGGCGTGACCGTCAAAGCCCCAAACACCAACGCAAATAACACAAACAAATATCTCATATCAGATCCTGCAAGTTGAAACCCCAAGGTCAGACGCCAGAGCGGCCAAACCTTAACGAAACCAATTGAATTTTACCTATTCAAACGAAAAACCTTGTAACAACAAGCCAAAACACGCCGTACGCGAAGCCATTTGGTTAATTACAAGCACCAAGCGCGCGGGCCTAAGCAATCGTGCGAGTGCTAGAAGTCATACGCAATACCCTTGCGCTCCCAATCGCCAAACCGTGTCGGCTCCTCGCCCTTCGGCCCGCCTTTCTCGCGCGGCGACACCTGCCCGCCATCACCCGCCGCCCGCCGTTCGGCGGCCTCCGCCAGCGCCCGCTTTGCTTCAGGCGTCAAAGTTACCCCCTTAACCTGGGACTTGGTATCTGAACATTTCTTCATTTTTCTCACCAGACTCCTAAACCAGTTAACTCTTCCTATATATAAAGGCGCGCAAGACATTTTGCACATGAACAGTAGAGATCGCCCAAATGATGAGCACGATGCGAACCTATACATTATTGGCCGTTATGACCGCCCTGTTCATGGGTGTTGGCTTCGTGGTCGGCGGTGAGGCGGGCATGCTCCTTGCGTTTGGCGTTGCTGTCATCATCAATGGCGTATCTTACTGGAACTCTGACAAAATCGTATTGCGCATGAACAATGCCCGCGAAATTGATGCCAATGCCCGCTCACCGGTCGAGCGCGCTTTTGCCAGCGATGTCGTCGATCTGGCCACCCGCGCGGGCATGCCCGTCCCCAAAGTCTACATCATCGACACCCCCCAGCCAAACGCATTTGCCACGGGCCGTAACCCCGCCAACGCCGCCGTCGCCGCGACGTCAGGTCTACTGGGCACGCTCAATCGGCAAGAGGTTGCCGGCGTCATGGCGCATGAATTGGCCCATGTACGCAATCGCGATACGTTAACCATGACAATAACCGCCACATTTGCAGGGGCCATCACCATGCTGGCCAATGTTGCACTGTTCTTTGGCAATCGCGAACGCGGCGGCTTTCTCAGTTCTCTCATGATCATGCTGGTGGCCCCAATGGCTGCCGGTCTGGTGCAAATGGCGATCAGCCGTTCACGCGAATATGAAGCCGATAAGCTCGGCGCCAAGATTTGCGGCAACCCGCTCTGGCTCGCCGCCGCCTTGGAAAAGATTGACCGCGGCGCCCGCGCCAACATAAACCGTCAGGCTGAGCGTAATCCTGCCCTCGCCCATCTCTACATTATCAATCCGCTGGCCGGAAAAGGTGCCGACAATATGTTCTCCACCCACCCCGTCACCGCCAACCGGATTGCCGCCTTGCACAAGCTTGCAGGTGAAATGGATATTCCGCTACCCCGCCAGCAAGACGCATCTGCTGGCAGACCCCAAACCGGCAGACCCCAAACCGGCAGACCATGGGGATGAGCGGCGCCCGATCGCGTCTGGCCGCTGCCGAAGTCCTGATGTGTGTCCTCCAGGAGCGCCGCACCCTTGACGAGGCCATGTCACTGACCACATCCTATGCCGCCCTAACCGGTGCAGATCGAGGCTTTGCACGGGCGATGACAAGCGCAGCCCTGCGCCAATTGGGCCGGATCAATACTGGCCTTGAGCCCTTCCTTTCGCGCCCACTCGACACCGCAACCCCGCCCTCACGAGCGCTTTTACAGATCGGTGCGGCCCAGATCTGGCTGATGGACACCGCCCCTCATGCAGCGGTCGGCGAAACTGTCGCCGCCGCAAAACTCTGGCCACGCGCCCGTAAAGCGGCCGGATTCCTCAACGCCGTCCTGCGCAAGGCCGCCTCCGACCGCACAGCTTTTGACGATGCCCCTGCCCCTGCCACATGGCCTGACTGGCTTTCAGACACGATGCGCGCAAGTCTCGGCGACGCTGCAGTCACCGCGCTTGCCACCCACCAACAAATCGAACCGAGCCTGCAATTAACTGCCAAAACCGATCCGGTCGCCTTGTCAAACGCAATAGGGGCAACAGGTCTTGACCCGAAGCTGTTACCAAATGGCAGCGTAGAGCTTGCCACTGGCCAGATCGAAACCCTGCCCGGCTTTGAATCGGGCGACTGGTGGGTGCAAGATGCCGGCGCGAGCCTCCCCGCCACGCTAGTGAACGCGCAGCAAGACCAGCACATCGTCGATCTCTGCGCCGCCCCCGGCGGAAAAACTATGCAATTGGCGGCAACAGGTGCGCGCGTGACCGCCATTGATCGCTCCTCAAAACGCCTTGAACGCCTAAGAGATAATCTAAAACGAACCAATTTGGGCCAGAACACCCGTATTTTCAACGAAGCAGGCGAAAATTGGCAACCTGACAGCCCCGTCGACGCGGTGCTGGTCGATGCACCATGCTCGGCCCTGGGGACACTGCGACGCCATCCTGAAGGGGCCTGGATCAAACATCCAGATGACATTTCGCGCTATCCGGCCACACAAACAAGGCTTCTGGACGCTGCATTGGCGATGACCAAACCGGGCGGTACTGTCGTCTATTGCGTCTGTAGTCCTCTCGCAATGGAAGGTCTGGACGTGGTTAACGCCGCCATCAACGCAAATCTCTGCGAACGCATCCCGATCAAAGCCGAAGACGTGCCGGGTTTCGCCGACAGGCTGACCAAAGACGGCGACTTATTGACCGTACCGGGCGGCGAAATCACCAGCGACATCTTCTTTATTGCCCGTTTAAGCCCCATGACTGGCAACCGAGAAAGCCTCGAACCGACCCAATATTAACCTCACCAGAAGTTCACTTGGCGTTCAGCCGCGATTTGATAGTTTTGTGGACAAAGTTGAAAAGGCGTAAGCGTATGACAGTCATGACCCCGAAAAAGCCACGGAGCCGGAAAGTCCGGACCGCGCTGATCGCGCCTCTTTTCGGCGCCTTCGCTTTCACACTCGCAGGCTGCGCAAGCTCCGCCGATCCCTACACCATCTCGGCCCGCGATCTGGGCAGCTCGAACGCCATTTTCGAGGGCACAATTGTGGCTTCGACACCGATAACAGTGCGCGGCAATAATACGGGAACAGGGGCCACCGTCGGGGCGGTCGGTGGCGGTCTGGCTGGCTCACAGGTCGGTGGCCGCAATACCACACAAGCTCTGGGGGCCCTCGGTGGCGCGGTTGCCGGTGGGCTGCTTGGCGGTGCCATTGAAAGTGGCGCAGGCCGCCGTCGCGGCTTTTCCTACCTCATTCGTGGCGAAAACGGCGTTGTCGAGGAGTTCCCGCAACTCGGCGAAGGCGCAGGCATTCCGGTTGGCTCGAAAGTCTTCGTCATCGACCGACCAAGCGGCTTTGTCGTCATCGCCGAAGGTTAGCCTGACAAAAGGCAGCGTTTTGCCAGAAATAACCCGCCAAACATGACCGTTCACGCCTTGCGTGGGCGGGCATTTGGTTTTACGCCCTTAACCATGATATCGCCGCTCATCTCTCCGTCCATTCTCTCCGCTGACTTCGCATGTCTGGGCGAAGAAATTGCCGCAATCGACACGGCCGGCGCCGATATGATTCATGTTGATGTCATGGATGGCCACTATGTACCCAATCTCACTTTTGGTGCGCCCATATTGAAAAAATTGCGGCCCCACTCAAAAAAGCCGTTCGATGTCCACCTGATGATCTCCAATCCGGCCGCCTATATTCACGCTTTCGCTGACGCCGGAGCAGACATTCTGACCATCCACCCAGAGGCCGATCCCCATGCCCACCGCACGCTGCAAGCCATCCGGGCGGCAGGCATGAAACCAGGCATCGCTCTTAACCCCTCAACCCCCGCCAACTGGCTCGATTTCCTACTCGATGAGATTGATCTCATCCTCGTCATGTCAGTCAATCCGGGCTTTGGTGGGCAAAGCTTCATTCCGAACCAGCTTGAGAAAATCCGCGACCTTCGCACAAGAATCAACGCGAAAGGGCGTGATATAATTCTCGAAGTCGATGGCGGTGTTACCCCAGAAAACGCGCCATCCATCCTTCAGGCTGGCGCAACGTCTCTGGTGGCTGGCTCGGCGGTTTTCAAGGACGGCCCAAGCGGCTATGCTGATAATATCAAGGCATTGCGAAGAGATCAGACGATTTAAGGCAGGCCGCAGGAGAGGCTATGAGTGCTTCGGACGTAGAGTTGATTGTGGATCCCGACCAGAAAGACGACGCTGTTTTATGGCGTCGCTTTGCCGGGATAGCGGGCGATTCCATTAAGGCCATGCCAGACGCATTGCGCCATAGCGCAACCGGACACGCCCCTCCGCCCCAACGCTTTCGACCCTTTCTTCATCCACTCATACCGCCCGATAAGGACCGCGGCGCGGTGCTGATGACCGATGGCTGGCGCATTGGTCATGAACGTTTGCAGCTTCACAATGGCGCAGCCCCCTGGACCATCGCACCTCCCTCGCGCCACTATAGTGATCGGCTACATCGCTTTGAATGGCTCGGCACCCTACTCAAGCAAAGCCCCGAAGGCGAAGACCGCGCCCGCGCTTACGTCGATGATTGGATCAGCCATTTCGGCACCTTCCACAGCTTCCACTGGCGGCTCTCCCCGCTTGTCGTGCGCGTATGGGAATGGATGCTTGCCGGGCCAGCCCTGTTTGAAACCGGCTCCAGAGAAGCATGCCGAGCGCGCCTTGATACGCTCGTTCGACAGCTCCGCTTTGTCCGCGAAGGTCTTGAAACCTGCACCGACCCGGCAACGCGCTGGCGCGGCGTCTGCATACTGGTTGCCGAAGCGCTGTGCCTGCGGGACGGACGCGGTGCAGAAGGCGCGCTTGCTCAGCTTGAGACCGAATGTACTGCGCAAATCCTGCCCGATGGCGGCCATGTCTCCCGCTCACCGGAAGTCTTGTTGCGCAGCCTTGCTGACCTCATCATCCTGCGCGGTGCGCTTGCCCTTGCCGACCGTGAAGAGCCTGCATTCTTTGGCAAATGGATCCCCCGCATGGGCGCAATGCTTGGATTCTTCCGCTTGGCCGATGGTAGCTTGTGCCCGTTCAATGCCGGCAGTGAAACACGCCCCGAAGCGGTCAGCGCCGTCCTCGACGCGCTCGACGCCCCACCGCGTAATTTCAGCTTCGCCATGAAGTCCGGCTTCCAGAAGCTCAAAAAACAACGCCTCTGCCTCATTCTGGATGCTGGCGCCGCCCCACCTTCCCTGTTTGCCGGGCAAGCCCATTCAGGGCCGCTGAGTTTTGAACTCTCCGACGGACCCGACCGCCTGGTGACATCTTGTGGCTTTTCACCGGAAATCAATCTCGACTGGCAAGCCGCGGTCCGCCGCACCGGCGCACACTCCACCCTCAGCCTTGCCGGACGAGACGCCAGCCCCTTTTCGACATTCGAACCGACCCGTCTTCTCTCGCCCGAAGGCCCTGTTGGCATTTCGGCCAAACGCCTTGAAGAAGCTGACGAGATCTGGCTCGACGCCCAACATGGCGGCTGGAAAGATCGCTTTGGCCTTATCCACCGAAGACGGCTTTTCATGTCCGGTGGCGGCGACCGGCTCACAGGCGAGGATTCCCTTGTCCGCCCGGTTTCCCGCCCGATTGACGAAACCGGCAAATTTGTCAGCTTCGACATCCGCTTTCATTTGCACCCTTCTATCAAGGCGACCACCCGCAGCGACGGAATAGAGCTTGAAACCGAGAGCGGGACGCTTTGGCGCTTCCGCACGACCCATCCGGGCACAAGGCTGGAACTATCGCGCTATCTGGGCCGTGGACTGATCGAACCAACGGTTCAGATTGTGATGAGTGGCCAGGCCGATCCGAACGGCGACGGTGCGGTCCCGCCCAATTGTATTCGCTGGGGCTTTCGCAAGGAGCACGCACCATCATGAAGCCCGTCTATGAAGCCCGCCGCGCGATGATGCTGACCTTCGGGTTTGATATGCTGGTTGCCTTTCTCGCCATGCTAACCGGGATTGAGGCCAGATGGCGACTGTTTGGCGAGTTCACAACAAGACCTTTCCCCAACCACATTCCGCTGACCGCCAGCACAATCTTTATGGTCTCGGCCATGGGCGCTTTCCTCGCCTTGCACATCCATCGGCAAGTCTGGCGTCATGTCGGATGGCCGGACGCGTTGAAAATCATTCAAGCGGTCAGCTTCAGCGCCCTGATCTTCATTCCCATCATGTTCTTGTGGAACAGACTTGACGGATTTCCACGCGCCAGCCTGCTCATCGCCCTGCCGCTCTGGATCAGCATGCTTTTTGCGGGCCGCATGCTGGCCCTGTTACGCTCGACCAATCGTCCTTTCCAACTTTTCCAGAACCGTCGCAAAGATGCCCCCCGTGCCATTCTGATTGGCGACGAGAACGCCCTTGCAAATGCTTTACGGCAGATGGAGCGCGCGCCCAATGGCCCGCCGGTTCACGTCCTCGGGCTAATCGAAATTGGCGGTCTTGCCCCCGGCAGCGTCATTCGCGGTGTCACCGTTCAGGGTAGTTTGGCCGATCTGGGCGATCGCCTCGACCTTCTGAACCTTCGCTATGGCGCATATCCCTGGATCGCGGCAGTCGGCGAAGCACGCGCACGCGCCAATATGCCAGCCATACTCGCCGTCGCCGCCGAACGCGGCAGCAAAGTCATGTCAATCGCCACAGCGACCGAAGACGCACAATTGGAAAAAGTTCGCCCGGCCGACTTGCTTGGCCGCCGCGAGCGGCAAATCGACATCGCACCGATTGAAAAACTCGTCAACGGTGCGCGCCTGTTCATTACCGGCGCAGGCGGTACGATTGGCGCAGAACTTGTCCGCCAGTGCGCCGCCCTTGGTCCCAAGCAAATCACCCTATTTGATAATTCAGAATACAATCTCTACGAAACAAACTATTTTCTAAGATCGCAATATCCCGATCTGGAGCGGCGCGCCATCCTCGGCGATGTGCGCGACAGCCAACGCCTCACCCAGATCATGGCCGAGACACAGCCCGACATCATCATCCATGCCGCAGCGCTCAAACATGTCCCGCTCATGGAAGCCAATCCGTGCGAAGCGATCCTGACCAATATTGGCGGCGCGGCAAATGCCGCCCGTGCCGCCCTTGCCTGCAAAGCCAAACGCTTTGTTCTGATCTCCACGGACAAGGCGGTCGAACCGAACAATGTGATGGGCGCCACCAAACGTGCCAGCGAAATTATCGTGTCCGATATTACCGCTGGCAGCAATATGGCGGTCTCCATGGTGCGTTTCGGCAATGTGCTCGGCTCGTCCGGCTCGGTCGTCCCCCGCTTCGAACAGCAGATCCTTAGCGGCGGTCCGGTCACCGTCACTGACAAGAATGTCACCCGGTTTTTCATGACCGTCGAAGAAGCGGTCTACCTCGTCCTTCACGCCGCCGCCGGACAAAGCGATGCGGGCGCAACCGGGCTCTACGTGCTCGATATGGGCGAGCCGGTCAAAGTTCAGGATCTCGCTGAAGCCATGATCCGTATGAAAGGGCTGGTTCCGCAAATGGATATAAAGATCGAACATATCGGCCTCCGCCCCGGCGACAAAATGCACGAAACGCTGACCTATGACGAGGAACAGCTCAGGCCGACAGAAATTGACGGCATTCATCAGGTCGCCCCGCCCGAAACCGCCGCGCCCAATTCCGAACTGGCCGTCGAAACGCTACTCAAATTCGCCCAGAGCCGGGATCACGAGAAGGCCACCCCCCTTCTGCACCAGCTTGTCGGTCTCCCCCCCGACGACAAGGACACCGCAAAGCACGCCTCAATCGGTTGACCCGAACGCTTTCCATGTTACGAGGCGAGGCTCATATTCTCTATCGGAGCCTCTCTCATGTCGTCAGCCCTTGTTCGCGTCACCCGCGCATTGATCTCTGTCTCCGATAAATCCGGCCTGATCGACCGCGCCAAACGGCTCGCGGCTCTTGGTATTGAACTCGTATCTACCGGCGGCACCTCCAAAGCCCTCAAAGAGGCGGGGCTCACCGTCAAAGACGTCTCAGACCTGACCGGCTTTCCCGAAATGATGGATGGCCGTGTCAAAACCCTCCACCCTGTCGTCCATGGCGGGCTATTATATCTGCGCGACAATGAAGACCATGCCGCCGCCGCCGCAGCGCACAATATTCTTGCCATTGATCTCGTCTACATCAATCTCTACCCCTTCGAAGCCGCCGTCGCCGCCGGACAGGACTTTGCCACCTGTATCGAAAACATCGACATTGGCGGCCCTGCCATGCTCCGCGCGGCTGCCAAAAATCACGGCTTCGTTGCCGTCTGTACCGATGGCTCAGACCTCGACCGCGCCCTAGAAACCCTCGAAGCCAATGACGGTCACACGACACCAGAGCTGCGCAAATCCCTTGCCGCCAAAACCTATGCCCGCACCGCCGCCTATGACGCAGCCATCTCCAGCTGGTATGCCGACCAGATCGACGAGACCGCCCCCCACTGGCGCGGCTTTGGCGGCAAGCTCCAACAATCCCTGCGCTATGGCGAAAACCCGCACCAGTCCGCCGCCTTCTACACCACAGGCGAGAAGCGTCCGGGCGTCGCCACCGCAAAACTTATTCAGGGCAAAGCGCTGTCCTACAACAACATCAACGACACTGACGCCGCCTATGAACTGATCGGCGAGCTTGGTGACGACCAGCCCGCCGTCGCCATCATCAAACACGCAAACCCCTGCGGCGTCGCGCTCGGGCCCGACCCGCTCACCGCCTATAAAGCCGCCCTCGCTTGCGACAGCACATCCGCATTCGGAGGAATTGTCGCGCTCAACCGCCCGCTCACCGCAGAGACCGCCGCCGAGATCACCAAAATCTTTACCGAAGTCGTCATCGCGCCGGGCGCAGACGAGGAAGCCATTGAGATTTTCAAGAAAAAGAAAAACCTCCGCCTACTGATTACTGATGGCCTTCCCGATCCGACAAGCCATGGCACCACCGTGAAAACCGTCGCGGGCGGCTTGCTGGTCCAGTCCCGCGACAATGGCCGCATCACCGAAGCCGACCTCAAAACCGTCACCAAGCTCGCCCCCACGCCGGACCAGATCAAAGACCTGCTCTTCGCATGGCGCGTCGCCAAACACGTTAAATCCAACACCATCGTCTACGCCAAAGACGGCTCAACCGCAGGCATCGGCGCTGGCCAGATGAGCCGCATCGACGCCGCCCGCATCTC
>CALLUH010000093.1 GCA_938011445.1 uncultured Hyphomonadaceae bacterium
GCGAGAACGGATAGCGATATGCGGCACATCTGCGCCGATACAAATATCCTGCGGTTGGAGGTTGATGATCTCGCTGGGGCGACACCCTGTTTCAATTAGCATCAGCACAATCAATTGTAGCTCTGGCTTTAACCCGGTCAGTTTACCCGGTTGCAGTACCTTTTGCTGGACCCAGTCAGACGGAAATGCAGGCACTTCAGTTTTTTGGCGAACCTTAAAGCTGATCTTTCTAAACGGATTCTGGCGATCTTCTTCGCCTATGTGCTCAAAATATTCTCTATAGAGTGACCTGATGCCGCCAATGCGCCGATTGGCCGTGTATCCAGTCAGCGGTTCTTTGTCTGGATCTGACGGCATAACTTGTTCGGCCCACCATGCCTTATAGGCCAGCGCATGCTCGCGCGTGATCTCTTCCATGACCAGATCACCGCATTGTTCGATGAAATAGGTCACCGCCAGTGTTTTGACCTTCCGCCAAGAGGCCTTTTGTTGGGGCGACTTATACATCTGCTCGTCCAGCGCGATTTCATCAAAGTAGATTTGCAAGGCTTCCGAAACTCTTACCTTGGGACGAGCGACGCCGCCCAGCAAGGCTTTGGTTGTTTCGGGCTCTGGAACATCCTCACGATCAGCTGCGTCACGAATCCCTATGAGCCGTTCAAGTGTTTCCGTAAGGGGTTCTTCTGACGCAATTTCCAAAACCGGTCGATACGTAAAGCCTGCCATTTGAGCGCGCTGCACCGCTGCTTGATAGTTCGCATGTGCCGCGTCCTGCCCGTTCCCATCCGCTTGTGCTGCCAGCGCCAGAGCGGCCCAGTATTGGTTATCTGCTTCAACAAGCTTGTCGCGCAACATGCAGGCTTCTTCACGGGCATAAGTGTCGAGCGACATGCGAATACGATCGCGCTTATCGAACGCGCGATATTTCTTCGGGACCCGGCGGTTATACCACCACACTTCGCCCCGCTGCATCAAATATGACATATCCATACGAACCCTCATTGCGCACCTGCTGGTACACAGTTTGGAACACAATTTGGTACACAATTTGTGAACTCTTGAATGAAATTTGATCTAAAAAATAAACAAAAATCGTTTTTATTCAGAGACTTATTGGCAATTTTCTTAAAAAAAGGTGGTGCCGCTAAGGTGACTTGAACACCTGACCTCCGCATTACGAATGCGATGCTCTACCAGCTGAGCTATAGCGGCATGAACGCTTTGAACGGCGCAAAACGTTTCTTAGCTGGCATTTTTGGTCACAGCAAGACCTCAGCACGACTTGTCAAAGCCAGTTTGGCGGCGCAGTCTCTCATCATCCGGTTTTCAATTGGAGGATCATCTGGTGCAGGGGCAGACGAAGATTTCCGCGCGAAGGGTTTTTGCGCTGGGGCTGACGATATATATCGAGCAGCGCACAGCGGAGAAGACGCACCCAAGCCACAAACACCGATCTTTGCGAAACTAGAATGCGGCGCACACGGGCATTTGAACGGGCCAGACTGCTCGGACTGGCCATCTTCCTCGTCGGCATAGCCGCGTGCGGGACTGACAGCCCCCTTGATACCCTGGCGCAGGGCGAGACAGGCCGCGTGGTAAGGATCATTGATGGCGATGCACTGGTTCTTGATACCGGATTGAGCGTCCGGTTGGTCGGCATCGAAGCGCCGGTCACCGAATGGCGTGCCAGAAATCGTGATGCCGAGCCATTTGCCGACGAAGCCAAGCGAATGCTCGAAGACATGGCGCTTGGGCGGCAGGTTCAACTTGTCTATCCAGGCGTAACGCGCGACCGTTATGATAGGGCGCTCGCCTATATCCGCACCAATGACAATCTCGGGCCGGAATTATGGCTTAATGAGGAGATGATCCGGCTGGGCGGCGCACGCGCGCGGATTTATCCCGATACATCACGTCTGGGCGACACCCTGATCAAGCTTGAATTGGATGCAAGGGCACGCCGGGTGGGGCTTTGGGCACTGGAGGCCTGGACCGTTAAGGGCGCCTCGGAACTGATCCCCGACGCTCGCGGGTTTCATATTGTAACGGCGCAGCTTACCACCACGGTTGACCCTACAGATCCCGACGCAGTTTGTGCCCGTCAGCTCGCAGACAGCGCCTTCATAGCGAGTATTTTGACCAATGCCTCAGAGCTTTGTGATATGAGTTCGGACGATTGGCAAGCGGGCACACGCGTCCGGCTTCGCGGCTATTTACGCGAAAGCCAGCTGGAAATCAGTCATATTTTCAATGCTGAAAAAATGGGCGCCGAACCGGAGACTTTCTAACACCAACCCAAAGTAAAGACCGGCCAGAACATCTGCTCTGACCGGTCGGGATGGTTGAAACGGCATAAGGGCTCAGGCCGCTTTCTTTTTGGCAAGGCTCTCGGCAAGGCGCTCCATCGCCGCGCCTTTCTCAATATTTTCAACGGCAGACAACTCGCGGGCCATTCGGTCCAGCGCATTCTCGTACAGTTGGCGTTCGGAATAGGATTGCTCGGGCTGGTCTTCGCCGCGATGCAGATCACGCACCACTTCGGCAATCGAAATCAGATCGCCGGAATTGATTTTCGCTTCATATTCCTGCGCTCGACGCGACCACATAGTCCGCTTGATACGGGCACGGCCACCAAGTGTTTTGAGCGCATCATCGACCAGCTTGTCACCCGCCAGAGCGCGCATGCCAGAGGCCTCTGCACGATTCGTTGGCACCCGCAAAATCATTTTATCCTGATCAAATGCGACGACAAATACTTCCAGATCCATGCCAGCCACTTGCTGCTTTTCAACGCCAGTCACTTTTCCAACACCATGGGCGGGATAAACGACGTGCTGATCAACCTCAAATGCCAATACTGACTTAGTTTCTGCCTTTTTCGCCATGAATAGTCCTTTCTACGCGATCTTCAGCCTTGCAGACAAAAAATCGCCCGGGGTGCAAAAAACACATCCGGACGTTTTGACACTGTGCAAAACTTTAACTTCTGATGAAGCCATAGCACAAAATGAACATCTATACAAATGCAGCTTAATGGCTCAGTAATCTTTGAGTAACCTTAACAGAGGTCATCCATCGCCTGTTCCGGGGTTTGGGCTGAAGTATTTTTCCAACTTTCCGGTTTCCTGAGCAAATTTCTCCCTATCTTCAGGGGGTTCCTTTAGACGCGTTATCACCGGCCAGACCTTGGAGAACTCCGTATTAAGCTTTAGCCATTTGCCATCAGGTTCATCTTCAGTGTCTGCGGTAATGGCCTCAACCGGGCATTCAGGCTCGCACACGCCGCAATCAATGCATTCGTCAGGATGGATAACGAGCATGTTCTCGCCTTCATAGAAGCAGTCCACAGGGCAAACCTCGACGCAATCCATATATTTACAGCGAATACAGGCATCTTTGACAATATAGGTCATTCAGGAGGGCTCCGGATCAATCATGAGACAGGCTGATGCTGTCATGGAGTGGATTTGTCAATTGCCTAGTCTGTCGCGCGTCAACGCGATTGCCCGTCGGCACGGGCTTGCGCCCGCTTGCGAGCACCTGCGCGGGGCACATCTTCGACGTGCAATAGCCCGGCCACATGACGGATAAAGGCGTCTTCAATCGGGCATTTTTCACCGTCGGCAAAGGCGACGAGATACAGCCCCTCAATGATTGATATTCTCTGGTCCATAGGCAGTTTTTTGACATGTTTCGTAAATTGGTGCGCATCAACCGCCTCTTCCGCCAATGCCTCACCCTGAGCCAGGACGCTATCAGCCCGCGCGGCATCAAAATCGAAGCTCTCAAGTAGAATCATCGCGATCTGGTCACTTTCAATATCGGCATAGATCCCGTCCGCAAGGGCCGCCTCGACCAAAAGCGCTGCGGCGGCAACTTCCGGTTCAATGGATTTCTGCGCGGGCGTTTTGGCACCGGAACTGAATATTTTCGAGAGAAAACCCATCATATCATTTATCCTCGGCAATATCACTATAGAGCGCTGACGCCTCGCTGGCCGGCCCGCGCCGTTCGCCCAAGCCTAACACTTCCACCGTTCTGATATGCACGGACTTGCCGAAAGTCACAATGTCGCCAACCCGAATAGTTGCCCCAGGCTTACTGGTCCGGCGGGTTTGGCCAGCCCG
>CALLUH010000094.1 GCA_938011445.1 uncultured Hyphomonadaceae bacterium
GGGCAGCCCTGTTCGATATATAGAATGTACATGTCTTGCTCGCTTTCGAAAATGTTCCCCTCTCCTATAGAAATCCCGGCTGAAAACAAACAGTTTTCACCATTGACCGGAACGACCAATGCGGGTTTTCTGCGGCCATTAGATTTATCGGCAGGCTTTTGCCCCGAAACGAGACATGAACCCAGAAAGGGAGAGACGAATATGATGAAAACGAAAATGATGACGAGCGTGGCCATGTTGGCGGGATTTGCGCTGGCAGGTTGTGAGACTTTCCCCGGACCAAGCGGGCCACCCGCGCGCGCCTCGATCACGGCCCCTGTCAATGCGAGCACAGTGGCTGAAACACCTGTGGCCGCAGCGTCCACCGCAACCGCCGAAGATACCGGCCCAACGGTCGAAGATGCGCGCGCCTATGTCGAAGCCGCCGAAGCCGAGCTTTCCGAGCAGAGCGAATATGCCGCCCGCGTGTTCTGGAACCAGGCCACAAATATCACCTTCGACACCAATGCGCTGGCCGCACGGGCGGGTTCGGAGACGACACAAATGTCGGTCCGGCTTGCCAATGGCACCAAAGAATTTGAGGGCCTCGACCTGCCCGCAGACCTTGCGCGGAAAATCCAGATCCTGCGTTCGGGGATTGTGATCCCTGCCCCATCCACCAAGGAAGCCGCTGACGAGCTGGCCAAGATCACCACGGGTCTCGACAGCACATATGCAACGGGTACGTTCAATTATAAGGGCGAAGATCTGAACCTCGACCAGCTTTCGACGATTATCGAAACCTCGCGCGATCCGGAAGAACTGCAAGCGGTTTGGGAAGGCTGGCGGACGGTTTCTCCGGTCATGCGGGACGATTATGCGCGCATGGTGGAGATTGCCAATGACGGCGCAACCGAGCTTGGCTTTGCCAATGTCGCCGATATGTGGCTGTCGAACTATGACATGGCACCTGAGGACATGTCCGCCGAGGTTGAGCGGCTCTGGGGGCAGATGGAACCGCTTTATGAGGAGCTGCATTGTTATGTCCGCGCCGAGCTGAACGAGGAATATGGCGACGAGGTGCAGCCCGCGGTCGGTACAATCCGCGCGGACCTTCTGGGCAATATGTGGGCCCAAAGCTGGTCGAGCATTTATGATATTGTCGCGCCCGAAGTGTCTGCGGAAAGCTATGATCTGACATCAATTCTGGAAGAGAAGGAGTTTGACGCGATCCGCATGGTCGAGCAGGGCGAAGGCTTTTTCTCCTCGCTTGGCATTCGCGAACTGCCCGACACATTCTGGGAGCGCAGCCAGATCACCCGCCCGCGCGACCGCGAAGTGGTGTGTCATGCCTCGGCGTGGAATCTCGACAATCTCGAAGATGTCCGCATCAAGATGTGTACCGAGGTAAACGCGGAAGACTTCTACACGGTCCATCATGAGCTGGGGCACAATTATTACCAACGCGCCTATAAGGATCAGGATTTTCTGCACAAGAACGGCGCTCATGACGGCTTTCACGAGGCGATCGGGGATTTTGTCGGCCTGTCGATTACGCCGTCCTATCTCAAACAGATCGGGCTGATTGACGAAGAACCACCAGCGGAGGCCGATCTTGGCCTGTTGATGAATACGGCGCTCGACAAGATTGCGTTTCTGCCCTTTGCCTATTCGGTCGATAGCTGGCGCTGGGGCGTTTTGCGCGGGGAAACGCCGATTGAGGACTATAATGATAGCTGGGTGATGACGCGGATGAAAAATCAGGGCATTCGCCCACCTGGCCCCCGGCCCTCGGAAGCATTTGATCCTGGCGCGAAGTATCACATTCCAGGCAATACGCCCTATCTGCGCTACTTCTTAAGCTATGTCTTGCAGTTCCAGTTCCACAAAGCCGCTTGCGAACAGGCCGGATGGGAAGGTCCGCTGCATCGCTGCTCGATCTTTGACAATAAGGAAGTCGGCGCGCGGTTTGAAGAGATGATGACTTTGGGCGCAAGCCAGCCTTGGCCCGATGCGCTTGAAGCATTTACCGGCACACGAGAGATGGACGGCTCGGCAATCGCGGAATATTTCGCGCCACTGGTCACCTATCTCAAGACCGAAAATGAAGGCCGCACCTGCGGTTGGTAGAGATTACTGTCCCCGCCAAAGTCTTGACGGCGGGGACAGCTTGTCCCATTTGAAGCGGCATAGAAGAGGCGAAGGATCAAGCCATGGCGATGACACGCGAGACGCTGACCGGATTGCTCGCCGAGGCCTTCCCCGATGCCCAAATCACGCTGACCGCGCTGGTAGCTGACGATAATCACTGGCAGGCCGAAATCATCAGCGCGCAGTTCACTGGTAAGTCTCGGGTCGCCCAGCACCAGATGGTGTATAAAGCGCTTAAGGGCAAGGTCGGCAATGATGGTGACGAGCTACACGCGCTAGCCTTAAAAACAAGCGCGCCCGCCTAGCTCCTTCTTTGAACCTAACCGGAAAATTTGAGCGCAACTTTTGCACCGTCGGGCGCAGCCGCCTTGTCACTAAATCTCGTCATCTGCTTCAGCGCGGCCAGCCGGACATCCTGGTCGGTCGAAACCCGGTTCCGCCCGCTTTGTTTGGCATGGTAAAGTGCCTTGTCAGCTTGAGCAATTGTCATCGCCAGGGATTGGTCGGCGCGGTGTAGGGAAACACCGAAGCTGGCTGTACTGCGCACATCCTCCTGATCCGCAAAAAAGGTCTGGCGTGCCCATCTCTGCCGCAAAAGTTCCGCCATGTGACAGGCTTCCTCAAGCGAGGAAACCGCCAGCGCCATCACAAACTCCTCGCCACCCACGCGGCCAGCCAGCCCGTCATCACCATGATGGGCGCACAACATCTGTCCCAATGAATGGATGACCCTGTCGCCAAATCCGTGGCCATAGGTGTCATTGATCCGTTTGAAGTAATCAATATCGACCGCCAAAATCGCAAACTGGTGCCCCTTGGACTGAGCCGTTCTTGAAAAATCTTCGACCGCCTCATCAAAACCACGCCGGTTTAGGATACCGGTAAGTTCGTCACGATTGGCAAGTGTCTTGAGCTCACCAATGATCACCACAATCGCCTCACGCACAAGCAATGCCGCACAAAGCAGCGCCGCCACCATCGTCAACAATCCCATTGTCAGAAACAAGGCAGAGCGGTCATAGTCCAAGGGCGTTGATGGCAGTCCGACATAATATCCAATTACAGTAGGATGAATGATCAAGAGCAGCGCCATAAAGCTAGTCACGATGAGCAGGGCTTTGTCTGTCTTCGTTGTAAAACGGCGGCGGGCATAGCCGACACCTATAAGCAGCAGAAGTGCCATGGAGAACTGCGCCGTACAGACCCGCATCAAAACATGAACGTCCGCGAGCGCAAAGGCGAACACCGTCAGCGTACATGTCACCGCGATTGCGGATATGACAATATAGGGCGGCTCGCGCTCGGCGCGTATGATCAGCCCAAAGACAAGAAATGCGCCCATTCCGCAATAGAACCCGACCGCAAAAAGGGCCCGAGCGACATCGGGCAGAACGAACCTGAAAAATTCCACCGAAAAGGCAAAAGTGCCGAACAGGAATGACAAAGCGAACCAGAACGCCGAGCGCATCTTTGGACGTAAGCCATACACCGTCCAGAACCCCCCCGCTGCCAAGAGCAGGAGAAATGGATAGAATATATCGAGGAGCGACAGTTCGGGCACCAAAAGTTCTCCGGAACAGAGCAAATTACCCTGAACAAGGCAAACCATAGCTGAAAAATCCCAACACCTTGGTATCATCAATGGCCAAATTCGCCTTCGCGAATTGACCATTCATTAGCCAAGACTTGCAAATGCCTCGGAGATCTTCGCACAAACCCCAAAACATTTCATCGGATAATACAATATAACCACTTGATAAATATTATCTTTTTAACATTTTCAAGGCTCCCTGACCCGATGCCCGGCCGGTGACATTGGAAACACTCCATAAGAATACGGCACCGAATTAGACATCCTTAAACTGCAAACAGCCATGATAGGTCAGGCAAACACAGCGGCACAATTATCCGCCAGAGCATCTTTCCGGCAAACCGTAACACCGCCTATCATATCGTGCAGGCACTGTTTGCGTTTGGTGAAAAGACACATTGTAAAGCCGATATAGACTGGCGAGATATAGACGAGAAAGCGGCCAATCGTATTGCGCAAGAGAAGATTACCAAAGCTCGGAGCGGCCCCATCGGTTCGCACGAGCCTGATACCAAACAGGCGCTTGCCAAGCGTCGCCTGAGCACCGGAAGCTTCCTGCACACTATAGTAAAGCGCAGTGACGCCGAAATAGAGCAAGATATAATCGCCAATCAGATAAAGAATATCTGCCTCTGATAGTGTCGCACCGGTGGGCGCGCCGCTTATCAGCTTTTCCATAATTGCCGACCCAAAAACAAACAGAAATGGTAATGTGATCAAAACACCATCCACCAAGAACGCGCCCACGCGCGGCAGGAACCCCGCATACTCTTCGCTGGTGACATGCATGGCCGAGCCTGGCGGCATAAAATCATAACTGCGTTCAGCAGACGATAAGCCCGACACAGGCGAGACGCCGGCAGATGTCTCGCCACCGCGCAGAAATTCAGCGCGCGGGCGCACAGGGCGTGCAGCCTGTCGCGATTGTGTGGCCTGCCTCTTACCAAATTGGGTCATTCATCTCTCCCCTGAATAGAGATGAACATAAGACAACAACCTAAACATCCTGCCAGCATGCGAGCTCAAATTCGCGAGAATCGCTCAATGCTTGTTTAACATTGTTCTTACAGACACCCCCTTTCGCTTTAATCCAAACCCAATTAGTCACACAGAATAAGAAATATTCGGGAGGGCTTTATGGCCGAGATAATTGCAGAAGTGTTTTCGGTTTCGGGATTCTTTACGCTGTTGATGCTTTTATTGTTACAAGCAGTGCTTGGCTTCGACAATCTCCTCTATATCTCAATCGAGTCCAAACGCGTCGGGGAAGCGGACGCCCCCAAAGTTCGACGTTGGGGCATTGGGCTGGCCATGATTTTCCGCGTGGTGCTGCTCGTGGTCATCGTCAGCCTCTTCGGCGCGCTGGCCAAGCCCTTGTTCGGCATCCACCTTGAGAATATCTTTGAAGGTGAGTTTACCCTCCAGGCGCTTGTGACGCTTCTCGGCGGCGGCTTCATTATTTATACCGCGATCAAGGAGATCACCCACTTGCTGACGGTCGAACATATCGAGCATTCCGAAGGCGGAAAATCCAAATCTGTTACCCAGGCGATATTGATGATTGTGGCGATGAACCTTGTCTTCTCCTTTGACTCCATTCTTTCAGCCATGGCCATCGCGAACACCAAAGACCCCGTAACGGGCGTGGTAGAGTATCAGGTCGCCATCATGGCGATTGCAATTATTACATCAGGCATATTGATGATGTTGATGGCCGATTATGTGGCGGATTTCCTGAAAAAGAACCGGATGTATGAAGTGCTCGGCCTGTTCATTCTGTTTCTTGTTGGCGTCTTGCTGGTCACCGAAGGCGCACATCTGGCACACATGAAGATCTTTACCTTCCCGATTGATGCCATGAGCAAGTCCAGCTTCTATCTGGTGATCGGCGTGCTGGTCATCACCGACATTATCTCGACCAATTATCAAAAACGGCTCTGGGCCCAGAAAGAAGCGGAAATACGCGGGCAGAACACCGAAGAGGACGCACTCGCAGCTGTAGAAAAACATATGGCAGGCCATTAGCACCAGCGCGCAAAACCGGAAGTGGCCAGAGCTAAGGCTTTGGTCGCATGCCCTTAAGTGCGGGCGAACACTTGCTGACCCGCAGCGCCATCCGGTCACCCCTGCGGCCAATCTCGCCCTCGGCAATCACCGGCCCGTCGCGCCCGCCCGACAATAGCTCAACAGGCTGATCCGCCGGGATACCAAGCTGAAGGGTTGCGCCAGGCTTTAGAGCCGAAAGTTTTGACAGCGGCGCACTGATACGAGCAATGCGCGCTGTAACGACCGCCGAAATAGCCGGCCCAGCAGGCCTTGCACCCGAGCCTTGTTCACTTGCATGTGCGGAGCCCTGTACCGGAGCCTGCACACGGGCAAAGATCATCCGCCCCGCAACAGGGCCGAGTTGGCATGACAAGTCTGCAAGCATCGCCTTGCCGGGCGGCAGCATGGCAAACGCTGCACTACGGTCTGTTTCGACACAAACAATCTGGAAGCTTGGATCAATTGCCTCCGCAAGCGGCGCAAGCATATGTTCCAGAATTCGGCCATCAAGCGCGCTCAAAGGGCGCTCAACTTCGGCCACAGGCGCGCCCCCGCACGCAACAGAGACAAGCGCAGAAGCCAGTCCCGCATCAAGCGTCAGGCCGGCATTTTGCAGACCAACCCGATCCCGAAACAAGATCAAAACCGCGCGGCTCTGATGCAGTGATACAATTTCCGACATCGCCGAATGCGAGGCTGACCTCAGCCCAAGCACAGCATCAATCCCGCAATGTTTACGCAGGGCAACTGTCATCTCTGCAGCCAAAGTTTCAGCGTCGCCCGTAAGCAAGGCTCCGGCGCCACCATCTTCAAAATCAAAAACTGGACGTGGCGCGACATGTTGGGGAGCCTCAAACGCGTCCGGCTCAAGATCTGGCCGCAAGAGCGCAGCAATCTCTGCGGCACTCAGAACACCTCGCCCCGTTGGAACGCGAAAATTCTCACCCTCCTCTGAAAAGAGATCCTCGCCATCAAATGGCTCTGGCGGCGGCACTTGTCGCTTGAGTTCCATAATGCTCTCTCATGGCTAGCCAGCGCGAGTGTCCACCCAATCGGTTAACACATCGTTAGGGATTGCGCGTTTACCCCGCGATTCTAAACAAAAACTGCACGCGCATTCATTATAAATTACAATTGTAAATGTCTGAGCAAGGCTTCGCTAACGGTCTATTATCCCGTCCATGGCATAATCATCTCATCGCACTGACGAACATACGCCAGGCGTTGGATGACAAAGCGGCGGCCCCTCAGGGTCGCCGCTTTTGCATTTGGGCAAATTATTGGCTCCGGCTTAATCGTCGCGCACAGTGCGCTCTTTGCGCTCATGGCGTTCCTGGGCTTCAAGGCTCAGCGTGGCCGTCGGACGCGCTTCGAGCCGACGCAGGGAGATCGGCTCGCCGGTCTCATCACAATAGCCATAAGTGCCCTCTTCGATCCGTCGCAACGCGGCGTCAATCTTGGAGATAAGCTTGCGCTGACGGTCGCGTGTACGCAGCTCCAGCGCTTTGGCGCTCTCGGCGGAAGCCCGGTCAACCACGTCAGGAAGTGACGAGCTCTCTTGTTGCAAATGGTGAATGGTTGTCTTCGAGCCTTCGAGAATTTCCTCTTTCCAGTCTTCGAGTTTCTGCCTGAAAAAATCGAGTTGGCGTTCATTCATGAACTCCTCGTCCTTGGACGGCGTATAGGGCGCTTTTTTCTTGGCCATTGAGGGATACCTTCGAATTTTTTACGGTCTATAGCTTGCATTGCAACCATCGACAATCGTCAGAAAAACACAAAACTGCTATCTGAATGACATCAAAGTGAGGAGTCTAAGACGGCCAGAAAGCATCATCTGAGTTTTTCAAGTCCTATTTGATACATTTTTTATGCCAAACGATGTAACAAGCGCTTGATCTTCACTGCTTAACATTGTGTTAATTACACAACGGCCAACCTTAAAATTTTTGTGGAGTAGATTATGTTCCTTACCCGGAAACCGTCCGGAGATTCAGCAGGCTGGATGCCCGCTTTTGTATTCAACAGTTTGCTATTGCTTATCCCGCTTCTCGCCGTCAGGGCGCTTTCGACCACAGTGCCAAGCGAGACCTATCTGGAAGATCGTTCCGCTTCCGTCCTCGCAGAAGCACGTCGCAGCATGGACGAGACATTCTCGAGTATACAGCACAAAGATGATTCCCAACGCGAAATCTGGGCAAGCCTCGTGCACGCGCAATTGAAAGCACGCAACATGTCCGCCGCGCGGGGTTTCCTTCTTGCCGCACCACAAATGCTCTCCAGCGATGACGCACGCGCCATTCAGGCCGCAGCACAAGCGGACCCATCCGGTAATGAAGACGAACGGCTCCTGCGCGCATCCCTCCTGTTTTTACCCAGCTATGTTCGCATCAGCTATGAAACCTCAATCCAGCCGCGCGGTCAGGACTTGATCACCGCCCCGGAAGTCATTCCCGCCAGTGTCGAAACCATAGATGGTGATCTGTTCACCGACGAAGCCAGCGCCAAGCAGATTCGCGCCGCAAATCTGACATATCGCCCAACTTTCTCGGTACTGGGGCGCGTTGAAGATCTCGTTCATAACAGCCGATCATGGTTACGCGGCAATCGCAATGATAATTTCTGCATCAAGCTTGCCGGCCTCGCCATGGCATCTCCCCCATCGTCAACAAATTTGTCCAGCAATCGGTTACAGATGGCAGCCTCTGTGCTGAAGACCGCTTATCGTTCCAATCGGCTAAACCCCGATTACGCCGCCCGACTGAACGAGCAATTGCAGAACACGCTCCCCGACGACATCCTCTTTGCCAATCTCGAACAGGCAATGGCAGATGTCGCGCCGCTAAACGTCCGCGCCATGCGGGTTCAGGACGCCTATGCCCAAAGTATTGACCCGTTCGCAGCTGCACGATTGGGACAGCACTTAGAGGAATTGGCAATGATCGCTGAAGCAACGAGCGTTTTGGGCGCGGTCAGCCTTCTTGAACATACCAGCAGCCTTTCCGAGCTACGCCATGCCCGCATCATTGCCGAAGCCGGTGGCGACAGAGCGGTCGCTCTGGTGGCACATATGGGCCCTGAAGGCGTGCAAATGGACATCCAGACCGTGCGCTGGAGCCAATCCGCAATCCTGCAAATCATGGCGCTCGCTGCAGCCATTATCGCCTTGCTGCTCTCGGCTTGGGCGAGCCTGCAACATGCAGTCGCCGAAGTCCGCGCGCAACGGGCAGCAAAAATCGCACGCAAGAGCATTGCCACTTCATAAGGCCAACGTTCGTTTTCGGCCTTGGCGTTTGCTTGCCTGATCGGACAGAAAATCCGGTCTTGCAGGGATTAAGCGACGGAAAAGCAAAGGGTCAGCCCAGATTGAACGCACCTTTAATGCCGTCGATCAGAAACTGGATCGAGAGCGCTGCGAGAATCACGCCAAGTATCCGTGTCAACGCGCCCGTGAAACTGTCCCCCAACGCCCGAACAATCGGGCCCGCAGCCAGGAATATGATGAGACACAGAAGAAGATTGGCAGCCAGCGCCAGAAGCACAATTGCGCTTTCGACAATATTGGGCGAATTGGACATGTAAAGCATCGCCGTAGCAATTGTTCCGGGCCCCGCAATCATCGGAATGCCTATTGGAAACACCGCAACATCTTCGGGCTCATGGTCCGATGCCATCACCTCTTCAGCACGGTTCTCACGGCGTTCGGTGCGTTTCTCGAACACCATATCAAGCGCAATGATGAACAGCAATATCCCGCCCGCCGCACGAAAAGCATGGATCGTAATATGCATACTCTCAAGCAGCCACGCGCCCCCAAACGCAAAACCATAAATAATGATCGTCGCCACGAAAACCGACTTGAAAGCCATGCGTCTTCGATAGGCATCATCGCCCGTCACCGTCAAAGACGCGAAAATGGGTGCCACGCCCACAGCGTCAATCAAAACGAAAAAGGTGACAAAGCTTGCGGTAAAAAGGGAGATCAGTTCCGGGGTCATTTGCCCGCCCTAATCCAGCGGGCGCACCAAGTCCAGTAGCAAAGCAATGTCTTCGTCAATCTCCAATCTGCGAACAGGCAGATCGACATTTTCGCAAGCAGGATCTTTGGACAATGCCAAAAGTAGCCGATGTCCCATGAGACGCTGCAACAGGCCGGCCTGACCAAGATGCCCATCAGCACGCGCAAGGTTTCCGTTCCCTACATTGACCGTAAGCCCAGGCCTCGGACCGCCAAGTTCAAGTTGCATAATGCCGACCTTCAAATCAACCGGCTCGACAAGTTCAGGTGTGACAAGTCGCAAGGCGGACATCAACTCGCCTCCAGCTTTAATGCATCATTATTGCGAACAAATTCGCGGCACTTGGTAAGTCCCTTATAAAGATTGCCCGCTGCGATAAGTTCGGACATATCCGCGAGCAATTGGCGGTCGTCTGGCAATTGCGTAACCGCTAAAAGGTCCGCCATGGCCCGCATCGCGCGATCATAGGCTGCACCTTCCTTCTCGCCCGACAGATACATTTGCATGATCGCAAAATAACACCGACGCGCAGGTGTGGTCGCGTCTTCGGGCTGCATGATGTCCTTTTCGCGCAAAATCCGCGCCTGGTTTTCGAGCAGCAAGACGCCTCGGCGGTCGCCGTTTCGCACGACAGCACCATTCAATATGAAGGTTTCGCCAGGCTTGAGAGACAATTTCAAAGGCATCGTTCTGCTCCAGATGGAGTTGCAATAAATCAAACTATTTCTCTGAACTTAGCGCAAATCCGTTAACGGTTACTTTCACTTCAAAGACCCCTTTCCTTTTGCAAATAATAATAAGGACTTCACAAGACAGTTAAAAAGCCGGACAATAAGGCCATGCCCCATTCACAAGACACCGCACCCCATATCCATGCCTATGGCCCTTGCTCACCTCAGGAAGTTGCCGCCGCGCTGGAGCAGGCCGAACAGATCGCGACCAAGCGTGGGCAGAAACTGACGCGCATCCGGCGCAAAGTTTTGCAATTGCTTCTGGAGTCCGACGAGCCGGCCAAAGCTTATGACTTGCTCAATAATCTTGATGGCGAAGGCGCAGCCAAACCACCAACCATTTACCGCGCACTGGACTTTTTGCAGGAGACAGGGCTCGCCCACAAGATCGAAAGCCTGAACGCCTATGTTGCCTGTGGCCATGCCAGCCATACGCATTCAGCTGTCTTTCTCATCTGCGACTCATGCGGAAATGCCGAAGAATTACATGCAGTTACAACAAGAACTGCAATTGATGCTGAAACGCAGGCTGCAGGCTTTCAAACCAAACGGGCCATGATCGAAGCCCATGGCGTTTGCCGCAATTGCGCATAAGCATCGCACCGGCCGATTTTCAGGAACTGCGAGCATAAAGGACATTGGGTTGGAAACGCTCTGGCAGGGATCTGCAAACCAGTGGGATTGCGACGAGATGGGACATATGAATGTCCGCATCTATGTTGAGAAAATGATGGAGGGGCTTGGCAGTTTCACCCATTTGATGAAGATGCCCCATGCCTTCAGGCCGCACTCACCCTCCACACTCCAGCCCTCCGATCAACACATCCGCTTCATTCGCGAAGTGCGTCCGGGCCGACCTCTGCGAATGATCGGCGGTGTGCTCGACATTGGCACTTCTGACATGCAGCTCTACCAGGAAATTCAACATAGCGATGGCGCACCAGCGGCCGCATTCCGCACGCGACTGAACCATATTTCAGCCAAAACCGGCCATCCCTTCCCATGGAGCATTCGCACACGAGCAGCGCTTGAGCGATTAAGAGTAACACCATCCGCCAGAACCGAGCCGCGCTCAATTGAACCGGGCACACCAATTCTCTCCAATAAGGCAACCACGCTCACAGCAGCACGGGCAGCCAACGCGACACGTATCGGCATGGGGCACGTCAACATGCAGCATTGCGACATGTTCGGCCGGATGAGAACAGAATGGTTTATGGGGCGAATTTCCGACAGTGTACCGAATTTGCTGGCCAATTGGCGTCAAACCATTGCCAAAGCAGCGGGCGGCAAACGCGTCGGTGCGGCAGTTCTGGAATATCGGCTCATCTATCGGCGCTGGCCCAGAGCGGGCGACCGGTTCGAGGTGTTCTCTGCATTGGCCCGCGCGGATGGCAAGACCCATTCACTTATCCATTGGTTGGTAGACCCTGACAGCGGACAGGCATGGCTGACAAGCGAGGCCGTCGCCGTCACACTTGATCTGGAAGCACGAAAAATTATCCCCAGCGCGCCGGAGCATCTGGCCATGTTGGAAAAAGTGGCCCCGCGCGGCCTTCAGCTCTGAGTGACAATGCCTGGCGTGCGTTTCAGACTTCTCTGAACCGGCCCATCATCACCAATATCGAAACCTTCAACCAATCGGGCAATATAGCCAGACAAATCATCACGCAAAGCATATGGCGCTTCCATAGGCAAAAAATGCGATGTGCCGCGAACGGTTTTGATAATGGCTTGCGGGTAGCGTTTGAGAATAAGCTGATCGACCGCTGGACGCATCACCGAACCAAGTTCGGCCTTTAGAATGGTCAGCGGAATGGCCGCTTTTCGGATCCGGTTCAGCGCGGCCCATGGCCGGTTACGCTGGGCCGCAAAAGTGGCAGCTTCTATGGCGGGCGCGCACGTTAAACGCCACTTTTTCGGTGTTTCTGATCCGTTTTCAGCCCTTGCGTCCGAGCCAGACGACCCTTTATCTTCCACCAGTCCATCAAGCAAATAATCGTCCAGAAAGGGCTCTCGCCAACTCGCAAAAGCCCCTCGCCCCTGATAAGATTCTCGCGCCTGCGCCACGCTCTCATACACCGATCGCCGCCGCCGCGCCATCCGCGCAAGCGACACACGACCCGAAACAATCCGGCTAAACGGAACAAGAAAATTGAACCGGTAGACGCGTGGCAACAGGATTACTGGATCAGCCAGCACAAGCCCCTTGACAAGATCAGGCCGTTTGCCCGCGACCATCAGGGCCACGCAGCCGCCCATAGAATGCCCGCTAAGCACAACCCCTTTGGGCGCATTGGCCTCAATCCATTTGATGACATCATCCCGATGGACCCGCCACGAATCATAACTGGGCTTGATCGGCAGCGCAGTTTTTCCATGGCCACGCATATCAAGCCCGGCCACCCGAGCCCGCAGGCCGAGCGGGGCCAGAATGGATTGATATGTCATGGCATTAAAGCCGGTCGCATGGAGAAATACCGCAGATATATCTCGGACGGGATCACCAAATTCGAGCCCCGCAATCTCCCCGCCCTTGAGCGCGTGCCTGAACCGACGCAGCACTAATTGCTCCCAAACACTTTTTTCAGAAGATCCGTCGTGCGCGCAACCGGGTTCTCACGAATCTCGCGTTCCTGCTCGGCGACATAGAGGAACATGCCATCAAGACCAAAATTCACCGCATGATCGGTCATATCACCCCGAAGATCGGTGGCAATTGCCGAAAGACCATATTTCGACGCCACCGAATCGAGGCTCTGCACAGCTCCCGTCTGCGACAAGGCGGTTTGGATATGAGGGGTAAACGCGTCGCGCAGACTGGCCTCTGTCCGGCCACGCAGAAAGCTTGTCGCCGCGGTATCCCCGCCCCGCAAAATGCCAACAGCGTCTTCAAGCGTGATTGACTGTACCGCGGAGACAACAAGCTTGCGCGCCTCTGGCATAGCCGCTTCCGCGGCGCGGTTCATCTGGAGCTGGAGATTGTCGAGCGGCGCAGACAGGCCCACCTTGCCAAGCCCATCTTGCAATTCGGCAAGCCGTCCGGGCAGCGGAATCTTGATCCGGCTATCACCAAAAAACCCGTCTGTTGCGCCAAGCTGGGAGGACACATTGGTCGCGCCAATTTCGAGCGCCTGACGAAGCCCCGAATCAATTTCGAGATTGGTCAAGCCGCCCTGCGCCGCGCCGACCGAACCCAGCCCGCTTAAAACATCGCCCAGTCCACCCGCAGGCACCGCTTCACAGGCCGTCAGGCTCATAGCCGCAAGGGCTGTCATCAATATGCGCATAATGGTCTCTCCTTGATCAAGAAAAGAGTAGACCGCATTTGCAGGCCAACGCCAAGCAAAAGCATTTATGCTTATCGTTTGTCAGCGACAGCTAGTTCATCAAAGAGAGCCACTCACGCGCGGCTTTCTGGGCTTCAGCAATTTCTTGTGAACTCATCGCATCAGACAAATCTTTGCGATAGAGCTTTGCGTCCTCGCTGCCGCGCATCGCTGCAAGATTGAACCATTTATGCGCAGCGACATAATCCTCGGCCACACCAAGCCCTGTCGAATAGACGAGCCCCATCTGGCAGAGATCTTCTGCGCTCGCATCCTGAGTTAATCCGGTACACGGAAGCTCCAGTGAACTATCTGAATAAGCCATTCTATTTCCTCTTCTAACACCCGTTCCGACTGCTGGACCATTTTGATCTCTAGGGCCGGAACCATCATCCAATTTCTTCGCCTCGGCGATGGAGCTAGAATCACTCGAAACATTTGCGCTATGGTTAATATTGCGCGTGCCCAACCGCCAGTGTGTTAACCAAACCGGCCGCCATGGTTAATCGCTCGCGCTAATTGCAAGCATTTATAGGCTTTTTGGCGTACCGGGTTTTCACGATCAAAGGCGTGGTATAACGAGCTTTCATGCGCACCGACACGAAGGACAACAACATGACCGGCTTTTTCACCCCCGTCTCGATGCAAACCTTTGACACGGATCCAGAGGCATTTTCGACGGCGCTCGGACGCTCTTTCCGGGAGACAGGCTTTGCCGTCATCACCGATCACGCCCTTGATCAGAACCTGATTGATCAGGCTGTTAGTGACACCAAAGCCTTCTTCGCTCTGCCAGGTTCTGTCAAGGCGCGCTATATCCACCAAAGTCATGGCGGCCAGCGCGGCTACACACCGTTCGGCACCGAAAACGCGAAGGGTCGCAAACAGGCCGACCTGAAAGAGTTCTGGCACACCGGCCGCGCGGGCCTTGAAGGCACGCCGTTATCAAAGATCATGCCGCAAACGCCAAGCGTCACCGAAATTGACGGATTTGATGCAAGCACATGCGCGCTTTATGATGCGCTCGACGCCTTGGGCACCAGATTGTTGGAGGCGATCGCCCTGGATATTGATTTGCCACGGCACTGGTTCAAACCACGCATTGAGAACGGCAACTCAATCCTGCGCCTCTTGCATTATCCAGCCCAGCCCACGCCTCCGCCCGAAGGGTCCGAGCGCGCCGCCGCCCATGAAGACATCAATGTGATAACCCTGCTGCTCGGCGCCGAGGAAGCGGGGCTGGAAGTTTTGCATCGCTCTGGCAAATGGCTGGCGGTCAATCCGCCCAAAGGGGCTCTGGTGGTCAATATCGGCGATATGCTCTCCCGGCTCACCCAAAGCATCTTACCCTCAACAACCCATCGCGTCGTCAATCCCGCCCCCGACCGCAGTGGCCATGGGCGTTATTCGACACCCTTCTTCTTGCATTTCGCACCCGATATTCTGATTGATCCGCTTGAAAGCTGCGATCAGCATGGCCGCTTGCGTCCGGACCCGATTACCGCCCATGACTTCCTGATGGAGCGGCTCATTGAAATCGGGCTGATCAAAGCCTAGCACAGCCCCATCGGCCATCACTCATCATCAAGGCGAGGTCTGCCGCGTGCACCCTTGATCCGGCCACGCTGTTTCTTCGCCGCAAGACGCCGCTCTATGGCGCCTCGTCCGGGCTTGGTCGCCACACGACGTTTTCTGACAATAAGCGCCGCGCGCACCATCGCGACCAATCGTTTGCGCGCCTCTTGGCGGTTTAGCCCTTGCGACCGATGCATCCCCACTTTCACCAAAAGATCGCCTTCGGCTGTGATCCGCGCCTTCCAATACCCCAAAATACGTCTTTTCACTTCATCTGGCAGGCCCGAGCGGGTCACATTCCAGCGCAGCGCAACGGCGCTGGACACCTTGTTGACATTTTGCCCACCGGGTCCGGACGCGCGAATAAAGCTCTCTTCAAGTTCCCAGACGGGAATCTCGATGTTGGCATTTACGTGAAGAGCCCTGTCGAAACCGTGATCGTGCATTGATCGCCCTATTCAGTTACAATTCACGTGAGGCACCTACATTGGTCTCACGGGCTTAGAACAGGCCTCGGGCATCGACAAGGGACGTTCCCTATGATTGACTTGCCTTACAAAGAGAAAGGAGACTGCCATGAGCATTCTCGACAAACTTTCAAAATTGGGCGCAGCCACGATCCTGGCCGCTTCGGTGTTGGCGATGCCAGCCCTCGCCCAGCATAACGGGCATCAGGGGCATTCAAGCTCAAGCTTCAGCCACAAGAAAGCGCAGTT
>CALLUH010000095.1 GCA_938011445.1 uncultured Hyphomonadaceae bacterium
ACTTTACAAGCGCTACCCCTGAAGCCCGTGCGCAAATTCCGACCGTTGGCGCAGACCGCGCCGAGCTTATGCTCGCTGGTTGCGCTATTCTCGATGCCGCTTTCGCCGAATGGCCCTGTTCACGGTTGCGCGTTGCCGACATGGGGCTTCGCGAAGGTCTCCTCTTGTCCATGATGCATGGGACGCGCAAACCAAAACGCCGCCGCAAACGCAGCTCAAATCCGTCAACCGAGAACACCCCACCACTGCAAAAACCAGCGCCAAACTAGGGAGCGACCCAGCAATGACCGATGACGGAAAACGCCGCTGGAAACGCCCGGCCAACGCCCCGACCAATACGTCAGGCCGCCGCGTCAATGCCCGCAAGGTCACCGCCCATAATGCGCAGAGCGAAAGCTCGAAAAAATGGATCGAACGGCAGCTCTCCGACCCTTACGTCCAGAAGGCGCGCGATGCCGGATACCGCGCCCGCGCCGCGTTTAAGCTACTTGAAATTCATGAAAAAACGGGCCTCTTGAAAAAGGGCCAGCGCGTTGTGGATTTAGGCTGTGCGCCGGGGGGCTGGCTGCAAGTCTTGCAATTGCGCGGCTTGAGCGAAATTGTCGGCATTGATCTGCTCCCCGTCGATCCGCTTGCGGGCGTCCATCTTGTCGAAGGCGATGTCAACGATCCTGAAGCCGTTGAGGACATGCTCAAGGGGCTGACCGGCCCTCCAAACCTTGTCCTTTCTGATATGGCAGCAAACACAACCGGCCACCGCCAGACCGATCATTTGCGCACCGTGGCACTTGTCGAGATCGCCGTCGATTTTGCGCTCAACCATCTCGAACCGGGCGGCGCGTTCTGTTCGAAAGTGTTTCAGGGCGGGGCCACCTCGAATGTGCTCAACACGCTCAAGCATCGTTTCAAAACCGTAAAACACATCAAACCCCCGTCAAGCCGGGCTGGATCGCCGGAGATTTTTGTCGTAGCCACAGGGTTCGAACGCTAAGCCGCGCTGATACGAAAATTCACCAGCGAACGCCCTCAGGAAAGATACAGCCGCCATGTCCCTTATGCCGCCCAAACGCATCATCGTAACCGGCGGCGCGGGCTTTGTCGGCTCGCATCTGTGCGACAGGCTTGTCGATGCGGGTCATGACGTGATCTGCGTCGATAATTTCTATACCGGTTCACGGCAAAATGTGATTCACCTGTTCGGCCATCCGCGCTTTGATCTCGTTCGGCATGATGTCACTTTCCCGCTCTATCTCGAAGCGGACGAGATTTATCACCTCGCTTGTCCCGCCGCGCCCATCCATTATCAGCGTGATCCGGTCCAGACGCTCAAAACCTCCGTTCACGGCTCAATCAATGTGCTTGGTCTTGCCAAACGCCTTAGCGCAAAAATCCTGCAAGCATCCACATCCGAAGTCTATGGTGATCCGGAAGTCCATCCGCAAACGGAAGACTATTGGGGCAATGTCAACCCGATCGGCATCCGGTCTTGCTATGATGAAGGCAAGCGCGCGGCCGAAACCCTGTTTTTCGACTATCACCGCCAGCATGCGCTCGACATCAAGATTGCCCGCATCTTCAACACATTTGGCCCGCGCATGCACATTAATGATGGCCGTGTCGTCTCAAGCTTCATCCTGCAAGCGCTCACCAATAAACCGCTAACCCTGTTTGGCGATGGTCAGCAAACGCGTTCTTTCTGCTATGTCGATGATCTTGTCGGCGGCCTGATAAAGCTCATGGACTCAGATACAAATGTGACCGGACCGATCAATCTCGGCAATCCCGTGGAAATGACGATTGAAGCGCTCGCCCAGACTATTCTCGACATGACTGGCTCACCCTCCGAAATTACCCGCAAGCCGCTCCCCCAAGATGACCCGCGCCAACGCAAGCCCGACATTTCGCTCGCCAAATCCGCTCTTGACTGGCAGCCCGAAATTGACTGGAAAGATGGGCTGCGCCGCACCATCACATATTTTGAAACCCTGTTGCGCGAACAGTCCAGCTGAGCCAATCTCGACCGGTCAACGCTGGAGCACAATCAGAGGCGGACCCGCAATGTCCTTACGTCTTTTCCTTTTCGCCGCGCTGGTGAGCCTTGCTGCTTGCGGCGCGCAGAACGACACCAATCTTTTCGTCGATGCCGTCGATTATGCGGCGCTCAGTCCTGAAGCGGGCTGCCCACAGGATCCGCCAGATCCGATCTATTATGCCTGCATAGACAGCGAGACCCTTTATGAAGCGGCCATTGCGTCGGCCAAGGAAAACGCCACCCCGCTCATGGTGATCTGGGGGTTTAATGAATGCCCCTATTGCAAAGTGTTTGACGGTGAGAACTTCAACCCCCAAGCCCCTTGGAAAACTGCAGACTTCATCAAAAAGCTCACACCTGTTCAGCGTAGCGCCATGACCCCCGAGGCCCGCGCCGCGTTCCGGATCAGCGTCGTCCGGCTGAACGCACGCACCCAGCACGGGCTCGACTTTGCCGACAAGATTGGCGTGACAGACCTTGCCCGCGAGCGCGGCTGGCACCGAGTCTGGTCGCCTTTTATTATGGTGGTCGATCCGGAAACCCGCGCCATCCACACAGAAGAAAAATGGAACGCCCAATGGAGCTTCTGCGAAAGCGCCTCGGAGTTTATCGTAAATCTCGTCGCCATTGGCGCACTGCCCGCAGACGAGACGCACACCTGGGACATGTGCCCGTCAGCCTGAACACAGCCGCACCCGAACAGCCGGTCACAATCTGAACGCTTTATCTGTTTAGGCTGATGGCTCACGGAACAATCGCGGAGGATGACATGGCAGTCAAACTGGTCGGCGCGCTCGTTGCAGCCCTCTTACTCACAGCCTGCCAAACCGAACCAATCGCGCCTGCCACCACGGCGGCCCAAGGCGCAGCCCTTACACAAGAGCGCATTTCCTTCGAAAGCGAACGCGCCACAGACGCCGAGCGCGAAAAATGCCATGCCGCTGGCGGCGAGGTCCATCAGGCTGGGCTTCTCGGTTATGAGAACTGCATCCTGCCCTATGCTGATGCCGGTCAAGCCTGCTCTGATTCGAGCGAATGCCTCGGCGATTGCCGTCTGACGGATTTCAGCAAACCAGAAGATTCGATCACGGGAACCTGCCAGATCAATGACAGCCCGTTCGGCTGCTACCAGACGGTGGAGAACGGCCGCGCGGGCCATATGCTCTGCGTTGATTGATGCGAGCACTGGCCAAAAACCGGCCACATGTCCAAATATTTTCACTTCACAAGCAGCCCGGCTTTCATTAAGAGGCCAAAAAGGAAGCTGCAATCATGAAAATCAGACAAGCCCTGACCTTTGACGACGTGCTCCTCCAGCCCGGCGCGAGCGAAGCGACCCCTTCTGAAGTCAACACGCAGACGCGGCTGACCAAATCCATTTCCCTGAACATCCCGCTTCTCTCTGCCGCCATGGATACGGTCACCGAAGCGCGTCTTGCCATTGCTATGGCTCAAGCGGGCGGCATGGGCGTCATCCATCGCAATCTTAGCGTGGAAGAACAGGCCCGCGAAGTTGGCCAGGTCAAGAATTATGAAAGCGGCATGGTGATGAACCCCGCCACCATCACCCCGCATGCGACCTTGGCCGAACTGATTGAGCTAAAAGAAAAGCGCGGCTTCTCCGGCATACCCGTCGTCGAGGAAGACGGCACCTTGCTCGGCATCATCACCAATCGCGACCTGCGCTTTGCCGAAGACCTCTCCCGCCCCGTCACCGATCTGATGACCCAATCCCTTGTCACGGCAACCGTGGACACCACTCCGGAAGAAGCCAAACGCCTCTTGCATAAGCATCGCATCGAACGGTTGATTATTGTTGATGATGCAAATCATTGCATCGGCCTGCTCACCGTCAAAGACATGGACAAAGCCCAGCTCAACCCGAACGCCGCCAAAGATGAGCGTGGACGCTTGCGTGTCGCCGCCGCTTCCACCGTAGGCGACGCAGGTTTCGAACGCACCGAGGCGCTAATCGCTGCGGGCGCGGACGCGGTTGTCATCGACACCGCCCATGGCCATTCCCAATCCGTCCTCGAAGCGGTCACCCGCGCCAAGAAACTTTCGAACTCGGTCCAGATCATTGCCGGAAATGTCGCCACAGGTGAGGCCACAAAAGCCCTGATTGACGCAGGCGCAGACGCGGTCAAAGTCGGCATCGGCCCAGGCTCGATCTGCACCACCCGCATCGTTGCAGGTGTTGGCGTCCCCCAGCTTACCGCGATCGAAGACTGCGCCAAAGCGGCGGCGAAATCGGAAACGCCCATCATCGCAGATGGCGGCATTAAATTCTCCGGTGATTTCGCCAAAGCCCTCGCCGCAGGGGCCTCCACCGCCATGATGGGATCAATGTTCGCTGGCACCGAGGAAGCGCCCGGCGAAGTCTTTCTCTATCAGGGCCGCTCCTACAAATCCTATCGTGGCATGGGCTCGCTCGGCGCTATGGCGCGCGGCTCGGCTGACCGCTATTTCCAGAAAGACGCCGCCACTGACAAGCTCGTCCCCGAAGGTATTGAGGGCCAAGTCCCGTTCAAAGGCCCGCTCGGCCCGATCGTGCATCAAATGGTTGGCGGCTTACGCGCCGCCATGGGCTATGTCGGCGCAAAAACTGTTGCCGAAATGCACGACAAGGCCGAGTTCGTCCAGATCACCGGCGC
>CALLUH010000096.1 GCA_938011445.1 uncultured Hyphomonadaceae bacterium
GAGGCTGGTCTTGGAGACGCCAACCGTTTCGGGCTTCATGATCTCATAGGTTTCGGCGTTTTTCAGCATGCCGTCCTGATGGATGCCGCTTTCATGGGCGAAGGCGTTTTTGCCAACAATGGCTTTGTTGTACTGGACGGGGAAACCGGTGATGCGGCTGACCATTTTGCTGGCGGCGGCGAGCTTGGTTGCATCCATCTGTGTGCTGAAGGGTAGCGTGTCCTGGCGCACGCGCAGGGCCATGACCACTTCTTCGAGGGCGGCATTTCCGGCGCGCTCGCCAAGGCCGTTTATCGTGCATTCGACTTGCCGCGCGCCAGCGGACACACCGGCGAGTGAATTGGCGACCGCAAGGCCAAGATCATTATGGCAATGGGTGGACCAGACCACTTTATCGCTGTCCGGGACGGTTTCGATCAGGCGACGGATGAGCGCGCCATATTCTTCGGGATGGGTGTAACCAACCGTATCGGGAATATTGATGGTGGTGGCCCCTGCCGTGATCGCGGCATCGACGCATTTGAGCAGGAACTCCCATTCGGTGCGGGTCGCGTCTTCGGGGCTCCATTCGACATCATCAACGAGGTTGCGGGCTTGAGCGACCGAGCGGCCAACCGCTTCGAGCACGGCATTCTCGCCCATTTTGAGCTTATGCTTCATATGGACGGGGCTCGTCGAGATGAAAGTGTGGATACGTGGGCGCGCAGCATGGCGAACGGCTTCACCGCAGCGATCAATATCGCTCGGCGTCGAGCGGGCAAGGCCACAAATCACAGACTGTTTCGAGCGCTGGGCAATGTCGCGGACAGCTTCAAAATCACCAATCGAAGCGGCCGGAAAGCCGGCTTCGATAATGTCCACGCCCATCTCTTCGAGCAAATCACCAAGGGCAAGCTTTTCATTATGGGTCATCGACGCGCCCGGGCTTTGCTCGCCATCGCGCATGGTGGTGTCAAAGATAACAATGTCGGAAGTCTTGGTCATGGGATCAGCCTTTGGCGAAGAAGAAGAAAAATACGGTTAACAGCCCCCTGACCCAGCGCTGATAAAGCGTCTTCGATCAGGGGCCGCTAAGGCATGGCAGGAGTAAATTTCTTCTCATACGCTCGTTCATTTACTGAAAGCTTGCGTATGTCAAGCATATCCACGCGATTTAAGGCAAAAACGACCCCGACTTCTCGCCAAGCCGTTTCGCAAGCAGGCCAATGGCAATCCAGACCATCGCCACGACAAATCCGAACAATATCGCCCGCCACAGCGAGCCGCTTAGCGCCGCGATCACGCCCTCTCCAGCAAAGGCTATCAGGGCAAGCTTTGGCAGCGATCCCAAGCCAAGCCCGAGCCAGAACGGGATGAAGCGCGCACCGCTAGCGCCGAAGACCATGTTCACAACCAGAAACGGCCCTGTCGGGATGGTGCGGACACTGGCACTGGCAATGAAGGCATTTTTCTCGATCAGCCCGGTTAACTGTGCGAGCGGTCCGCGGACACGCCGCTGAACCGAACCTGCGCGCAGCCAACGGCCCGTCGAGAAGGTCAGTGCGCCCGAACATAGCGTCGCCAACCAGCCATAGACAAAGCCGAGCGGTGGCCCGAACACGGCGACCCCGAGGCTGACCAATGCAAATTGTGGAACGCCAATATAAGCCCCAAGGCAGAACATGCCCACAAGCGCAGGCAACCCCCAGGGCGAATTGGCAAGCCGCTCCAATTGGCCAAGACAAGCCTCAAGCTCGCTAAGCGCCCCCGCCTTTCCAAGAACAAAGACCACAGCCACCACAATCATAAGGCCCAAAGGCCAGAGCCATGCACGCCACAGAGGCTGCGCGGCTGGAAGATCATCTCGCTCAGGCATTGCCAAAGGGGTGGCGCGTCTTCTCGGCTGCGTCAATGGGATCCGACCGCAAAGGGCTGGCTATAGCGCAAATACAAGCCGGATAAGTTCGGCCTGACGGCTTGTGCCGGTTTTCTCGAAAATCACTTTGACATGATTTCGCACCGTGCCGACGGACAATTGCTCGGATGCTGCGATCTCGGCAATTGTCAGCCCGTCTGCCAGATCAAGTGCCACATCAAGCTGACGATTGGTTAAACCATAAAAAGTGCGCAATACCGCTTTAGTTTGGTCCGAGACGGTAAGCGGGGTTTTGAGTTTGACCATGACCATGGCATTATCTTTGCCTGCAACAGAAAATCCATTTGCGCTTTCACCCACTTCGTCGCTCAGCGGCGTGATACAAATCAGACGCGGCGCACCATTTTCATCTATATCGACCGGAATGGTCGCAGCCATCCGTGTCTCGAACACCGAGCCTATGGCAGCGTTCAGCTTTGCGGCAAAATGACCATTTACGGCGCACAGCTTGCCTGCATGGATTTTAATGACTGACTGGCGCGCCAATTCGGTCTCCGCTTGCCCATTCGCCCAAGCCAGGGTGGCACCTTCGCGTAAGAACATGACCGGGCCATTGATCTGCGACAAAGCGCCTTGCAGCTTGTGGATGTCACTTGAAAGGCTCTCAAATTCTGACCGGAGCCCGAAAGCGTGCCGCAAATGGGGGGCGTAGAACTCCATCTGTTCAATGTCAGAGCGCTGAAAGGGATCTGCGGAAAACGATCTGTAAATCGTGAGCACGGCCATCATATCCTGTTGGTTTCCGAACAGGAATGTTCCAAGACAATCTTGACAATCAGAGGCTTCGAGCACTTCGGAGAAATACTCCGGATCAAATTCGCTAAGATCTCCAAGCCCAAGCCGGCCACTTGTCACGCCAGAGAAATCGGTAAACACTGCACGCTGAAACCACAGGTCTTTGTGCCCATAATGCTCATTGTAAAGTCTGGTAATTTCAGGATCCATATTTGTCTGGAGCAGTTGGTGCTGCTGCGGATTGCCGATAAGCAGCGCACTCGAATAGCCCCCGAACATAAGCTCGAAGTCCTTAATCAGACCCGGCAATATGCTGTCATCTGTGACAGTCTGGTATATTTTGCGGACAAGCTTCTGGTCCATATTTCCCCCACTAAACGCCCAATGCTCCCCAACCGGTCAAATACATGAACGAGCAATGTAACCATTTTTTCGAATTCGAAAACACGAAAAACAAAAATTACGATTTAAGGACGAAAAATGGATACGCATGTCCCATATGGGACATGCAAACCACAGTTTTCAGCGTGTAGTGAGGTCACGGGGACAAGCGACGCCCCAATCGGCAGCGGGTTCGGGCGGCGCTCCAATTTCCAAACCCTCCCACCGGGCCAGCAGGAGATCCGTCTCTTGTTGGCCCATCTTTTTGGCCGACCAGCCCCCCCTGCGCTTTGGAGATGCTAGCCCGTTTTGCGGAACTTGAAGATGAAGCGGTTCGTGTTTCGCCGCAGGGCTGGATCAAACACGCTGGCAGTGCCGTCATCCTTCAAATTTGCCAATATATCGCTGCTGGCGACCAGTTCGAGCCCCGCCGCCAAAGCAAATTCTTTGACAATCGCCGGGTCTATCCGGTGGGTGTCGCTGCCGGATTCGGGCGGTGTGCCTGCGGGAGCTATGTGATCAATGGCAACAAACGTTCCACCGGGCTTGAGCACGCGGGCAATCTCGGCAAAGGCTTTGTCCGGATTGCCGAACGCGTCTTCAGTGACCCCATCTGGCCGGAACCATAATTCGTGCGGCCCCAGAAACCATGTCACAAGATCGGCGCTCGCATCGGGCAGTGTCAGGGCGTCGAAATTGGTCCGCAGGGCCTGAACATTCTCAAGCCGATCATCAAGCCGCGCGGTAATTGCATCTCCAAACAAAGCATCAAACGCGACAGGGTTTTGCATATAGACTTTGCCATCGGCCCCGACAGCATAGGACATCAGCTCGGTATAATAGCCGCCCCCAGCCTCGATCTCGACAATGGTCATGCCGTAATCAATGCCGACAAATTTCAGCACCTCGGCTGGTTTGCGGGCCGTGTCGTCCTTGAAATCCTCGCTCGGACGGTCCGGATGGGTCAGCAAGGCGGTGTAATCGGTGGGCGGCGCGGCGAGCCTTTGTCCGGCAAGCGGGTCCGGTGTCAGCGGTACCGCCGCACACCCGCCAAGCATCAGGCCAGACATCACAAGAGCAAGCGGAAGAAGAAATCGGTGCATGATAATTCCGTTTTGACTGGCTTGCACAAATAGCCCGATTTGCAAGCGGCCGCTAGGCTTCTGCAAGCATGTTTTCGCTGATTTCCCACAGCCGCTCGGCGCGCTCATCATCGCATGCCCATTCGCGGACATGCTCCCAGCGCTGGCTGTCTTCGGTGGCGAGTTTGGCAATATCGCAATCCTCGCAATAGACCCCGCCCATGCCGTCGAGTTTGTCAGAAGTGGCCGCCCAGACCGAGGTGGACGCGCCCTGCTCTGGCGTTTTGAACAGAGCGGCAATCATATCCGGCACCGAGCCATCAGGGTTTTTCCAGCCGAGGGCAACCATTTCCTCATCGGGCAAATGGCGCTGGAGCGGGGTGAAAATACCGCCTGGGTGGACCGAGAAAGCCCTGACGCCAGAGGTTTGCCCACGCGCGTCAAGCCCCAGCGCAAACAAGGCATTGGCCGATTTGGCCGAACTATAGGCGGTCCATTTCTCATAGGGCGTTTGCTGGAAATGCGGGTCATCCCACATCACATCCGAGCGAATATGCGCGGTCGAAGACAGGGCCACCACACGCGCACGTTCGGCCCGTTGCAAGCTGGGCGCAAGCGCGAGCGTCATCGCCATATGGCCCAGATGATTGACGCCGAACTGGGCTTCCCAATTATTGCCGACACGGGTTTCAGGGCAGGCCATAATCCC
>CALLUH010000097.1 GCA_938011445.1 uncultured Hyphomonadaceae bacterium
GGAGCGAGGATAAACCGTTTAGTGTCCAGGACATAAAAAGTCCGATTGGTGGAACGGAGCCTCGTTCGCGGAAACCATCAGGGCCAGTGGCAAAGCCACGATAACAGGCCGGACACAGGACCGTATCTAGCCAAGGTCAAAGTCGCTTAAATTAAACCTTGCAAAAAGGGAGCCATCCACACAGGACACTATCCCACTCCAACAGGCTAAGGCAGGGCGGGAACACCGAACGGTTACCCCAAAAGTGAGTGTTTAGCCAATTATCCTTCCCCCTGCATCCAATGTGCAAAAGTGTGTAATGAATGTGTAAGGCTAAAAACAAAAGAGGGAGGCGTCAAGCCTCCCTCTAGATCGCTGTTTTTACAGCATTTTTGGGTGCGGGAGTAGGATTTGAACCTACGACCTTCAGGTTATGAGCCTGACGAGCTACCGGACTGCTCCATCCCGCGTCATTGGCAGCTAAATACAACAAATCCGGCACGAGGCCGGACCCATCCATGTCAGCACTGCACTGACATGCATCTCCCGGAGGAGAGAAAAGAGTAAGGGAAGACACAATCTGCAAACTTTCCAACCTCGTCTCTGCGGACCCGGCAGCGACCTACTCTCCCGCGCCTTAAGACGAAGTACCATCGGCGCTGGGGGGCTTAACGACTGAGTTCGGAATGGGATCAGGTGGGGACCCCCCGCCATAACCACCGGGTCGGCGGAGACGAGGATTGGAAGAAACCAAACATGTACACTTGAAATTTTATACCAGCTACTTGGAAAGTAGAGTTTTATTCGTTTTGAGTGTTTTCTGATCGAAAACAATGTGTTGGCAACGCCAAATGCGTTTACCACCACACATAAGTTTCACGATCAAGCCTATCGAGCAATTAGTACCGGTAAGCTCCACGCATCGCTGCGCTTCCACACCCGGCCTATCGACGTAGTAGTCTTCTACGGCTCTTAAGGGAAACCTGGTTTTGAGGTGGGTTTCCCGCTTAGATGCTTTCAGCGGTTATCCCTTCCATACATAGCTACCCTGCTGCGCGGCTGGCGCCACGACAGGTCCACCAGAGGTATGTCCATCCCGGTCCTCTCGTACTAGGGACAGATCCTCTCAAGTTTCCAACACCCACGGCAGATAGGGACCAAACTGTCTCACGACGTTCTGAACCCAGCTCACGTACCACTTTAATCGGCGAACAGCCGAACCCTTGGGACCTGCTCCAGCCCCAGGATGTGATGAGCCGACATCGAGGTGCCAAACGATGCCGTCGATATGGACTCTTGGGCATCATCAGCCTGTTATCCCCGGAGTACCTTTTATCCGTTGAGCGATGGCCCTTCCACTCGGGACCACCGGATCACTATGACCGACTTTCGTCTCTGTTCGATCTGTCGATCTCACAGTCAGGCAGGCTTATGCCATTGCACTCAACGACCGATGTCCGACCGGTCTGAGCCTACCATCGCGCGCCTCCGTTACACTTTAGGAGGCGACCGCCCCAGTCAAACTACCCGCCATACAGGGTCCCGGCCCCATCCAGGGGCGCGGTTAGACATCAACGAGAATAAGGGTGGTATTTCAAGGATGGCTCCACACAGACTGGCGCCCATGCTTCAAAGCCTCCCACCTATCCTACACATATTATCGTTAATGCCACTGTAAAGCTGTAGTAAAGGTTCACAGGGTCTTTCCGTCTGACCGCGGGTACCCCGCATCTTCACGGGGACTTCAATTTCGCTGAGTCGATGCTGGAGACAGTGGGGAAGTCGTTACGCCATTCGTGCAGGTCGGAACTTACCCGACAAGGAATTTCGCTACCTTAGGACCGTTATAGTTACGGCCGCCGTTCACCGGGGCTTCAATTCGCGGCTCTCACCACTCCTTTTAACCTTCCGGCACCGGGCAGGCGTCAGACCCTATACGTCGTCTTACGACTTCGCAGAGCCCTGTGTTTTTGATAAACAGTCGCAACCCCCTGGTCTGTGCCCCTCTGATCTGGTTGCCCAAATAGAGGCCTCCTTCTCCCGAAGTTACGGAGGTAATTTGCCGAGTTCCTTCAGCATCGTTCTCTCAAGCGCCTTGGCATGCTCTGCCTGTCCACCTGTGTTGGTTTAGGGTACGGTTCTAATGAGGAGGGCTATTTCCAGGGACTTCCAGGCTGCACACTGAACTTTATTAAGGTGCACAACTTTCGAAATCCGTCACACTCTCCTCCGGGCAGGAATATTAACCTGCTAACCCATCGACTACTCCTTTCGGACTCGCCTTAGGGGCCGCCTAACCCTGCGCTGATTAGCATAGCACAGGAACCCTTGGACTTTCGGCGAGGGAGTCTCTCACTCCCTTTATCGCTACTCATGTCAGCATTCTCACTTCCGATACCTCCAGCATCCCTCGCAGGACACCTTCACAGGCTTACGGAACGCTCCGCTACCACTCCAATGGAGTCCGCAATTTCGGCATGTGGCTTTAGCCCCGTTACATTTTCGGCGCAAAGGCGCTTGATGAGTGAGCTGTTACGCTTTCTTTAAAGGGTGGCTGCTTCTAAGCCAACCTCCTCATTGTCTCGGCACCTTCACATCCTTTCACACTTAGCCACAATTTGGGGGCCTTAATTGGCGGTCAGGGTTGTTTCCCTCTCCACGACGGACGTTAGCACCCGCCGTGTGTCTGCCAGACAGTACTCCTCGGTATTCGGAGTTTGGTTAGGTTTGGTAATCCGGTGAGGACCCCTAGCCCATCCAGTGCTCTACCCCCGAGGGTATTCATCTGACGCTCTACCTAAATAGATTTCGCGGAGAACCAGCTATCAGCAAGTTTGATTGGCCTTTCACCCCTAGACACAGGTCATCCGAGAGCTTTTCAACGCTCAACGGTTCGGGCCTCCAGTGCATGTTACTGCACCTTCACCCTGCCCATATCTAGATCACTTGCCTTCGGGTCTAATGCTACGTACTCGGTCGCCCTATTCAGACTCGCTTTCGCTACGCCTACACCTAACGGCTTAAGCTCGCACGCAACACTAAGTCGCTGACCCATTATACAAAAGGTACGGTGTCACTCCGAAGAGCTCCACCAGCTTGTAGGCATCCGGTTTCAGGTACTGTTTCACACCCCTCGTCGGGGTACTTTTCATCTTTCCCTCACGGTACTAGTTCACTATCGGTCGGTAAGGAGTACTTAGGCTTGGAGGGTGGTCCCCCCATGTTCAGACAGAATTTCACGTGTTCCGCCCTACTCGAAAAGGTCTTCATGTTACGGATACGGGGCTATCACCCACTATGGCGCACCTTTCCAGATGCTTCTCCTTATTTCAGACCAGGCCTGGTCCGCGTTCGCTCGCCGCTACTAACGGAGTCTCAATTGATGTCCTTTCCTCCGGGTACTTAGATGTTTCAATTCCCCGGGTTTGCTTTTTAACACCTATGTATTCAGTGTAAAATATCTCGCTAAAGAAATCGAAAACCACTAACCAGCCCTAAGGCCAGCCAATAATTCTCGATCTCGGAGATGGGTTTCCCCATTCGGAAATCCATGGATCAAAGCTTTTTCGCAGCTCCCCACGGCTTATCGCAGCGTAATACGTCCTTCATCGCCTCTTACCGCCAAGACATCCCCCGGATGCCCTTTTGACGCTTGATCGCTTTTGAAACCTATGTGCAGTGATAAACGCATAAACGCCTATCCCACCCATAGATCTCGATCAGACATGTTGGTTTCTTGCAGATTGACCCTAATCTTTGTGACGCGATAGAACGTGTCACGGTGATGTCGGCTGACTCCTTCAAAACGCAAAACGTCTATCCGGCGGACCAATCTTCCCTTACAATTTCAAACATCCCAAATATCAAAAAGACATTTGGAAACAGGCGTTTCCCTCGTTTTCTTAAACCACATTCTCAAAAGAATGGTGGAGCCTAGCGGGATCGAACCGCTGACCCCCTGCTTGCAAAGCAGGTGCTCTCCCAGCTGAGCTAAGGCCCCGTTAGTCTTGAAGATCCCAAAGCTCTGAAATGGTGGGCCTTGGTAGATTTGAACTACCGACCTCACCCTTATCAGGGGTGCGCTCTAACCAACTGAGCTAAAGGCCCCAGCCATCACAGCACGGGCCAATTCACACCGGCGCGCGACACCCGTTGGGATCATTGCACCGCCACACAGGCAGCACAAAACGAAGGAAGAGAAACGAAGACGGCGTAATAACCGCTATAGTATTTGCCTCTCAAGACCGCTGAGACGATCAAGGAGACGTTTTGCTAAGATATATCACGAAACCGAACAGCCGAAACCAGCCGGTTTAACGTGAAGATCCTTAGAAAGGAGGTGATCCAGCCGCAGGTTCCCCTACGGCTACCTTGTTACGACTTCATCCCAGTCGCTGATCCTACCGTGGCTTGCTGCCTCCGAAGTTAGCACACAATCTTCGGGTAGAACCAACTCCCATGATGTGACGGGCGGTGTGTACAAGGCCCGGGAACGTATTCACCGTGGCATGCTGATCCACGATTACTAGCGATTCCAACTTCATGCCGTCGAGTTGCAGACGACAATCCGAACTGAGACAGTTTTTGGGGATTATCCCATTGTCACTGCCATTGTAGCACGTGTGTAGCCCCGCGTGTAAGGGCCATGAGGACTTGACGTCATCCCCACCTTCCTCCGGCTTGTCACCGGCAGTTTCCTTAGAGTGCCCACCCAAACGTGATGGCAACTAAGGATGAGGGTTGCGCTCGTTGCGGGACTTAACCCAACATCTCACGACACGAGCTGACGACAGCCATGCAGCACCTGTGCACCTGCCAACTAAATGAAGGAATCCATCTCTGGAAACCAAACAGGGCATGTCAAACGCGGGTAAGGTTCTGCGCGTTGCTTCGAATTAAACCACATGCTCCACCGCTTGTGCGGGCCCCCGTCAATTTCTTTGAGTTTTAACCTTGCGGCCGTACTCCCCAGGCGGACAGCTTAAAGCGTTAGCTGCGTCACCGACATGCATGCATGCCAACAACTAGCTGTCATCGTTTACGGTGTGGACTACCAGGGTATCTAATCCTGTTTGCTCCCCACACTTTCGTTCCTCAGCGTCAGTACTAGTCCAGTCAGTCGCCTTCGCCACTGGTGTTCCACCGAATATCTGCGAATTTCACCTCTCCACTCGGTATTCCACTGACCTCTCCTAGCCTCCAGATCCCCAGTTTCAAAGGCAGTTCCAGGGTTGAGCCCTGGGATTTCACCTCTGACTTAAAGATCCGCCTACGAACTCTTTACGCCCAGTAATTCCGAACAACGCTAGCCCCCTTCGTATTACCGCGGCTGCTGGCACGAAGTTAGCCGGGGCTTCTTCTTCAGGTACTGTCATTATCATCCCTGATGAAAGAATTTTACAACCCTAAGGCCTTCATCATTCACGCGGCATGGCTGCATCAGGCTTTCGCCCATTGTGCAAGATTCCCCACTGCTGCCTCCCGTAGGAGTCTGGGCCGTGTCTCAGTCCCAGTGTGGCTGATCATCCTCTCAGACCAGCTATAGATCGTCGCCTTGGTGAGCCATTACCTCACCAACTAGCTAATCTAACGCGGGTTGATCCTTCACCGATAAATCTTTCCCCCTAAGGGCGTATAAGGTATTACCTTTCGTTTCCAAAAGCTATTCCTTAGTGAAGGGCACATCCCCACGCGTTACTCACCCGTCTGCCACTATATCGTTCGACTTGCATGTGTTAGGCCTGCCGCCAGCGTTCGTTCTGAGCCAGAATCAAACTCTCAGGTTGAGATTTGATCCCGACGTGTTCCATCCGGAGGAAATTCCGGATGACAAACTGCTTAAAGCAATTTTGCGTTTTGACGAGAAACCCGTTCAAGTTAATTAGATCGCCCGAAAGCGACCCGTCATATAGAACGGTATTTCTATTAAAACGCAGTCCGTCGTGATCGTATTGAGCCTGATAAATCAAGCTCGCAAGCTATCACGCCGCCTGCGTTTCTCTTCCAATTCCTGCGATGTCAAACAGCTTGGACCGAGGTCCAAATTTGCCTCGAAAAACCGAAGTTCCCGTTGGCAGAGAGCGGCTTATATGCCCCACTCTATGTCCCGTCAACACTCTTTTTCAGCTTTTTTCCGAGGCCCGCCAGTTAAAGCAAAATCCCCAAATTTCTGCCGAAAAATACAAGCCGCTAGCGGTGAACGCATCTGCAAACTCGCAATGTTTCCGAAGCGCTGATGTATATGCTTCTGGATCGACACGGTCAAGAAATTTCTTACCGAAAGGGCCCCTTTTCGGAAACTTTTTAGCAGCTCTGCCGACAAGCTCGTAAAAACCCAACAAACACAGCCGAGATAGCTCACCCGCAGACCTCATAATGGCGTGAACGTGTTACATACCCTGCCAGAAACACACTATCCGGTCGCGATATAGTTCTTCATCGCCTCCGCCTCAGCTTCGGTTTCGCGGATCTTCCACTTTACAAGATCCCCGATCGAAACCAGCCCGACCAATTCACCCTCTTTACACACAGGCAAATGGCGGATCCGCCGATCCGTCATACGCGATAGCCCCTCATCAAGTGTTTCCCCCGGCTCTGCGGTAATAACGTCCCGCGTCATCGCGTCAGAAACAATCATAGCCAGGGCCGCTGCCCCATGTCGGGCCACCTGACGGGTAATATCCCGTTCCGAAAGCACGCCAACCAGCGCCCCATCATCCTGTGTAGCAACAACAGACCCGATCTTTCGGTCATCAAGCAATTGCGCCGCCCCTCGCAAGGTCACATCTGCCTTGATCGTGGTGACCCCATGTCCTTTTGCTTTCAGAATTTGTTCGAGCGTCATTACCTCATCCTTTCTGCCCCACCCCACGCCGTAACGGCGTCTCTGTCGTCCCAGCATACTACAAAATGCCAAAACCGGAAACCAAGCCCCTTGGGCCCGAGAGAACGGCACTGTAAAAACGACAAGTTTTTCCCTTGGTTGGCAAAGTCTTCGCTGGATGCAGCAAATTTCAGTGATTTTTGTGAGCTGGCATGCGGGTTGCAAAACCGATCCCATAACTCGCCCAAAAGGGAACATGGCATGATCAAACGCACTCTTACCACACTTAGGCTTACCGCCTGCCTGTTCAGCGCCAGCGCGCTTGCCGGGTTGTCGGCGACAGCCCAAACGGCCGATTTTGAACGGCCAATCGGCTTTGGTTTTGGCGAGGAGCAACGCCCATTTGAACCGGGCACACGCGACAGAAACGGCAATCGACTGATCGTTGATGGCCGGATCATCACTGGCGACGATCTCTCAAGTTTCTCGACGAACTCGCTCGCCTCTGGCGGCCAGACCTTGTCCGGTGCGGGATTCTTAAACCAGCCCCAAGGGCAGACCTCCGCCATCGGCAACCAGTTAAACGTTATCACCGAAGGGTCATTCAACACGGTGATCGTCAATTCCAACCAAACCAATAATGGCGATCAAACCGCTATTCTGAACGGGGAGCTCGACCTCAATGACTAAACCTAATCTCACATCTGTTCTGGGGCAAACCAAATTGGTCGTCGCCGCAGCCGCCAGCGCACTTGCTCTATCAGCCTGTGTTTCGCCAGTCGCCGGTCCTGGCGGACTTTACGCGAAACCAATCGGCACAGCGCCCGTAACGGCAAACCCGACCCCCTACACTGAGAGCCTCTCTTGCATGGGCCAATATGCCCGCTCCAATCAGATCGCCCCGCCCCGCATCGCGGTTGGCCGTATCCTCGACTATACCGGAAAAGTAGACATTGAAGGTGGTCGCCGCGTCACGCAAGGCGCTTCCTTGATGGCCATATCGGCCTTTGCAAAATCTGGCGCGCGCCTTGTTGAGCGTTTTGATACATCCGTCTCAGAACTTGAGCTGAAATATTCCAATAATAAGCTGATCGGTGACACAGAGGACGAAGCCTTCCGCGCCATTCAGGCAGGCTCCATACCCGGCTCCGACTTCTATCTCGTCGGCGGCATCACAGAACTGAACTATAATATCCGCTCAAGTGGACTTGAAGCTTTTGCCGGCGATACCAGCCCGGGCGATCCCAAGGGCAATGCCGGCTTCCGCCTCTTTGTTATCAATGTTGGTCTTGATCTGCGTCTGGTAGACACCCAGTCACTCGAAGTCATCGACGTCATCTCCTATCAGAAGCAAATCATCGGGCGCGAAGTCTCGGCTGGCTATTTCGATTTCTTCAGCGGCGTTCTGTTCGATATTGGCGGCGGGGAGCGTGCCCAGGAGCCAATTCAGCTTGCCATCCGCTCGGTCATCGAGCGCGCTGTGCTGGAAATGAGCGCAAACCTCTACGGCGCCCCGGGCCCCGAAGTATGCGGCACACTCAGCGCCAATGCCGTATCCACAAATGGCACAACGGGCGACTACGTTCCAGCCTATGACAATCTGGCCGCCAATAATGGCGACACACGCACCGAAACCAATCGCTGGCATGAGCGTCGCGACCGTTCGGTGACTGGACGGACCCGTCGCGGCCTTCTCACAGGGGCGGGTAACTGATCATGAAGAAACTCGCCACCTTCCTTCTCGGGATCGCAGCCTGGTTTGCTGTGTCCTTCATGGCCAATGCGCAAGACGCTGTGCCGCCAACGAGCGAAACCATAGATCAGGTCAATCTGGGCGATGTCTTCAGCAATCTTGAAGTCCATGTCGATTGGGCCGAGGATCGCGTAGACGCCGCTGGCACTTCCGTGGGCAATAGCTTTACCGGTCTTGCTGACGGGCCTGTCTCTGCCGACATCACGCAGACAAATAGCGGTGCCGTCGAGACAGAATCTGATGTTTGGACTGGCGAAGTTGGCCATGAGGTCACATCGACAAGTTCAGCCATTGCCAACACCTCCGTTATTGCAGGCCAGAACGGTGATACTTATGCCAATGTGGTCCAATCCAATACAGGCCCGGTGCAGGCGATCAATGAGCTTGACGCACAGCTGACATGGGCAACGACAAACCAGACAACCGCCTCGGCCAATGTCTCCGAAGTCTCCGGCCAAGGCGGAACGATTACAAGCTTTCACGAACAGTCAGCCGATAGCGATGTCTTCGCATTCGCAAACTCGGTTGTTCCGGATGCAGACGGATATGTCACAAACGTCTCGACCGCCGCTGGCAACAGCGCCTCAAACCGGAACACTGGCTCGGCCTCAGCCTTTAACGGCGCCGTACAGACCACTGCGCAGGGCACGTCAATTGCGGCTGTTGCCGACGCAGACATCGGCACAACCCAAGACATCACCAATGCAGCATCCGCAGCGGGCAATCAGATCAGCGCAGAGAACATCGACGCTGTGGTTGATGTCGGCAGCGAAGGCTCCGAGACATTCCAGTTCAATGGTGCACAGGTCGAAGCGGATGCCTTCACGCAGGTTGCAACTTTTGACGGGATCGCCGCAAGCTCGGCAAACGGGGTCGGCAATTCGATCCATTCCAACAGCTATGGCGGCGATACACATCTGGAGAACCTTCAGAACAATGCTGGCAATGTCACAAGCACGGTGACACTCAACTCGACCGGCTTTAGTGGCGGCGCCGGTATCACAAGCTCCAGCGCGATTGGCAATTCGATCTCGGCTTCGGCCAATGGCGGGGCGCTTGGTGCCCGCACCGAGCAATTTAATGCGGGCAACACAACGGCACGCACAAACGTCACCGCCGCCCATATTGGCAGCGCGACCAGCACAGCCACAGCCATCGGCAATGCCGCGACCTTCTCGACCCGCGCCAATGCGGGTGGCAGCTAAACCCTCCCCGCTTCACATAGCTGAAATCAACCCTCGTAGCGCAGCGCCGCTTCGAGGGTTTTTCTTGCCTCACCTTCAAACCCTGTCTTATGTAACACCCATGATGACACGCATATACCTTGCAGGCATGGGCCTGATGTTTACCGCTTTCGGCCTCTGGTCACTTTTTGACCCCATGGGAATGACCGCCCAACTCGGGGTCGAGATTGGCGGGCCGAACGGAACGTTTGAAGTTCGCGGCATCTTTGGCGGCGTCAGCCTCGGCGCAGCTTCCATCTGCCTCGCCGCCGCAATCAAAGACAATCTCGTCCGCCCTGCCCTCTGGTTCATTATCATCTATATGGGCGGCTATTGCTTTGCTCGCATCGCATCGGTCGGACTTGGCGATCTGCCTGAAGCTGCCACATGGCGCTTTGTCGCCTTCGAAGCGGTTGCCTTCCTTATCGCCAGCGCCTTGCTCAAACGCCGCGCCAAGCAGGCAAACATTTCAGCATAGAAAAAACCCCGCCAGACAAATCAGGCGGGGTTCGTCTGATTTTAAGTACGTTCGGCGTCCCGCTTAGAAGCGAACCTTAATCTCGCCGCCCCAGAAGCGAGGCGCGCCGGGGAAGGCCGCAAATGTGCCCGTCTGCTCGGGAACGCCAAAGGCTGTGACATTGAAGTCCTGATCGAACAGATTGCTACCAAACACGGAGAACGCATATTTGCCATCGGTTGTCTGGATGCCGGCCCGCGCGCCGACCGTGGCATAAGCACCGTTCTCAAAGGCTTCAAACAAGGTGCCCTGAACCAGATTGGTATCGGACTGCCACCGCACATTTGCATGTAATGTGCCCTCAAACGTCTCAGTCAGCGGGAAGATGTACGTCCCCGACCCCGTGAGGACAAATTCTGGCGTATTGCCGAGCTGCTGGCCCGTATTGGTTCCGTCTGCATTTACAGCTCCCGGAAGCGCCGGTGCGCCCTCCTCGACGGCGGTTCGTGTCGCATCAACCCAGATGAAGCCGCCTTGGAGAACCAGCCCGTCAATTGGCTCTGCACCAATATCAAGCTCGACACCGAACGTCTCGACATCATTATTGAACACCACAAAGTTCGTGCCGTTGAACGTGTTCTCCTGAAAGTCATCAACTTGGGTGAAGAAGCCGGTGGCGTTGACCGTCAAACGGCGGTCAAACCAGCTCGACTTGAAACCCGCCTCAAACGAATCCACCGTCTCAGCATCAAATTCCAGATCAAGCAATTGAGGCCCATCATTGGGCATACCAAGCGCAGCACCCACAAAGGAGGACTCCAGACTGGAGCGATCGAGGTTAAAGCCGCCAGATTTGAAGCCGCGATTATATCCACCGAACAGGAGAATATCATCTGTCAGTTCATAGGCGACTTTCACGGTCCCCGTAAACTCGCTGTCAGAACGGCTTTCGCGTGCGCCATCGAGCACATCAAACTCTGGATTGACCGCTGGATTACAGGCAAACAGATTGGCCACACCGAAGAATGGGAAGAGCGGGTTGAGCGCGGGCACCGCAGCCGTCGCAAAAGACGTCGTCGGATCCTGAAGCACGGCGCAGCCCGGTATGCTTGACGCATCGAGATTGGCGCGGATCGACCGCTCTTCATAATTATAGCGCAAACCGCCCGTCAGGGTCAGCTTGTCGGTCACTTCATACTGGTTGTGTGTGAAGATCGCGATGGCATTTGTCGTCTGGTTAAACGTATCAAACGCGCCCGCACCCGCTGGCGTTGGCGGCAGGAAGAAGGGCGTGAACGTACCTTGCGCTCCGGCCACAGCCGTAGCCACTTGAGCGTCAAAGGTTGCCTGATCAATCGTGCCAGCCGCAAGGAGCGGCCCCAATGCAGCGGCTGCAGCTTCTCCGGCTGCGGTCGCTACCGGTCCAAGGATACCAAACGGAACCACAGTGCCGGGGGGGAGCCCACTCAGACCTGCAGTATCTGTAAACAGGAACGGAATTGCGCCGCCGCCGGGTCCTGGGCCGACATTGGTTCCAAACAGCGACAATGCCGGGACACCCGGATTCGTCGTGGCAAACCCGGCAAAAGACGCGTCACTGAAGACATCCGCATCCCCGCCAAACTGGATCGTATCAAACGTCTCGATGTCTTCGTTCAGGTAAAACGCCCCGACGAGCCAGTCGAGCTTCCCAGCCTGACCATTTAGCCGGAACTCTTGGGTAAAGGCACGGTCCGCATTGGTCGTGCCGTTCCGCGCAGCCCGATCAAGACCCGAAAAATCAATATCCTGATCGCGGACCGAGTCAAACACGCGCAAGGCGGTAATCGACGTAAAATCAGCCCAGCCAAGCCCCTGCTCATATTCCGCAGAAACGCCCCAATCCTGCACTTCATCGCGGAAGCTCTGATTTGGCGAAACAGCGGTCCGGAAACGGTTTTCAGGATCATTCGGATCAAGATTGCCGACAAGTCCGTTCGATGCAGCAACACCCTGAACCAATGGCGCAAAAGCACCAAGCTGGACAATCGTCACCGCACAACAGTCTTCATTGGTTTCCGTATAGTCTGCGATCAAGCGCAGCGAACTTTCATCCTTCTCGTAAAGCAATTGGCCACGCAGGGCGAAACGGTCAATATTGTTAAAGTCACGGTCAGAGTTCACATCTTCGATGAACCCGTCACGCTGGCGAAACTTGCCATCAAACCGCGCAGCGAGATTCTCGGCAATCTCGCCTGAAAAACCGGCATTCACTTCCAGCGAATCAAAATTACCATAATTTACGCTGGCATAACCTGACGGCTCAAAGGTCGGCTTGGCCGTCCGGATGCTGACCACGCCCGCCGACGTGTTGCGGCCAAACAATGTACCCTGTGGGCCGCGGAGCACTTCGACGCCTGCAAGCTCTGGCAATTCCTGTATGCCCGAGCCTGTGCGCGTGCGATAAACCCCATCCACGAAAATACCGACCGCCGGTTCAAAACCGAAATTGTCCGCCCCGGTGCCGATACCGCGAATCGAAATTGATGTCCCTGCAGATGCCGACTGGCCCTGTGTAATCTGGACACTTGGCGAGAGCTGCTCGAGATCGTTCAGCCGGTTAAAGTCCTGCTGCTCGAGCAGCGTTGCATCAAACGCCGTTACCGCAATCGGCACATCCTGTACCGTCACACCATCACGGCGCGTCGCTGTCACCTCGACCGTACCCAACCGACGCGTCGTCTCGTCGTCGCCCTCAGCTTCCTGCGCAAGCGCCCCGGGGGTCACGACATTTGCCATCGCCACAACAGCGCCAAGAGCAACAGTTCTCGACAATTGGGTGCGAAGGCTTATCTGCGTTTGCACACGGAAAATCGGTCGGGTCATATAAATCATTCCTCCAAGAATATTTTTGATTGTTTTGTCGCCGGAAAGCTAGCCGACAACAGCCCAAGCCCAAAGCGCGATTTACAGATGCCCGCCAACTCGAAAAGAAGCGTGTCAAATAAGCAACAACCCGTGCACAACGTACACGGGTTGAAGATAGAAATTATCTGCTGGCCTGAAAGTAAGGCGGCCGGAGACGGGCTAATAAACCGTCTGCCCCACGCCGCCGTCAAACACGATTTGTCCATTCCGATTCGGCTCGACCCGTTCAACTTCGCGCGTCACGGTCTTTAGCACAGTCCGAGTCTGAGGAATGCAGGTTTCCTCCGAAATGGTCTGGCGAATGAGTTTGATGCCTGGGCCATGCCGACGCAGCAAGGAGCGTTCATTGCAATTGCGCTGCGGCATTTCAGTGGTGCAAACCAGATCACCATTACGCTGGGCCAGCGCCTCGCCCTTGCGGCAGGAAAATGTTTCCCCTTGCGCAAATGAGGGCTGGCCATCCACCAGATTACCAAATGTCACCTGCATGTGCGTACCCGCAAGGCAACGGAACACCTCACCCTGATAATCCGCAGAGAGGGCAGCCTCCGCGTCGAGCCTTGAGGCCGGATGGGGTGTCCCTTTATCGTCGATGCAGACAGCCTGAACGGGTCGCACCACCGAACGCGTACTGATCTGCGGAATGCAGGTTTCTTCGGTCACCGGCACCTCTTCAGTAATCGTCTCCACCACGGTCCGGTCAGCGCCCTGAACGTTCAGCCCGTTCAATGTGCTGGGGGCAACAGGAACTGCACCGGAGGCAGCAAACCCGCCATTGCCGATAATAAGATTGGACTGGCCAGACAGAAAACTCTGATTAACGCTGTTTCGATTGATAAAGGTCTGCTGGTTGATCACATTGCCCTGATTGACAATAACGCTGGGTGCCTTGACCGAGACACCGGGCACCACAACGGGGCTGCCGCGATAGCCATGTGCGCCCTGTTGGGTCTGCGGAGGCGACTGATAGCCTGCCCCGCGCCGTTCCTTGTCTCCGCCTGCAAGTGCGCTCCCGCCCGCAAATAGCACTGCAAGCACCGCAACAGAGCCCATCTTTTTGTATCGAGTTGATACGGTCATTGCCGATCTCCCTTAAAGTTCCCCTCTCAGGAAGCAGCTTCCATGCCAATGTTCGCGCCGACTGATATGTTTTGTGCCAATCCGCAGTAATCAACTGGCGCGTTTATTGCGATACGGGGGATGACAATGAAAGAAGCGGAGACCCAAAATGCTATCGGGCATATTACACGCAAATACCAAAGCCCTGCTGCTCGCCTGGCAAAGAATGATAAAAAATGGCCATCTGGAGTATGCCGGCCCATCTGTTGACGAATATCCCGGGCTCTTGGGCGGCCTATTCATCATAGAACGGACCCGCGCCGACATTGCACCATTCCGGATAGCTGGCGACACGCTTCCAGCCCTTTTCGGGCGTGATCTGGTTGGAACCAATTTCCTTGATCTATGGACCCCTTCGGACCGCCAACTTGCTGCAGCGCTGCTATCGAGCGTGACCCACGACAAACGCCCTGGCGTGATCAGGCTCTATGGCAAAAGCCATCAGGATCGGCGATTGGATGTCGAGATCAGCATCGCTCCACTCGAACCGGGCACCCATGGCAGCGAGCGGTTCTTATGCCTTTATCAAACCCTAGGAGGCGAAGCGATGTTGCATGATCAGGCGATTGTCAGCCACAAAATCAAAAGCATCTACGTGCCCGAAGAAGAAAGCAAATCTGTCCGCCAGAAACCCCACCTCAGACTCGTCTCGCAAAGCTGAGCGAGCAAACCCCGTTTACAATCGCATGAGCCGGTCTTGCAGCTAAAACACGCAGGAAAGCGTTCGTTCGAGGCGCCCTTAGGGAGCTTAGACAGCCCGCAGCCTGACCGCGCCAGCACCCTGATGGGCCGTGTCCACGATTAGATCTGCAAGGCTTGCAACCAATTGTCTCGGCCGGATAGGTTTTTCAACAAAGCCCGCAAAACCCGCAGCCAGGCAAGCCGCTCGCCGCTCCGCACCAACATCCGCCGAGACGGCCAGCACAGCCAGGTTACGATTGGCCGAAGATCCCGCCCGCAAGCTCGCCAGCAAATCCTCTCCGCGCACGTCACCCAAATGCAAATCGAAAAGTGCCGCTTGATAAAAGACGCCATCGAGCCGCCGTTCGGCCTGAGTGCTGGTTGCCACCGAATCAACCTGCCAGCCCGCCGCAATAAGCGCCTGGCTGATAACAAAGCGGCTTGTATCGTGATCATCAACAACCAGAATCCGGCCAAGTTCAAACTGCCCGGAACGTTGGCGCGTCGGCGTCTGCGCCACAAGTTTCGGGCCGGCTTTGATGACCGGACAAACCACGGTAAATTCACACCCGCCAGCCGCATTGTCTCTTAAATCGAGTTGCCCATCCATGCGCTCTACCAGCCCTTTGGCAATTGCAAGGCCAAGACCACTTCCGCCATGGCCGAGCCGCGTCTGCTCCGAGGCTTGCTCAAACATTCCAAACAAACGCGCTTTGTCTGTGTCAGAAATACCCGGTCCAGTATCAGAGACCCGCATCCAGACATCAATGCGCCCCGTCTCCGTCTCACGGGTTTCAAGATCGACATCTACCCGGCCGCCGCCAGAGAATTTTATCGCATTGGATACAAGATTAAACAGGATCTGCCTAAGCCGCGTCGCATCCGCAACAATGCGTTTGCCGCCTTTCGTTTTGGCCCGCACATTCAAGGTGACATCCTCTTGCAGACCGCGTGCCTGCCAGAGGGCACGCGTCTCCCGCGCAAAGTCTCTCAGATCAAAGGGCTCAGCCACCAGTTTGACTTTATCGGCATTCAGCCGCGACAGATCGAGCAAATCGTCAAGCAAACGGTCAAGATGATGCCCCGAGCGCGCAATCGTCGTCGCCATCGCTTGCTGCTTTTTGCTCAGCTTGGTCCCCGTGAGCAGATCAGCTACCCCCAATATCCCCGTCAGCGGTGTACGAATCTCATGCCCGACCATTGCGACAAACCGGCTTTCATCCTGTCGGGCTTGCGCCATTTTCTGCGCCGCAGCCTCAAGCTTTTCGCGCATCTCTTTCATCGCACGCGCACGCGCCACATTGATTCCGGTTAACGCCTTCAACAATCGCCCAAGCGGCACAATGCCGACATAGCGCCCCTCCTCCATGGCCACGAGCGCACCCATTGGTTCGGCCATCTCCAGCGTTGTGCTGGTCGCGGTCACATAGCTGATCGAAGCAGATATATCGACGCTCTCGAACGTCTTCTCCATGAACTGACGCACCGGTTGGCGAAACAGGATTTCAGGGCTGATCGAACTCAGCATCAAATCAAGCAGACGGTGGCGCAGCAGAATACCTGTCACCCCACTTTCACTTCCGACAGCCAGCGTATCCAGATCGGGTGACGCATGAAAACGCTGAAAAGCTGCCGACACGCTCAAATCCGGATTAAGCGTATCAACCGGCCTGACAATATCTCGAATTTTGGAAACCATACAGCTCTACACAATCCTAAGTCTTGTGCAGAGATTAGCCCAAAATCCTTTACGAGATGGAAACCAACATTAAGGCCTTACGTGATTTCGCTCTGGCTGGAGACGATCTTGCCAACCAGACCATATTTGACGGCCTCTTCAGCGGACATCCAGAAATCGCGGTCGGTGTCTTTCTTGATCTTTGCAAGAGTTTGTCCTGTCGCTGCCGCAAGCATCTTGTTCAACCGCTCACGCATCTTGATGATCTCGTCCGCCTGAATTTGAATATCGGACGCCTGACCGCCAACTCCGCCACGCGGTTCATGAAGCAGGAAGCGCGTATTGGGCAGGGCAAACCGATTTTCCTTTTTCGCCGCCGAATAAATCAACGCACCAATGCTGGCAACCCAACCCGTCCCGAGAATTTTTACCGGCGCAGGTACAAATTTGATCATGTCGTGGATCATGTCGCCAGACTCTACGTGGCCACCGGGCGACGAGACAACCAGCAGGATCGGATCTGAACTATCGCTCCCCAGTGCCAATAGCCGCTCGGACACACGCCGCGCCAATTTATCGTCGACCCCGCCAGTCAGCAGGATCGTACGTGCCTTGAATAGGGCCTCTTCCAAAAATGCGTTCGGCTCTGCAATCGGATTGCCGCCAGCTTCATCGTCCATTCGGGTCATCAAGTGTTCTGCTCCAAAAAATATCTTTGCCATAGGTGAGGCCGACCGGCGCTCAGGTCAATGCCCTTCAAACGATAGGAGGGTGTGAACCTGCATTTTCTCCGCCCTTAAGCGCTCTGCGCCGCCCAAATCCGGCAAATCGACCAGAAATCCGGCCCCGACAATCTCCGCGCCCACCCGCTTGAGCAAATGCATGCCCGCCATCGCCGTCCCGCCCGTTGCGATCAAATCATCAACCAGTAAAACACGCTGCCGCGCCCGAACCGCATCAACATGCATATGCAGCGTGTCCATGCCATATTCGAGTTCGTAATCCTCGCTCACCGTTTCGAAGGGCAGCTTGCCCGGCTTGCGCAGCGGCACAAAGCCCGCCCCAAGCAGAAGGGCAAGCGCGCCGCCAAGAATAAACCCCCGCGCTTCAATCCCGACAACCAGATCAATCGAAAGGCTCTGCCAAGGCGCAGCCATCTGACGTGCAGCCTGCTCGAACGCTGCGGCATCGCCAAACAATGTCGTCACATCGCGAAACATAATACCCGGTTTGGGATAGTCCGGAATGGTCCTGATCGCCGTTTTCAAATCCATGCGCGCGTTCTAACCGCCAGACACATGGCCCGTCCAGAAAAATAGCCTATTCAGCCAAATGCGCAGCTTGATCAACAAGTGGATCGGTTGTGATCTCAGGCTTGGCAGCCTCGCTCAACATATCGCGGTCCCCCTTCTTGCGTCCCAATCGGTCACGCAAACTCGGCTTCTTCGCGCCATCAGTTTCGCCCGCCTTTTCCGCCTTGGGCAAGCGTCTCGCACCGAAGACACCACGCGGATCAGCCTGACGGTCATATTGCATCGACCAGTATTCATGCGCGGTATGGCTCAATGGCTTCGGCGTCAACGTCATGCCATAAGCACGCAGCCGCGCCACCACAGTGTCGCGTAAATGCATACCCGGTAGCTCGATCTGGCCAAACCCGTTCGATTTCAGCCAGTCACGCACCGCCCAGCTTCGCGTTGACGGGGCCTGATCGGGTCGCTGGCCATCATGCGCATCCCACATATATAGCGTCGTCAACCCGTCCATCGCGGCGTCCACCGCAGCTTCATATTCCGCCCTGCCATCGCCATTTGTCTCCAGATCGGCCTGCAAGAGCATCTTGCGTGCCTGCAAATCCTGATACGTCGCCCCGATCACCGCCAAGGCTCGCCGGTCACAATTCACAAGTCCCGTATTTACCGCATCAAGCTGCGGGTGCTTCACCGCCATCAGCGACCCCGCGCGATAGGGTTGCCCATGCGCCAGACCCGCCAGTTCCATCAACATGCGCTGTAAGTTCAGTTTCAATTCGTGCCCTACCCCTTCGAGCGCGGCTTCTTCGGCATCATTCTGCGCATCGCGCCCGGCCCAAAGTATCCAGCCAATCGCCGTAATTGACACGACCAGCAGCAGCATCCCGCCCGTCATAAATGTCTGAAACGCTGTCCCACTCATCACAATCTCTCCACCGTCTTGTCTAAGCCTAGCAAATTGCGCACCATGCGTCGATAATATCATGACAGAACAAACAGTAGGGCCTCCATATGCTCGCTTCTCTTATCCCGCGACCTTTGAAACATCGGGTTTTACTAGCAGCCTTCCCATTTGCAGCGGCCATAACTGGCTGTAGCACCATCAATCCACCCCCTCGCCCTCCACCCGCACCCGAAGTGATTACCACCCAAGCCGTTCAAGGAAAAAATGTGACCTATATAAGCCAGACCGACTTTGCGAGCGCCAATGCCCGTCTCAAATCCGCAATCGAGGCGCGCGGGCTAACCGTCTTTGCCACAGTCGATCATGCCGCAGGGGCTGCGAAGGTTGGCCAGACCCTCGCCCCCAACACGCTCTACATTTTCGGCAATCCCAAAGCGGGCACCCCGCTCATGCTCGCCAATCCGGCGCTCGGCCTCGATTTGCCCCTCAAAGCGCAAATCCGCGAGGAAGGCGGGCAAGTCATCATCACTGTCTCCGACATCCGCGCCATCACCGCCGCCGCCGGGGTCACCGAACCCGCCCAAATCATCGAGAACATTGCGAACGCACTCGACGCCATCGCCACGGAAGCCGCTGGTTAGACCAGCGTTCAGGCCACCAAGCCCATTATAACCGTCCACTTGCATAATTATAACACAAGATTACTGGCCTTTCACCTCGAACACAGACCAATGTTAAAGCTCTATATACCTCAATCACAGGGGCGTGCTATCGTTCTCTGCAAACGTGGCGAAGATGTTTGCCCGAAACATAAGCACAATATACTTTAGCATAAGACACGACTTGAACATGAGAAGATCAGAGGGAGATCGGGACTATGAAGATCAATAAATTCGTACTGGGCGCAGCGGCACTGGCAATCGCAGCCGGATGTGCAGGCGCAGCGGGCGGCCTGACAGACAGTCTCCGCGCCGACGCCGACATCTCTGCAGCTGCGGTCAACGAGCTCTACGAGACCTCCCGCACCGCCCTTATGGCTGGCTATCAGCAGGGCGACAATCCAATCGCCGCTGAATATGCGTCGTGGGAAGGCACCGCAACTGGCCCCGCAGCGCCCGGGGTCCATTCAAAACGCTATATGATGACCTATGTAAACACCGTCGGGCATAGCGAGTATATCAAATATTCGAGCCAGAACCCGACCATGCCGATCGGAACCAAGATCGCCAAGGAAAGCTTTACAGTCAAAGGCGAAGGCGAGTTCCGGCCCGGCCCGCTTTTCACGATGGAAAAAGTCAGTGCCGACGAAGCGCCCGACACGAATGGCTGGCTTTATGCACGCGTTAACACCAATGGCCGTCCGATGCGCACCAGCCAGAAGTTCTGCCATTCCTGCCATGAAGCCTTCAGCACGCAAGACTCCCTTGGCTATCCTGTCCGTCAGGTCCGGCTTGATTATGTGGCCCCCGTCGCAGGCGCACCGGTTGCCAGCGTGGCTGTGGGGGACGCTGCCAAAGGCAAGGAAGTCTTCGAGACCTGCGCTTCATGCCATCAGGTCGGCCCTGATGCGCAAAACGCCTTCGGCCCTGTTCTCAATGGAATTGTTGGCCGTGATGCAGGCTCCTATGCGGGCTATAGTTACAGTGCCGGCCTGAAAGCTGCGCGCGAAAAGGGCCTCGTCTGGGATGAGCAGCGTCTTTTCGAATGGCTCGAAGACCCAAGCCAGTTTCTCAAAACCTATCTTGAGGATGATAGCGCAAGCGCGAATATGCCCATCGGATTTGCTGATGAAGACACCCGCAATAATGTCATCGCCTATCTCGCAACCGTCTCTGGCGAAAACTAGCAACCCGTCCCCTATCGCAAGTTCGAACACGCAATAGGGGACCGTGTTCGCCTCTCCCTAGAGCACCCGGCCTGCGACGGCGTCGAGCTTGGCCACAAGTGCGGCGTCGCGTGCTTCTGGCGCGGTAATAATCGCATAGTCAAGCGCCGTCTCGATGCCTTGTGCGCAAGAGGTACGTTCGGTGCCCGATAGCATATGCGCAAGCGCACCGATCGTTTTGGCCGCCGTCTCACCGTTTTGCTTCAGGATACCGAGCACCGCTTCCACCGAAACCGCCTCGGTCGCCTCGCGCCAGCAATCATAGTCTGTCACCATGGCGAGCGTGGCATAGGGCAGCTCCGCCTCACGCGCGAGCTTGGCCTCGGGCATATTCGTCATGCCGATCACATGCGCCCCCCAGCTTCGATACATATGGCTCTCCGCGCGGGTCGAGAATTGCGGCCCTTCCATCGCAAGATAGGTCCCGCCGCGATGCACCTTTGCGCCCGCCGCCTCCGCCGCATCCCCTGCCAGCCCAGACAATCGCGCGCATACCGGATCAGCCAGCGACACATGAGCGACACAGCCGGCGCCGAAAAAGCTTTTCTCGCGCGCAAAGGTCCGGTCAATAAATTGGTCAACCAGCACAAAATCACCCGGCGCATAGTCCTCCTTGAGCGAACCAACCGCCGAGACTGACAGAACATCGCTGCACCCTGCCCGTTTGAGCGCATCAATATTTGCCCGATAATTCACCGCGCTCGGGCTAAGCGCATGCCCTGCGCCATGACGCGGCAGGAACACCAGCTCGACATCGCCAATCCGCCCCCGCTTGAGCGGTGCAGATGGTGTCCCCCACGGCGTCTCGATCACCTCGTCACGCGCCGCTTCCAGCCCATCAATATCGTAAAGCCCCGACCCGCCAAGAATACCAAGCGTCCATTTTGTCATGCAGCGTCTCTTTTCTGTAACTTACCAGCATGTTCTCTAACATTCAGAGCTAATCGGGCAAGAGACAGGACAAAGAGAGAGGGCTTGTTCGATTGGCTGCCTATCTGACAATCGCGGCAACACCCTGCGTCGTCGTCCCACTCCCCGCCAACAATTCATTGCGCAGTTCCCACCTTGCATTATTGAACGTCAGAGAGTTGAAAACCAGAAGCGCATCGCGCTGACGGACATTGCCGTTTCCATTCACCGTAACGTCGCGGCTCGGCAATTGGATCAAACCGGTCAGCTCGAAGCCACGTGTGTCATTAAAAACGAAATTGGTACGCGGCAATCCGGGGCGTTCAAAGAACAAGACATTCTCATAGGTGCCGCTCGTTGGCGGTGTGAGATCGGATTGGACACCGCTATTGAACTGGATTTTCGATGTATCGTCGAAATAGAACGTAACACCGTCGCCCGTCCATTCTCCGCCATTAACATTCCAATTGCCGTTCCGGATCACATATAGACCGGGGTCAAACTCGGCGCGGACATTGCCGTTAAAGTTCAAACCGCCACAATAAACGCCGGGCCGCAGCCTGATTGACCCGCCATTTATATTCCTCGGAAGCCCCGGATCGCACGAGGTAGAAGATGGCGGCGCAATCGTGCCCGCCAGCACATCAGGCTCAGGCGTACAGCCAAGCGCCAGATTATCAATACGCCCGGCATTATTCACGATGTGCGTGCCTTGCAGACATATCTCAGCCGCGTCGATCCTGATCCCCGAATTAAAAACACCGACCGGATTTGCAATGGAATGGCCATGGATACCACAATCGGGAGAGGCAAAGCGTGCGCCGCCATTAAAAACCAGACCATTTCGGACATTATCACCTGCAAGAATCACACAAGGCGGAATACTCGCATTCGTCGTCGTCGAGGCACGTGAGACAACCGAGACCCGAAAGCCATTCAACCCGAGAAGCTGGGACAGAATTGGCGGCGACGACGCCGCGGCCGTTCCCTCAACTGTGTTGGCATCAATCCGTGTCAAGCTGACAACCGGATTAAGCATGCTTACCGTTCGCGTATTCCCTTTGAAAACCTCTCGACCCTGAGCCAGTGCATCTTCCCCGCTTGAGGACACCACAGCTGCCATCACGCTCGAATCAAGCGCGGTCTGAAGGTTCTGCTTCAGGTTCGACACCTGACGGAACTCAACGCCCAGGCCAACGGTCAGCATGATCGGAATCAAGATAAGCGCAGAATAAATGGCAACGCTTCCGCGCGTGTCAGAGAAGCTCGGGATCATGCTAAAGTCCTTTGGAGAAGCGAAACGAATACAGGATGCACCCTC
>CALLUH010000098.1 GCA_938011445.1 uncultured Hyphomonadaceae bacterium
CTCGCGCACCGCGCCGTTTTTGACCTCGGACACAAAAGTCGGGCCTGTTGTGGTGATCTCATCAAGGCCAGCATGATTATCAACCTGTCCATGGACAACCCAAATATGGTCCATAGAGAGCTGCGCAAAGGCGCGCGCCATGAGGTGCCGCCATCTATCATCGGCCACACCGACGAGCATGCGTTTGGTGCTGGCGGGGTTGCTCATCGGGCCGAGCAGGTTGAATAATGTCTTTTTACCAATGGCTTTGCGCGCAGGGCCAACAAAGCGCATGGCAGGGTGATGATTGGGCGCAAAGAGAAAGCCGACGCCCGCTTTATCTACGCATTCCGCGGCCTTTTCGGGGCTAATGTCGAGCTTGACGCCAAGCTGGGCTAGCGTATCCGCCGTGCCAGTCAGAGAGCTAGCCGCCCGATTACCATGTTTGGCGACCCGCGCGCCAGCCCCCGCGCAGATAATGGCGCTGGCCGTGGATATGGAATAGGTGTGCAGCCCCGTGCCGCCCGTGCCGACAATATCTATGGCCTTGTCAATTGGGGCAGGGGTCATATTTTCGCGCATAATCTCAACGCCTGTCGCGACATGATCTGGGGTGAGGCCTTGCTCTATGAGGTCCTCAAGGAAATGCTGGATTTGCGAATCGGATTGTTCTCCGCGTAAAATTTCCCGTAATGTCGCGGCGAAATCTTGCATTATGTCATCCCTGCAAGGCCTAAAAAGGCGGCGATGAGCTTATGCCCATTTTCAGAGGCGATGCTCTCAGGGTGGAATTGCAGCCCGTGAATCGGGCGAGAGATATGCCGTAGCCCCATAATCTCGCCGTCCTCTGTCCAGGCATTAGCGATCAGGGTCTCTGGCAAGCTCTCGCGCTCCACCGAGAGGCTATGATAGCGCGTGGCGTTAAACGGAGAGCCGAGACCTGCGAAAAGCCCTGTATTGTCATGATGTATCGGCGAGATTTTGCCATGCATGATGTCTTTGGCGCGGATGACCTGGCCGCCAAAAGCTTGGCCAATAGATTGCTGCCCCAAACATATGCCCAAAATGGGTAAATCCTCTGGCGCTTGCGCTAAAAGGTCAAGGCACATACCCGCTTCATTGGGGGTTTTGGGGCCGGGCGATAATAGCACCGCTTTTGCCCCTAAGGATAAAGCTTGTCCCGCGCCCATATCGTCATTGCGGATGACTTTGGTTTCCGCGCCTAGCTCTTGGGCGTAATGAACGAGGTTATAGGTAAAGCTGTCATAATTATCGATAACGAGGAGCATTATTTTGTTGGCTTTCTGTTATGTCTTTCTAATCGTTCATTTTCGCGCTGCTCTCGAGCTTTCTCTAATCGTTTTTTTGATTGCCGATCTAGAAATAGGCTGACCAATAATATTGGTATTCCGGGGAATATAATAAGCGAACCGATTAAGCGGCCCAGATTATAAGCATCCATGATCAATTCCCTCCAAATTTGACGGATTGTTCGGCAGCGCGAAACAGGGCGGCGGCCTTATGCTGGGTTTCTTCAAATTCGGATTTGGCTACACTATCCATGACGATACCCGCGCCCGCGCGCACATGCAGCATGCCGTCTTTGACTATGCCCGTGCGCAGCGCAATCGCCGTATCCATATCCCCATTAGAGGAAATATAGCCAACCGCGCCTGCATAGATGCCGCGCTTTTCCTGTTCTAGCTCGTCAATGATTTCCATCGCGCGGACCTTTGGCGCGCCAGAGACTGTGCCCGCAGGAAAGCCCGCAAACAGCGCGGATATGGCGTCCATGCCGTCCAAAATTTGTCCTTCAACATTTGAGACAATATGCATGACATGGGAGTAGCGCTCTATGGTGAAGCGCTCCGTGACATTCACCGTGCCAGCCTTAGCGACGCGGCCAACATCATTACGACCCAAATCTAGCAGCATTAAATGCTCGGCGCATTCTTTCGGGTCAGCCAGCAGCTCTTTTTCATGCTGCACATCCTCAGCGATAGTTTTGCCGCGCGGCCGTGTGCCCGCAATGGGGCGAATAGTGACAATACCGTCTCTTAGGCGCACCAGAATTTCAGGGCTAGAGCCGATGATTTGATGGTCTTCAAAGTCGAGGAAATATAAAAAGGGTGAGGGGTTCATGCGCCGTAGCGAGCGGTAAAGCGCAAAAGGCGAAGCGGGGAGCTTGGCTTCAAATCTTTGCCCAATAACGACTTGGAAAATATCGCCCGCGAGAATGTAATCTTTAGCCGCTTTGACGCGCTGGCTAAAATGCTCAAGGCTGGTGCCGAGCTTGGGCGTGATTGTCGGCGTGTCAATGTCGCGCGCCGCCACAGCCAGAGTTGGCTGGTTTAAATCGGCAATAACCGCACGAATACGCGCCGCGCAATCTTCATAGCGGCCCGTATCATAAAGCGGTGAGGCGATAATGATTTCTTGGGCCACTTGGTCAAAGATACAGACAATTTTCGGGCGCACCATAATCGCATCTGGCGTGCCGATAGGGTCAGCATTGCCTGCGGGCAAATCTTCCACTTGGCGGATCATGTCATAACCTAGATAGCCAAATAGACCCGCTGCCATAGGTGGAATGCCCTCTGGCAAATCAAAAGCGCTTCGGGCTTGGATAGCGCGTAGGGCGTCGAGCGGTTTCCCTGTGCAAGGCATAAAAGCGCCGCCATATTCGGATAATTCGCTGTCATCGCCAAAGGCGCGCCATATCAGATCAGGGCCAAAGCCAAAAAAACTATAGCGCCCGCGCTGCTCTCCGCCTTGGACAGATTCGAATAAAAACGCATAGGGCTTGTCTTGCGCAACTTTCAAATAGGCCGAGACGGGCGTGTCCAAATCATTGATAACACGGGCATAGATAAGCTGCGGTGCCTTAATCGTGGCCGCCTGCGCTTGGCTCGGATAAATCGGGCTTTGCATTAATTTTCAGACTGGATGCCCAAGACAGCCTTTATCTGCGCGTCATTTTGTTTCACGGGATTATCAACTAAGACTGCGCCTTGATAGGCATTTTGGATATCGGCACTAATGGCGGCGGTGACACGCTCTTCAAAAATATCAAGAAATTCCCCCGCC
>CALLUH010000099.1 GCA_938011445.1 uncultured Hyphomonadaceae bacterium
GATGCATGGTTTCTTGACGGATTTGCGCCTGCAAAAAATGGCGCGATGTGGGATGAGGCGCTTTTTGGCTTGATGCGGGCGCGGTCTGGTCAGGGCGCGCAGGTGGGGACTTATACGGTGGCTGGCGCGGTGCGGCGCGGCTTGGCGGCGGCAGGGTTTACGGTCAGCAAAGCGCCGGGATTTGGTCGCAAGCGTGAGCGGCTGGAGGCGGTGTGCGAAAGCGGCGTCGCGCCGGAGCCGGACCGTTATGGTTTGGCACCAGCGGCAAGCGCGCCTTCGAGCATTGCCATTATTGGGGCGGGGATCGGGGGTGCTTGTATCGCGCGCCGATGCATGGATCAGGGCGGGCGGGTCACTGTCTTTGACATGGCCGAGAAAGTCGGCGCAGGGGCGAGCGGCAATCCGCTGGCGCTGGTCATGCCGAGGCTTGATGCTGAAGATAGTGTGGTCGCCCGTGCTGCGCTGGAGGCATATGTTCGTGCACGTGCTTTTTATAAGGGGCGTGCAGGCGTTGAGCTGCTGGATGTGCGGCAGAGACCGCGCGGGGCATCGGATGTTGAGAAATTCGCCAAGCTTCGTGCCGATCCGCCGCTTGACGAGGCATTGCTCGGTTTTGACGAGGAAGGGGGGCTTGTTCACAAGGATGCGCTGCTCGTTTCGCCGCATGCGCTTCTGGCCGAGCTGCTGACGGGCGCTGTGCTTAGGCTTGGCAACCGCGCGCAGATTGATGTGCGGGGCGGGCGCGTGAACAGCGAACAATTTGACGCGATCATTCTGGCGAGCGGCATGGCTGCCGGTGAGCTTGCCGAAACCTCATGGCTGCCCTTGGCGGGGCGGCTCGGGCAGGTCGAGTTTACCGAAGCTCGGGCGGCAGAGCTTGTGGCGGTGGCATCTGGCCATTATGCCCTCGCTTCGGGTTTGTTGCGCCTGTGGGGGGCGACGTTTGCGCCTTTTGCGGGGGGTGAGATTGTAACCTCTCCGGCGGCGAGCGCGTCGAACGGGGAGGCGCTCAAGGCGCTTGGACATGGCGACTGGCTCGATTTTCCCGATGCAAAGTCGCGGGCCGGCGTTCGGGCGACAACGCCGGACAAGCTGCCGCTCTGTGGGGGACTGCCGGATTTTGCATCTGCGCTTGAACTGTTTGCGGCGGAACGCAAGGGGGTACGTGTTGAACGCGATATGCCGCGCCATGAGGGGGTTTATATTGTTGGCGGCCTAGGCAGTCGCGGCTTTGGCTATGCTCCTCTACTTGCGGAGATTTTGTCGAGCCAGCTCTATGGCAGCGCGCTGCCAACCGAACAGGATGTCGCCGAGGCCCTGTCTCCTGTCCGGTTTTTGCTGCGCGGGTTGAAGCGCGGTCAGTTTTGATGGGCCATTTGCTTAGCTGTTCACCGAGGCAAAGTGGATTTGCATGCCATGGCTAAGCGAACCGGTGAGGTTCATCTCGACCCCGCCTGTGCTGACTGATAGTCCGCCGGTAAAGGCCGAGATGGCGCACAGGCCAAGGATGATGGCGCAGAGGCCGAGGCCGATCCAGCGGTCGCGGGATGGGCGGTGTGGCGGTTGATAAGCTTGGCCTGCATCTGTCCGAGCACGAGAGGGCGGTGTAAATGCGAGGATGGTCATTCTCTTTCTCCCCTTAGTGTTTGAGCCTTGAAACTCTAATGACCTTCAAGGTCGCGAAACTCTTTGCGCAAGCGCCACTCATCGCTGGTGACACGCTGTTCGAGCGTTTTCAGTCGGTCTTCGAGGTCCATGAAAGTATATTTCAGATTGCCGAATGTTGCCCGTGGGCGGTCTGATACGCCGCGCCAGAAGGCGTCTTCCTCGGGGCTGATATGGCTTCCCCCGAAAGGCGCTTTGGGCACGATAACCGCCGCAATGAGATAGGCAATCACAAACAGCCCGGCTGCGCCAAGGAGGGATAGGACCACGACCGCTATGCGCACAATTGTTGCGTCCCATCCAAAGCGCTGGGCCAGACCGCCGCAGACGCCGAAGAGCATTTTATCCTCTCTGGAACGGTAGAAGCGTTTGGGATTGGGGGAGGTTGGGTAGTCTTCGTATTCGCGGGGCATTAGCGGTCTCTCCTATAGTCTGTGTCTGCGGGGCGGGTGCGGCTTGTCTCTGGTTCATTGTCGATCAGGGCTTCAAGCGTTTCGATGCGGCGCTCCATACGTTTGGCAGAGCGCCAGAGGTCTTCCATGATCCGCTCATCGTCCGGCTTGAGCGTCTTTTGGCCCCGCCATAGGGTGATATAGTGAAAGAACATCCATGGCAGGAAAACGAAGATGCTGAGAATGGCGATGAGCGGGATAAGAAATTCTGGTCCGTCCATTACGGGTTCCTCGCCTTCTTGCGATCTTCAAGATGCGCGGCAATCAGGCCGGGTGTTGCGATGAGGCCAAGGATGCAGAATGTCGTGACGATTGCGGTCAGCATGAATTAGCTCCCTGTCTTTGTGGATTTTGGCTTTTCGGATTTCGATTGGGCCGTTTTCGTGCGGCGGGCTTTGAGTGCTTCAAGTTCGGCTTCGATGCTGTCATTGCGCTCGAGTGCGGCAAACTCGGCTTCAAGGCTTGGCTCGCGTCCCTTTATGGTTTCGGCATAGGCCTCCATCTCGTCCACTTTGCGCTCGACTGTGGCATAGCGGGCCAAGGCGTCGTCCACGCGGCTGTCATAGGTCTGGCTGCGCACGCGGATGCGTTGTTCGGCCGCTTCCCGGCGCATCATCAGCGCGCGGTGCTTGGCTTTGGCTTCGTCGAGCTTGGCTTGTAGCTTGGTCAAATCATCCGAGCGCTTCTCGAAGGCTTCCTCGGCAGCGTCGACGGCCAAAGCGCGGGCTTCGATTTCCTTTTCGGCCTTTTGCTTGGCAATCAGCGCGCCCCGGGCCAGATCTTCGCGGCCCTTGTCGATGGCAAGCTCGGCCTTGCCAGCCCAATCGTCGCGGATTGACGTATAGTGGGTAATCTCGCGCTCCATTTCCTTTTTGTCGGCCATGGCGCGGGCAGCACCTGTGCGGACCTCGACCAGCGTGTCTTCCATTTCCTGGATCATCATGCGGGCAATCTTTTCGGGATTTTCCGCTGAATCGAGCATGGCATTGATGTTTGAATTAATGATGTCGCCGAAGCGTGAGAACAGTCCCATATGATTTTCCTTTTCTTGGTTTCGTGGGAGGAATTGGGGTGAGGATTAGAAGAGCAGACCTGCGATCAGAATGCCGGCGATGAAAAAGCCCCAACTCTCGGCGGGGCGTCGGCTGAGCCATTTGACAAAACGCGAGAGCGTCGCCTCGGCTTGGTCATAGCGGTCTGTACGTTCCTGATAGTCCATCCTTGTTTCTCCTTTTCCATGGGCAATCTGTGCGTTGCCCTATGGCCTCGACACTTCAAGAAGCATGCCAGATCGAAATTAATTTTCTAATATGTTGTATTTATGTAAAAAAATAGATTTTACGAAATTTTGCTAGAATAAAAATAGTGAAAAACACCGAATTTATTATTCAAAAAAACATATAGTTTAGGTATATGTACTAAGTATGGATGATCGTGCCCCGCAGCTTATTGGAGAATCGCCCGCTTGGCTGGCCGCTTTAGAGCATGTAAGCCGCGTTGCGCCGCTTGACCGGCCGCTCCTCGTCATTGGCGAACGCGGCACGGGCAAAGAGCTGATCGGCGAAAGGCTGCACTTTCTCTCGCGCCGCTGGGAGGGGCCATTTGTGCGGGTTAATTGCGCGGCATTGTCTGAGGAATTGCTTGATTCGGAGCTTTTCGGCCATGAGCGTGGTGCGTTTACAGGCGCGACCGAGCGGCGGGCAGGGCGGTTTGAGCTGGCTGATGGCGGGACTTTGTTTCTCGACGAGATCGCCACCGCTTCGAGCCGTGTGCAGGAAAAGCTGCTGAGGATTGTCGAATATGGCGAATATCAGCGTCTGGGTGGCGAGAAAGTGCTCAAAACTGATGTCCGCGTTCTGGCGGCGACCAATGTCGATCTGCCGAGCCTTGTGGCACGAGGGACGTTCCGTGCTGACCTGCTCGATCGGCTGGCCTTTGACGTGATTACGCTGCCGCCCCTGCGCGCGCGTGGGCAGGATGCGAGCCTGCTGGCGGATTTTTTTGGTCGGCGCATGGCGCGCGAAATGGGTCAGGACTTTCCGGGCTTTGCGCCCTCGGCCATTGCGGCGATTGACGCGGGCAGGTGGCCGGGCAATGTCCGTGAGGTGCGCAATGTGGCCGAGCGGCTTGCCCATCGTGCGATTATCGAGATGCCTGATCAGCCGGTACAGTTCGATCCCTCTGTGCTCGATCCATTTGCATCACCTTTCCGGCCCGAAGCCGGGCCTGCCCCAACAGATAAAGGTGAAAACTCGCCTGACGAGCGTATTCCTTCAGCCTCAGACACCGGACAGGGGTTTACTGAACAAGTCGAGATTTATGAAAAGGTTTTGCTCGACCGCGCGCTCGCCCGGACCGGCGGCCATCAAGGCAAAACGGCCGAGGTGCTGGGGCTGACATATTATCAGTTACGCGGATTACTTAAGAAGCATCAGTATGGTAAACGGGCAGGAAAATTGCAGAACCATTAACGATGTGGGGCCGATCCGGGTTTCTGTGTCGCAAGATGAAACTATGATGGATGATGAGTATGGCATACACTTCCGAGCTCGGACCAGTGAGGCAGAACACTTACCCGTTTCTGGGGCTTCAATTTGGGGCAAAGGCTGTATCGGATGTGGTTGAACAATTGGGACCGGTGGCGGCGATTAGCGAGCCGTTCCGATATGTGGTGACGCCGAATGTCGATCATATGGTTCGGCTTGAAGGTGATGGCAGTCTGCGTGTCCTTTATGAAGACGCCGACATATTGCTCAATGATAGCCGCGTCCTTGAAGTTCTGGCACGGCGTGACGGGCTGGATCTGCCGGCCTCTCCGGGCGCAGATATTGTTGCCGCTTTGCTTGATGGCGAGATCAGGCCGGACGATCCGATTACGATTATCGGCACCGAGAAAGAAGACGTCGAACATATCCGGCAGCGCTATGGTTTGACCAATCTGTCCTGGCATGCGCCGCCTATGGGATTGCGTCACAAGCCCGAAGCGGTGGCCGAAGCGGCAGCCTTTATGGCGGCCCACCCGGCGCGGCTGCATTTTATCTGTGTGGGATCCCCGCAGCAGGAGATGGTCGCATATGCTGCCAAACAGCGCGGTGATGTTGTTGGCATTGGTTTGTGTTGCGGGGCCAGCTTTGACTTTTTATCTGGCAAAACCATGCGCGCGCCAAAATGGGTGCGCAGGGCACGGTTTGAGTGGTTGTTCCGGATGCTGAGCGAGCCAAAGCGGCTGACGAAGCGTTATCTTGTTGATGGCCCGCGCATTCTCTCTATCTGGCGAAAATACCGTAAGTTGGGCAGTTAAAGCGCCAGGTGCAGCTTGTAGTTTCGCCGCTCCAGCCTTTGGGGGAGGCTGAAAGATTTGAGTGCCCCGCCGCCAATCGTGTCCAGCAAAGCGTCTGCGCGTGTACGGACGGCCTCGTCCATGTCGGCATATTCGTCTAGCGCAGCTTGCAGGCGGAAGAGGGAGAAGCTTGCTGTTATGATTTTTCCCGAGCGTCCGCCTTGGGTGAATTCAGCCTGACCGAAAGCGCGCGGCACTTCGGCGCCAGTTTCGGCTGTTTCGAGCCATTCAGCAAACTGATCAAGAGAGGCGAGGAGGACGGGCAGATGCTCGGCCATAGCGCGGCGCAGGATTGGCAAGAGCGTTTGTGGGATCTGGTCGCCACCAATGAGCGTGCCCTTGCCGCCTTCGCCAGCAATCGCACGCTCGGTCCAGCGGGCGACGTTCGGGGCGAGCCGCTTCATGATCTCGCCGCTCGCCGGATCGCGATAGAGATGGGCATAGAGCGGACCGAGAAAGGCAAAGTCTGCAAGGCTTGGCCGCGCGCCGAACACAAAATCATGGGCGTCGAGATGGGCCGAAAATTCGGCAAGAAACGCTTCATAAGAGGCTTCGATACCGGGGATGGTTTCCTCATTTATGCCAAGCATGGGCACGAAGCCGCGAAACATCTGGCCGCGCTTTTTGCCAAGCTCATATTGCTCTCCGGCTGTCGCATCGGGCGCCATGGAGCGGCCAAACTCGCCATAGATCCAGTCTTCATTATAATTCCAGCGATAATGCATGGCAGGCACGACGAGCCATTGGTCGGCATAGGTGTGCAGGAGCTGGCTGACAAAGCGCTGGACCGGGCCATCAGGGTGCACGCTGGGTTCAGGGTGGCTTGCCTCGATCGCGTTGATAATATCTGCCGTATCCTGAATAATATCGCCATCGGGGGTCTGCATGACGGGGATAACCGGCCAGCCGACTTTGGCGAGAACGATCTCGCGCATGATCTGCTCATTGACGGCGTGTTCGGTGAACCGGGTGCCTTTCCAGCGCAAAAACCCGCGTGCCTTACCGGTAAACAGAGAGGCTTGGGAGCCGTAGAGCTTGTAGTCGGTCATGTCATCTGTCCTGCTGAGTGGCACATATCTAGGAGCGCAATGTGCCATTGGTGCCTTTGGTGACCGCCTTAATGATGGCGTCGGATACCATGTTAATGTCGGCTTCTTTCAAGGCTTCGCCGCTTGGCTGGAGGGTGACTTCAATGGCGACGGATTTGTGTCCCGCATCAATGCCGTCGCCCTGATAGACATCAAAAACGCTGACATGGGAGATCAGGGTCTTGTGCGCTTTTTGGGCGAGCCGGATGATGTCGCCCGCTTGAATGGCCTGATCGACGAGGAAGGCAAAATCCCGCCGGATCGGGGTCAGATCGGCCTTGGTCAGCACCGGCTTGGTCTTCAGCACTGACGTTTTCATATTGGGCAGAGCTTGCAGGTTCAGCTCGAAGCCGAACACAGGGCCAGAGACGCCAAGCGCTTTGAGCACACGTGGATGCAGCGCGCCGAAATGGGCGATGGTTGTTTTTGGTCCAAGCGTCAGCCTTGCCGCGCGGCCGGGGTGCCAATGGCTTTGGCGCGGTTCGGCAATCTGGAAGCGGGTGGGTGACTGATCAAAGGCTTCGAGCAGGGCGTAAAGGTCGGCCTTCGCGCTTTGGGCGTCATAGATCTGTGGGGCATGGTCCCAATGTCTTTGTACGGAGGGCTGGACCAAGGCGGTGATGACGCTGCGCTGGTCTTTTGGTCCATCGCCAAGATAGATCGGGCCAGCTTCAAACAGGCGGACATTGGATGTACCATGGTCAGCGCTGCGTTGGGCGGCGCTAGCGAGATTGCCCAGAATGGATGGGCGCATTTGGCTCAGTTCGCTTGCCACCGGATTGGCGACGGCCAGCGTTTCTTCATTGCCGCCGAAAAGTTCTGCGTGCGGCGCAGACATAAAGCTCCATGTTACCGCTTCGATAAAGCCGCGCGCGGCGAGCACACGGCGTCCGGTGCGGATGCGCCATTGTAGCGAGGTTGGCTTGGCGTTCAGCCCATCGGCTTGCGGCAGAGAGGCTTGCGGCAATTGGTCAAATCCGGTGAGGCGGGCAATCTCCTCAACAAAATCGGCTGACTGGGTTATGTCGAAGCGCCAGTCGGGCACGGTTATATACCAGGCTTCGCCGGCATCCTCGATGTCAAAGCCAAGGTCTTTGAGCATTCGCTTCATCTCGGCAGTTTTGACGCGCAGGCCGGTCAAGCGCTCGACATCGTTCGGGTTGAACACGACTTTATCTTCATGGGTTTTGGGTGCGCCTGCGATGACGGGCTTTGAGGCTTTTCCGCCGCCATATTTCCGGATCAGTGAGACGGCCTGTTTGAGCCCGTCCAGGCAGCTTGCCATGTCGACGCCGCGCTCGAACCGGTAGCGCGCATCGGAGATGATGCCTGTGGCGCGGCCTGTGCGTGCGGTGCGCAGCGGATCAAACCAGGCCGCTTCAAGGAAGACATTGATGGTTGTCTCGGAGACGGCGGTTGATTGCCCGCCCATCACGCCGCCAAGTCCGATCACGCCGCTCTTGTCTGCGATCACACACATGTCTTCGGTGATCTCATAGGCTTTGCCGTCGAGCGCGTCGAGCGTTTCGCCTGCTTTGCCAAGCCTTGCGTGGATTGGGCCCTGGAGTTTGTCCGCGTCATAGGAGTGCAGTGGCCGCGCCCTGTCGAGCGAGACATAATTGGTCACGTCCACAAGCAGGCTTTTGGGCTGTATGCCGACCGCTTTGAGCCGCTTCTGCATCCAGTCGGGCGAGGGGCCATCGACGACATCACGGATTAAGACGCCGGTGAAAATCGGGCAGGATGCTTCATGATCGACATGAACTTCGACGGGGCAGTCATAAGACCCGCTAAAGGATTTGAGCTCTGGGCTAATCAGCCGCCCGCCGTCTGCTGCGGCCAGATCACGGGCGATCCCCATCACGCCGAGCCAGTCGGGCCGGTTTGGCGTTACTTCGAAATCAATCACCGGATCATTGGCCTCAAGCGCTATGGCCGCCGGTGTGCCGAGGGCGAACTTCTCGTCCAGATCGGCAATACCATCATGATCCTCGCCCGCTTCAAGCTCCTTGGCTGAACACATCATGCCATGGCTTTCAACGCCACGTATCTTGCGCGGCTTCTTGTCGAGCGCAAAATCAAGCCCGGGGATATAAGCGCCGAGCGGGGCGTAGATGGCGGTCATCCCCGCACGCGCATTCGGGGCGCCGCAAACGATCTGCTTTGTGCCATCCACCGTCTCGACCGTGCAGACGCGCAATTTGTCCGCATCGGGATGTTGTTCGGCGGCTGTGACTTTACACACAGTGAACGGGGCGAGCCTTGCGGCCGGATCGTCAACCTCCTCAACTTCCAGCCCGATCTGGACCATCAGGTCGAGAATCTCATCAAGTGATTTTCTGGTGGCGAGGTGGTCTTGCAGCCATGATAGGGTGAATTTCATCAGCTCAGCCCTCCGCTAACGGTTGGCGTGAGCCATGGCGCAAAGCCGTAATGGCGTGTCCATTCAGGGTCGGCCTCGAAATAGGGGCGCAGGTCCGGCATGCCATATTTGAGCATGGCGAGGCGGTCGACGCCCATGCCGAAGGCGAAGCCCTGATACTCGTCCGGATCAATGCCGCAATTTCTCAGCACGTTGGGATGGACCATGCCCGAGCCGAGAATTTCCATCCAGCTGTCGCCCTGGCCGATTTGGATACTGTCGCCCTTTTTGGTGTATTTCACGTCCATTTCGGCGCTCGGTTCGGTGAATGGGAAGAAGTGGGGCCGGAAGCGCGCCTCGACCGTATCGACCTCGAAAAAGGCTTTGACAAAATCAATCAGGCAGCCTTTCAGGTGGCCCATATGGATGCCCTTTTCGATGACGAGGCCTTCGACTTGATGGAACATTGGCGTGTGGGTCGCGTCCCAGTCATTGCGGTAGACGCGGCCCGGCGCAATGATGCGGATGGGCGGTTTCTGCTCCATCATGGTGCGGATTTGCACAGGGCTTGTGTGCGTGCGCAGGACTTTTGGTGCGCCGCCTTCGGGATTGTTCATGAAGAATGTGTCGTGCGTCTCGCGGGCAGGGTGGCCTTCGGGGAAGTTCAGCGCGGTGAAATTGTGCCAGTCATCTTCAATGTCCGGCCCTTCAGCGACGGCGAAGCCCATGGTGCCAAAAATTGCCGCCATTTCCTCAAACACCTGCATGACAGGATGCAGCGCGCCCACAGGTTCGGGCGGAGGCGGCAGGGTGAGGTCTTCATATTCGGTGGCAAGCTGGGCGTCCAGCGCGGCATCTTCGAGCACGGTTTTTCGGGCGGCCACAGCGTCGGCCACGCGCGTCTTGAGCGCATTGAGCAATGGGCCAGCGACCTGCCGTTCCTCTGGCGTCATCTTGCCAAGCGTCTTCATGAAGGCAGAGATGCGGCCCTTTTTGCCAAGCTCGGCCACACGCACTGCGTCAAGCGCGGCCAGATCGGCAGCCGCTTGAACAGCGCCCAGTGCCTCGGATTCGATGGATTCTAGTTCGGACATGAAAAAGCCCCGTTGCTTAGCTGCATACGGGGCTTTTCCGCCCCGCTTGTTGCGGTCGGGATAGCTCAGAAAGCGTCAGTTGCAAACCGGTTTAAGCCAGCGCGCCCCTGGCTTGCTCGACTATGTCTTTGAATGCAGCGGGTTCATTGATCGCCAGCTCGGAAAGCATTTTACGGTCAACCTCGATGCCAGCCTTGGTCACGCCGTCAATAAAGCGCGAATAGGTCAGGTTTTCGTCCACTTCGCGGACGGCCGCATTGATGCGCTGGATCCAGAGCGAGCGGAAGGTGCGCTTTTTCTTTTTGCGGCCAACATAGGCGTATTGTCCGGCCTGCCAGACGGCGGCTGAGGCGTTCGAGAATGTGTTCTTGCGGCGACCTTGGAAACCCTTGGCGGCTTTGATGATCTTTTTGTGCCGCGCATGGGCGGGGACTTTATTTCTGCTGCGAGCCATTAGAAGCTCCTTTTACAAAGTGTGGTGTTCAAAATTTTCCGGTGATCGGGCTGGTTTCAGCCCGCCAAATTACTTTAGCCCGTAGGGAAGCCATTTCATGATCCGTGGCTTGTCAGCTTTGGAGGCCTCGTCCATGCCGCGATTTTGGCGGATATATTTGGAATTATGGCTCATCAGCCGGTGACGCTTGCCCGCGACGCCATGCTTGATCTTACCCGTAGCCGTAATTTTGAACCGCTTTGCAGCAGCTTTTTTGGTCTTCATCTTCGGCATTTCGATCTCCTATATGGGCGTTTTGAACCGCCCGGTCAGTCAGTTGGAACCCGCAAGGCATGCCGTTTTCAGCCTGTGGTGTTCAGATAGACGCCGCTTATGGCGCAAAAGCGCCGCCCCGGCAACGATATTTTTAATTGGAATAGCGGCTGCGCATTGCCGTTCTGAACTGGCTCAACGCGGTGCCAATACCATTGTCATTTGGCGACCCTCAAGCTTGGGTTCAAGCTCGACCTTTGCCATTTCGTCAAATTCTTCTTTGACGCGCTGCAAAAGCTCCATGCCGAGGTGCTGGTGGGCCATTTCGCGGCCACGAAAGCGGAGTGTCACTTTCACCTTGTCGCCCTGCTCGAAAAAGCGGGTAATGGCTTTGGCTTTGACCTGATAATCATGCGTGTCGATGTTCGGGCGCATCTTGATTTCTTTGAGATCGGCCGATTTCTGCTTTTTGCGCGCGGCGGCGCGTTTCTTCTGCTCTTCAAAGCGCATCTTGCCATAGTCGAGGATTTTGCAGACGGGCGGGGAGCCTTCGGGGGCCACTTCAACCAGATCGAGTCCCGCTTCTTTTGCGGCATCGAGGGCGGCGGCTGTGGGCATCTCGCCTTGTTTTTCGCCGTTTTCGTCAATCAACAGGACGCGTGGGACGGTGATTTCATCATTGGTGCGCGGGCCGGTTTTTTTCTGCGGCGGTGCGGCTTGGGGTCTGCGGGCTATGGGTCGATTCCTTCTTACGATTGAACAGGCGCACAATATGCCTGTCTTTGGTCTGATCTTCAAGCAGATTAAGCGTCAGCAGATTAACCGGAGCTGAGCACACCCAGTGCACGGACGGCCTGCCAGACATCGCGTGTGGACACTTTGGCCAGCGTCGCATCATGGACCGCGATGACATGTTTCGGCCCGCGCGGCTTTGCCCGTTCAGGGTCGGATTCGCTGGAGGCGAACAGCGCGACGCCGGGCGCGCCGGCCAGAGTGGCCATATGCATTGGCCCGGTATCATTGCCAACGACGAAACGGGCACTGGCCGCCAGCGTGGCGATCTGGAAGACATCTGTGCGGGTCACGAGATTGACAAGTTTTGGCTCGGCCCTTTGCATGGCGGCGGCGATCGGACCTTCGGTTTTCGTGCCGATAATGACAGGGATCAGCCCTTGTGCGGCAATTTTCTTGGCCAGTTCGCCGAATTGTTCGGCGGGCCAGCGCTTGGCAGCACGATGTTCGGAGGCGCCCGGAATGATCAGCGCATAATCATGGTGGAGGCCGAAATAGGCGGGTTGCAAGCTGGGCCGGTTGTTGAGGGCTTCGGGAATCCAGTCGAGCATGGGCATGGGTGCGGTCTCGGATGTATAGCCTTGTTCGGGCCCGATGCCTGCATCGGTGAGCTGCTCGGCCAGCCGGTCAATCGGGTGCATCAAAGCGCGGTCGGGATTGTCGTGTTTCAGGGCGCAATTTTCGGCATGGCCGGACCAGATTGGCGGTTTGCGGCCAGGCATATTCAGCGCCTTGAAATAATTCGCCGTCCGCCCGCTGGTCTGGAAGTCGTAGATAATATCGTATTTTTCCTTGCGGATACGATTGATCAGATCACGCGTGGCGCGCAAGCCGTCGGGACGGCCATCGGTTTCGATAATATCAAAATAGGGGCATTTCTCCGCAAACCCCTTATAGGGCGGGGTGGTGAGCAGGGTGATGCGCGCCGAGGGGTGGGTGTCGCGTACTGTCCGGGCCGCACCTAACGCCATGACAAAATCACCCAGCGAGCTTAGCTTGATGACCAGAACACGTTTGGCGAATTTGCCGGGGTTCAAAGTTCGTCTGAAATCAATCTGGTTCATGCGTGCCTGGACTGCCTTATGCCGATCAGCGCAGTATAGAGGCTCAAGGTCGCGGTCTGAAGGCCTTCAACTGAGAAATGCTGCTCAATGTGCTGTCGGCCGTTTTGCCCCATCATCTGTCTGGTTTCAGGCCCGACAGAGATAAGCGAGCGGATCGCGCCGGTCAGGGCTTTGACATTGCCCGGGGCAAAGCGCGCGCCGGTTTCTCCGTCAATGACAGTTTCTCGCGCACCACCATGGTCGGCGGCGATCACAGGCCGGCTCATTGCGGCGGCCTCTGCGGCGGTGCGTCCAAAGGCTTCGGGCCGCGTCGATGGCGCGAGCACAATGTCGGCGGCGAGCAGAGCGGCGGGCATATCCTCGCAATGGCCTTTTAGCCGTGTAGCGTCCTGCAAGCCATGATGCTTTATAAGAGCGGTTAATTCTGCCTGATAGCCGCTTTTGCGCTTGGCCTCTCCGGTCATGACGAGAACCAGCCCGTCGCGCTCTTGCTGGCCCAGAGCTGCCAGCGCTTCAATGGCAAATGTCTGACCTTTCCAGCTGGTGAGCCGTGCGGGCAGGAACAGAACGATCCGTTTGTTCTCGGGGCCAAGCCCCCAAAGCTCACGAATGGCCGTTTGACGGGCTGCGTTGATCGCGTCCGGATTGAAGGCAGCAAAATCAACCCCGCGCGGGATGATCATGATTTGATTGGCTGTCAGCCCATGGGTTCGGGCAATGTGTTCGGCCATCCAGCGTGAATTTGCAATCACCATGTCGCCACGTGCCATGACCGAATTATAGAATTGCTTGAGCCGCCATCGGCCCGAATAGACGCCATGATAAGTCGTGACGAAGGGCGTGTTGGTTTGTCTGGCGGCTTTGAATGCGCTCCAGCCAGGTGCGCGCGAACGGGCATGAATGAGGGAGACCTTCTCGTCGGCGATTATTTTGGCGAGCCTTGATCCGTTCGACCAGACCGTTTGTGGCGCTTTGCTGTCAGCGGCCAGCTCGATATGTTCCCCGCCCACATTCGCCAGATCTTCGGTCATCCGTCCGCCCGCGCTGGCGACAAGCGCTCGCCCGCCCGCGCGGACAATTGCGTCGGCCACCTCGATCACGGTGCGCTCGGCTCCGCCCGCTTGCAGGGCAGGGATGACCTGTAAAACGGTCCGTGAGGTAAGATCAGGCAGATTTGACAAGCGGGGCCTCTTTGGTCTTCACAATGGTCTATCATGACACATATGTTTTTCACCACACCGCAAAACCGCAAACTGGCCTATCGCAAATCCGGCGGCACAAATGACAAGCTCGGTCTGGTCTGGCTGTCGGGCTTCAAATCGGACATGCAAGGCTCGAAAGTCCTGGCGCTTGAAGCGTGGGCGAGGGTGCAAAACCACAGCTTCCTGGCCTTTGACTATTCCGGCCATGGCCTCTCAAGCGGCGCATTTGAAGACGGCACCATCGGCAGGTGGCGCGAAGACACGCTCGGAGCGATTGATGCGTTGACCGATGGCCCGCAAATCCTTGTCGGCTCATCCATGGGCGGCTGGCAGGCCTTGCTCGCCGCGCGCGCTCGCCCCGCGCGCATTGCCGGACTGGTGCTCATCGCGCCCGCGCCGGACTTTACGCAGAAACTGATGTGGCCGGACCTGTCGCCCGAGGCCAAAAAGGAGATCAACGAGACGGGCCTCCACCTGCAACCGTC
>CALLUH010000100.1 GCA_938011445.1 uncultured Hyphomonadaceae bacterium
TCCTTTTTCTTCTTACCCATAGCGCGGCGCAGCAGATCCGCCTCGCCCAGCGAATAGCCCGCAAGCTCCTGGGCCATCCGCATCACCTGTTCCTGATAGACCGGCACACCATAGGTCGCCTCAAGAATGGGTTTAAGGTCAGGATGCTGATAACGGATTTTGCTCGGGTCTTCCTTGCCGTCACAGAACACCGGAATATTGTCCATTGGCCCGGGCCGATAGAGCGAGATAATCGCGATTACGTCTTCGATATTGCCGGGCTTTACCCGCTTGAGCGTGTCGCGCATGCCTTGGCCTTCAAGCTGGAAGACACCGAGCGTTTCGCCCGACGCCATCAACTCATACGTCGCCTCATCGTCGAGGCTTGTCCATTTCGCGCAGACATCACCGCCGTCGCGCCGAATGAATTTCAGCGCCCGTTCAATCACGGTCAGCGTCTTGAGGCCGAGAAAGTCAAACTTGACCAGACCCGCATTCTCTGCCCATTTCATATTAAACTGGCTGGCGGGCAAGTCAGATCGCGGATCATTATAAAGCGGCACAAGCTCCGTTAGCGGACGGTCCCCGATAACCACGCCCGCCGCATGCGTCCCCGCATTCCGGTAAAGCCCTTCAAGCGCCAGCGCGGTGTCGAGCAGCTCGCCAACGCGCGGATCTTTTTCTTTCTCTTCCTGAAACTTAGGCTCGTCGAGAATAGCGTCGGCAAGTTTTGGCGGATTGGCCGGATTGAACGGAATCAGCTTGGCCAGCCGGTCAACCTGAAAATACTGCATCTGCATCACACGGCCAACATCGCGCACCACAGCTTTCGCCTGCAATGTGCCGAAGGTGATGATCATGGCCACCGCCTCTGCGCCATATTTATCGCGCACATAGCGGATCACCTCGCCGCGCCGCTCCTGACAGAAATCAACATCGAAGTCCGGCATCGACACTCGTTCAGGGTTCAAGAACCGCTCGAACAGCAAGTCAAACCTGAGCGGATCAAGGTCGGTAATCAGAAGCGACCATGCAACCAGCGACCCCGCGCCAGAACCCCGCCCCGGACCAACCGGAATACCCTGTTCCTTGGCCCATTTGATAAAATCCGAAACGATCAGAAAATAGCCCGGAAACCCCATCTTCTCGATAATGCCGAGCTCGTAATCTAGCCGCTCGGTGTAAACCTCTTTGTCCGCATAAAGCTCGTCCGCCGCCGCCAGCCGTCCCGCAAGCCCCTCTTCGGCCTGTCGGCGCAGCTCGTCCACTTCGCCTTGCCCGTCCTTGCCCGAAAAGTTCGGCAGGATCGGTTTACGCATCTCGGATTTCACCGCGCAACGCCGCGCAATCTCGGCCGTGTTCTCTAGCGCCTCTGGCAAGTCCTCAAAGAGCTCCGCCATCTCGCTTGCAGATTTGAGATATTGGCCCGGCTCAACCCGCTGGCGGTCTTCCTGTCCGAGATACTCGCCATTTGAAATACACATCAAGGCATCATGCGCGCCCGCGTCCGACGGTTTCAGAAACCGCGCATCATGGGTCGCCACAAGCGGCAGATCGAGCTTATAGGCCAGATCCACAAGCCCAGCCTCGCTCGCCGTCTCGGCCTCGGTGCCATGCCGCGTCAGCTCGACATAAAGCCTGTCTGGATAGGCCGCCGCCAGCTCGGTGAGCTGCGCCTCAGCCGCCTCCGCCTTGCCCTTGATAACGAGCTTGCCCGCCTGCCCCTCGGCCCCGCCCGTCAGCAAGATCAGCCCATCCGTTTTTTCCAGTAAATGACGCCGCGCGAGCCTTGGCACACCATCATCGGACTCCAGATATGCCGCCGAGCCGAGCTCCATCAGCCGTCCATAGCCCGTCTCGTCTTTGGCATAGAGGCTGACCCGCGATGTCTCCCCACGCAGCGCATCTTCGACAATATCAAAACAGCACGCCATAATCGGCTGAACACCGACCGCCGACAAAGCCTCCGACCGCTCAAGCGCCCCGAACAAGTTATTCCTGTCCGTCACCGCCAGCGCAGGCATTTGATGCTCCACCGCCCACGCCGTCAGCGCTTTGGTCGTAATCATGCTCTCAAGCAAAGAAAAGCTCGACCGCACGGCCAGATGGATAAAGGGTGATTCGCTCAAAACCGGCTCTCCTCTTGGACCAAGACTATGCCGAATTTCCCCGCCCGCGCCTAGCGCTTAAGCCACATAGTCCACAAGCTTGCCGTCTTTGAGCGTGAGCACGCGGTCCATATGCTTGATCAGCGACATATTATGCGTTGCGACCAGCACTGCCGCCCCTTCGCTTCGCGCCATTTTAATCAGCGTCGCAAACACACGCTCTGTCGTTGCCGGATCAAGATTGCCCGTCGGCTCATCAGCAATAATCAGGCGCGGATCATTGGCCAGCGCCCGCGCAATCGCGACGCGCTGTTGCTCCCCGCCCGAAAGTTGCCCCGGCTGATGATGCCCTCTGTCCGAAAGCCCCATTTCCGCAAGCAATGCGTCCGCTTTCGTCCGCGCATCCTTCCGTGCTACGCCCGCAATCATAAGCGGCATAGCAATATTGTCCTCGGCGCTAAATTCGGCGAGCAAATGGTGGAACTGATAGATAAAGCCGAGCTTATGCCGGCGCAAATTCGTTAGTGCCCGGTCCGGCAGGCTGCCGCACGCCACCCCCTCCAGCAGCACTTCCCCGCCTTGTGGCGGCTCCAGCAATCCGGCCAGATGTAAGAGCGTCGATTTACCTGAACCCGATGGCCCAACCAGCCCGACCAGCTCGCCCGTACACAAAACCAGATCCGCCCCGCGCAAGACTTCAAGCTCACCCCCCGAAGAGGAATAAGTCCGCGTTACATTCTGTAATTCCAGAACCGGTTTGGCCATCACTCAAACCTCAACGCATCGACCGGATCAAGCTTGGCCGCCCAGCGCGCGGGCGGAATTGATACCAATACGGACATCAGCACCGCATAAGCCGTGGTCGTCAGTGAAGTGGCCCAGTCAAGCTCGGCGGGCAGCCCTTCAAGACCATAAACTTCCGCCGGAAAAATCTCTCCGCCAGTCACCCCGTTTAGGAACCATTCCACACTATCAATATTGACCACCAGCAGCGTCCCGATAATCAATCCCGTTACCGCGCCCGCAAAGCCAAGCGTTGCACCAATCGTCATAAATACCCGCATCACTGCCCCGCGCCCGGCACCAATCGTGCGCAGAATCGCAATGTCCCGCGTCTTGTTTTTCACCAGCATCACAACGCCCGTAATAATGTTCAGCGACGTAATCGTAATCAGAACCAGCATGATGATCCGCATCACACCGCTCTCTGTCTGCAATGCCCCCAAAAAGCCCGCATTATGCTGCTTCCAGTCGCGCAGGAAAAACTGGTTGCCCGTCGCCTCGGAAATCAATCGCTTGGCATTGTCCGTTGCCAGATAATCGTCGAGCCTAACATCGACGAGCGGCACCGCTCCCTTATGCCGGAAGAAAAGCTGGGCCTGCTCGAACGGCATAAAAATATAGAGCGCATCAAGTTCCACGCTGCCCGTACTTAGAAATCCGCCAACCACATATTCCTTACTTGTCGGCTTCGACCCAAATGCCGTCGCTGCGCCCGCAGCCCCCAAAAGCGTCACGCGGCTACCAACACTTACCCCCATACGCGCGGCGAGCGCCTTACCCATAATGATCATATTGCCGCCCTTGCGCCCCTCACCAAAGCCCTCAATCTCGCTCTCATCAATGCTTGGATAGACAGACAGGTCTTCAACCCGCACCCCGCGAACCGCCGCTCCCGCCTGCGCGCCGTTCGCGCTCAAGAGAACTTGTTCCTCGATAATCGGGCTCGCGCTTTCAACTCCATCAAGCCCGCTCACAATATCAATCACCGCCAGCCCGTCCGCCTCAGGCAGATCATTTGTGCTGATAATAATATGCCCCTGCCCACCAATTAGAGAGTTCACCAGCGTCTGCCGAAATCCCGTCATCAGCGACACGGTGACAATCAGCGCAGCCACGGCCAGCGCAATCCCCACAAAAGAGATAATCGCAATCAGCGACGCCCCGCCATGCTCGCGCTTGGCCCGCAAATAGCGCCACGCCAGCGAACGCTCAAACCGTCCGAACGGCTTTCCGGTTGACACACTATCGCTCAAGCCAGCGCTCTCATTCTCGCAATCGCCGCGTCCAAAGCCAACTCCTCACGTTCACCCGTCTTGCGTATTTTTAGCTCGACCACGCCTTTTTCAAGGGCTTTCGGGCCAATAATAATCTGGAACGGCAGCCCGATCAGGTCCATCCGGCCAAATTTCGCCCCCGCTCGGTCATCGGTCTCGTCATAAAGCGTATCGAAACCCGCCGCCTTCAACGCCTGATATGCCGCGTCACACCCTGCCGCACACGCCTCGTCCTTTGGCCGCATCGAAACCAGCCCGACATCGAACGGGCTCACCGAGGCCGGCCAAACAATCCCGTTCTCGTCATGGCAAGCCTCAATAATCGCGCCGACCAGCCGCGAGACGCCAATCCCGTAAGAGCCGCCATGAATGGGCACGACATTGCCGTCGCTATCCTGAACGCCGGCGCCCATTGGCTCTGAATATTTTGTCCCGAAGTAGAAAATATGGCCCACCTCAATTCCGCGCGCCTCGGTTTTGCGTGCGTCCGGCACTTGGGCAAATGCCGCCTCATCATGCTTTTCATCGGTCGCCGCATAATATTGCGTCCGCTTGTCCATTTCTGCCGCCAGCGCCGCCTCATCGCCAAAATCAAAGTCCAACCCCGGCGCAGGTACGTCCAGCACCTCGCTGTCACAGAAGACCGCGCTTTCCCCGCTTTCGGCCAGCATCAAAAATTCGTGGCTCAAATCTCCGCCAATCGGGCCGGGGTCGGCCTGCATCGGGATCGCCGTCACGCCGAGGCGATCAAACGTGTTCAGATAGGCCGCAAACATCCTTTGATAAGACACCCTTGCCGCCGCTTCGGAAAGATCAAAACTATATCCATCCTTCATGAGAAATTCGCGCCCGCGCATCACGCCAAAACGTGGCCGCACCTCGTCACGAAACTTCCATTGCTGATGATAGAGATTAAGCGGCAACTGCTTATAGCTCTTCACATAGCCGCGAAACACATCGGTAATCATCTCTTCATTGGTCGGCCCGTAAAGCATGTCCCGCCCGCCGCGATCGGTAATCCGAAGCATTTCTTCGCCGTAATCATCATACCGCCCCGACTCGCGCCAGAGGTCGGCCTGTTGCAGCGTCGGCATCAGCATTTCCACAGCGCCCGCACGGTCCATTTCCTCGCGCACAATCTGTTCGATCTTCTTGAGCACCTTGAAGCCAAGCGGCAACCACGAATAAATTCCCGCCCCGTTCTGACGCACCATTCCGGTGCGCAGCATCAATTGGTGAGACACAATTGCCGCATCCGAAGGCACATCTTTCGTCACAGGCAGAAAATATTGAGAAAGGCGCATAGGCCGTAAATCCAGTTCTTACAAATACCAGAATAAGCAATAGCCCCAGCTGCTATTGTGGCGCAAGCATTGGAATGATGAACCAGGCCAGAACCGTAATGATCGCCGCCCCAATCGTCGCCCAAAGCGCTTTTTTGCGCAGCATCGGCGCCACCGGCGCGCCACCTTCGGTCCCGGCCACCGCGCCGTCCTCGCTCTCATGCTGGGATTCAATCCCGATCGAGAGCGACGGCAAAAACACCAACCACCACGCAATCGAAAACACAATCAATGCCTGAACCCAATGCATTTAAGCTCCTCTTTCTTGTCCCCCGCTAAGGCGATGGGACGTGGCTCCGCCAGCTGACGGCTCCTCGTTCTTGTCCCCCGCTAAGGCGATGGGACGTGGCTCCGCCAGCCAATAGCTCAACATCTACATTCAAAAGCCAAGCGCACCTGTTTCCCGTATCCCCTGCGAAGGCAGGGGTCCATGGCCACCTGTAAGCTACCACACCCAACGTCCCTG
>CALLUH010000101.1 GCA_938011445.1 uncultured Hyphomonadaceae bacterium
GATCTGGGACTTGCCTATCAGATTGCCGATGATTTGCTTGATGCCACTGGCGATGCGGACCGGGTTGGCAAGGCGACGGGCAAGGATATGGACGCCGGAAAAGCGAGCTTCGTAACGCTGCTGGGTGTGGATGGCGCGCAACAAAGGGTGCGTCTTCTCGCCGCTCAATCCAAGGAACATCTGGCGATTTTCCGCAATCGTGCCAATATATTGCTACAATCTGTAGACTATGTTCTCGACAGAGAGCATTAAAGATTGGTTGAGTAGAACGGAGGGCTGACCTGTCATGCCTGTTGAAACACCCCATCTGGACGAGATTTCCAGCCCCGCGGATCTGAACGGTTTGACACCCGAACTGTTGAGCAAAATCGCGGATGATGTGCGCAGTGAGGTGATTGATACGGTTTCGGTGACGGGAGGGCATCTGGGCTCGGCGCTAGGCGTTGTCGAATTGACTGTGGCGCTGCATGCTGTGTTCGATACGCCGGATGATAAGGTTATTTTTGATGTTGGCCATCAGTGTTATCCGCACAAAATTCTAACTGGACGTCGTGAACGGATCAGAACATTGCGGCAGGGCGGCGGATTGTCGGGCTTTACCAAGCGGGCTGAGAGCGAATATGACCCGTTTGGCGCGGCGCATGCGGCGACGTCGATTTCGGCAGGGCTTGGCTTTGTGAAGTCGCGCGATTTACAGGATCACGACAATGATGTGGTTTGTGTGATCGGGGATGGCTCGATGTCTGCGGGCATGGCCTATGAAGCTATGAACAATGCGGGCTCGGACGGCTCGCGCATGATTGTGATCCTGAATGATAATGACATGTCCATTGCCCCGCCCGTTGGCGCGATGAGCCACCATTTATCGAAACTTGTCTCGTCTCGCTCCTATCGAGGTTTGCGCAAATTTGCCAAAAAGATGATCGAGCCGATTGGCCTTAAGATTCCGGCGAAAAAGGCTGAGGAATATCTGCGCGGCTTTGCCATGGGCGGCACGCTGTTCGAGGAGCTGGGCTTTTACTATGTCGGCCCGATTGATGGCCATGATCTGAATGTGCTCTTGCCGGTGCTTGAAAACTGCAAGGCGATGGAAAACGGGCCAATCCTGATCCATGTCGTGACACAGAAAGGCAAGGGCTATGAGCCGGCTGAAAATGCAGCGGACAAATATCATGGTGTGGCGAAGTTTGATATTGTCACTGGCAAGCAGAACAAGCCGAAACCGAACGCGCCAGCCTATCAGAATGTGTTTGGCGCTAGCCTTGTCAAAGAAGCGCAGAAGGATGATCTGATCTGCGCGATTACGGCGGCGATGCCGTCTGGCACGGGGGTTAATATTTTTGGCGAGGCGTTCCCCGAACGGACATTTGACGTCGGCATTGCCGAGCAACATGCGGTGACGTTTGCGGCAGGGCTTGCAGCGGACGGGATGAAGCCGTTCTGCGCGATCTATTCGACATTTTTGCAGCGCGGCTATGATCAGGTGGTCCATGATGTGGCGATCCAGAATCTGCCTGTGCGCTTTGCGATTGACAGAGCAGGGCTTGTCGGCGCGGATGGGCCGACGCATGCGGGCAGTTTCGATATTGGTTATCTTGGCGCTTTGCCGGGCATGGTGTGTATGGCCGCTGCCGACGAGGCCGAGCTTGTGCATATGGTGGCCACGGCCGCAGCGATTGACGACAGGCCAAGCGCGTTTCGGTATCCGCGTGGCGAAGGGGTTGGCATTGAGCTGCCCGAGATGGGTCAAGTGCTAGAGATCGGCAGGGGTCGTATCTTGCGCGAGGGCACAACGATCGCGCTTCTATCCTATGGGACGCGACTTGGCGAAGCGATGAAAGCGGCGGACATGCTGGCTGCCCAAGGGCTATCTGTGACCGTCGCTGATGCACGTTTCGCCAAGCCGCTCGACAAGGAACTGACAACGCGGCTTGCCAAAGAGCATGAAGTCTTGATTACGCTTGAAGAGGGTTCTGTCGGCGGATTTGGCGCTTTTGTGCTGCATCATCTGGCCGAGACGGGTGCGCTGGACGCGGGCTTGAAGATCCGGACGATGACACTGCCGGACGTGTTTCAGGACCATGATTCGCCTGCGGCCATGTATGAAGCGGCTGGCTTGACCGCTCGGCATATTGCAGCGCGCGCAATCGAGGCGCTTGAGCGCGGTGATGTCAACGCGATTGACCGGATCGCGGCGCTTGGTGCTGGATAAGCCTCAGTGCGAACACATAATTGTCGTTTCCATCGAGCAGCTTAAGCCCTAGTCTTGTTGTTTAGCGACTTAGTTTGATTGGAGACCCTTATGTTCCGTAAAGTCTATTTTTCCGCTTTGGCCCTTGGGGGGAGTGCTCTGGTGCTTGTGGCATGTGAAACGGCGCCGGTTGTAGAGCCTGTGGTTGAACCGGTTGTTCAGGAAGTTGTTGCGCCGGTAGAGCTGTCCGAGTTTGACCGTGCCAATCAGACGGCCGATGACCTTGTAGCTGAAGGAAACACACAGACTGCGATTAACCGGATGAGCCAATTGCTG
>CALLUH010000102.1 GCA_938011445.1 uncultured Hyphomonadaceae bacterium
GTGCAAGCCAGACCGGCATTGCCTGAAATTCAAGCAGACTTGACATTACATTTCCGGCCTTACGCTTACGACGCATAGTTTATGTGCAGAATTGACCGTGCTGTCAAAGCGAAATCTTTCTGGCGAAGTTGCGGCGGAAGACTTAAGGAGGGCTCATGAGCAGACCAATTGCAATCATTGTCGCCGCAGGCCAAGGCAAGCGGACCGGCGGGGAGACGCCGAAACAGTTCCGCGCTTTGCTGGGGCGGCGAGTGATTGACTGGAGCCTTGCCGCCTTCAAAGCCCATCCGTCAGAGCCTCTGCTGATCATTGTCGTCCCGCGCGGAACCTTGGCTGATCATCAGGATTTTTCAGCTCTGTGCGACCATCTTGTCGAGGGCGGGCAGACCCGTTCGGAATCGGTCGCAGCGGGTCTTGAGGTTGTTGACGTTGCAGCGAATACGCCCGTCATGATCCACGATGCGGCCAGACCCGGGCTGTCGGGCCGGATGATTACCCGCCTACTTGCAGCCCTCGAAGAGGCAGATGCCGCCGCCCCTGCTCTTATGGTTTCGGACGCGTTGAAAGACGTATCCGGAAAGCGGCTTGTCACCCTTGACCGGTCCCCGCTACGCCGGATCCAGACACCGCAAGTGTTTCGATATGCCGATATATGCGCGGCAATTGGCGACGGCGCACGCGATTATGTTGACGATCTCGAAGCGGTCGAAGCGGCTGGGCGGACGGTCAAGCTAGTGTCCGGCGAGGCGCGGCTTGGGAAAATTACTTATGAAGAGGATTTCGAGGTGATTGCGAGCTTGATGATGGGCGGCCAAACGGTGCCGCGAATTGGCTCGGGCTATGATGTTCACCAATTTGGCGAGGGGGATCATGTTACATTATGCGGTGTGCGTATCCCCCACACACATGGCCTTGTCGGGCATTCCGACGCCGACATTGGCTGGCATGCTTTGACCGATGCGATCCTCGGCGCTTTGGCCCTTGGCGATATTGGCGATCATTTTCCACCCTCTGATCCACAATGGGAAGGCGCGGATTCTGGGGTCTTCCTAACCCATGCCGCAAAACTGGCCGATGAGGCGGGCTATATCATTGCAAATGTGGACATAACCTTGATTTGCGAAGCGCCGAAAATCAAACCCCATCGCGAAGCTATGCGCATCAAAACGGCGGAGCTTTTAGGCCTCGAACGCTCCAAGGTCAGCGTCAAAGCGACGACGACCGAAAAGCTCGGCTTTGAAGGCCGACAAGAAGGCATGGCCGGACAGGCTGTCGCGGTTCTGGCGCCCGCACCGAAACTCGACTAGGATCAGATCCATGTTTCCAGATCATCTTATCAATCTCGCTTTGCTTGTGTCTGACGATGCCCGCCAGAAGCGACTTCGTATTTCCACAGCCGAAAGCTGCACGGGCGGGCTTCTGGCCGGACTGTTTACCGAGCTTGCGGGGTCTTCGGATGTCTTTGACCGGGGCTATGTCACCTATTCCAATCGCGCCAAGCAGGATGTGCTCAACGTACCGGGCGATATGCTGGCAGACTTTGGCGCAGTCTCGGAGGCCGTCGCGCGGTCAATGGCCGAGGGCGCGTTGGAAGAAAGCCGAGCAAATATTGCAATTGCCATTACCGGCATTGCAGGCCCGGGCGGCGGCACGCGCATGAAACCGGTAGGAACCGTGCACATTGCCTGCGCGCGTGAGAACAAGGCGATCCTTCACGAGCTTTGCCAGTTTGGCGACATCGGGCGCTCTCAAGTTCGGATAGAAACACTGGCGACTGCGCTGAGCATGTTGCAGCAGCAGATCGCGGCCTAGCCGTATCGCCGCTTCGCTTCAGCGAGAAACGCGCCCATGATCCGGTCGATTGCAATGTCTTTGTTGGCATTGGCGAGCGTGCGGAGAATGAGGTTGCTGAACTCATAGTCGATCGTAAAGTCGATAATTGTGCCGCCCGCTCCATCCGCCGCAAAGCACCAATTGTTCTCCAGCTTGCGAAACGGGCCACGCACCAGTTTGACCGCCACGGTCTTGTCTTCGGAATGGGCCGCGACGCTGGTCGAGAAGCTTTCGGTAAAGCCCTTAAAGCCGACGACCGCTTCTCCGACGCAAGTGTGCAGCGGGCCTTCGGTCTTTGGCCCACTGACCCGCAGCGCTTTTATCCATTTGATAAATTCCGGATAGCGGGAAATGTCCGAAACAAGCTCGAACAATTGTTCGGGCGTGTACGGAACATTTAACGCTTGATGATGCTTCGGCACGTCGCGCGACCTAGCTTCTCGCCTCGGCAAGCTTGGCCTCGCGGGCTTTGCGCAAACGGGCAAAGTCCTCCCCGGCATGATAGCTTGAGCGCGTCAGCGGCGAGGACGACACCATTAGAAAACCTTTCGAGCGGGCAATCTCTTCATAATGGGCAAACTCGGACGGCTCGACATAGCGGTCCACGGCGGCATGTTTGCGCGTCGGCTGGAGATACTGGCCGATGGTAAGAAAGTCGATGCCCGCCGAGCGCATATCATCCATCACCTGCATCACCTCTTCCTTGGTCTCGCCAAGACCAACCATGAGGCCCGATTTGGTAAACTGGGTCGGGTCGCGCTCTTTGACTTTCTCAAGCAGGCGCAGCGAGTGGAAATAACGCGCACCGGGCCGGATAGAGAGATAGAGGCGCGGGACGGTTTCAAGATTGTGATTGAACACATCGGGCCGCGCGTCGATAACTTTATATTCCCAGCCAGTTTTACGCAGGAAGTCCGGCGTCAAAATCTCGATTGTGGTGCCAGGGCTAGCGGCGCGGATAGCATTGATCGTGTGGACAAAATGCATCGCGCCGCCATCTTCGAGATCGTCGCGGTCAACACTGGTGATGACAACATGTTCAAGGCCCATTTCTGCCACCGCTTCGCCAACACGGCGGGGTTCATCTTCATCAAGCCCTGCGGGTGGTTTGCCCGTGGCGACATTGCAGAACGAACAGGCACGGGTGCAGACCTCACCCATAATCATCATGGTGGCGTGTTTTTTCGTCCAGCATTCGCCGATATTCGGGCAGCCCGCTTCCTCGCAAACGGTCACAAGATTTTTCGATTTGACGATCTCGCGGGTTTCTGCATAGCCTTTGCCCATGGGCGCTTTAACGCGAATCCAGTCGGGTTTACGCAAAACCGGCGTATCAGGACGGTTGCGTTTTTCCGGATGCCGATGCTCGCGCGGCTGGTGAGGGTCATTGATCAAAGTCGCCATACATAGCTAAATGGACCCAAAGACCGAATCTATCAAGCGGGCAAAACTGCACATCTGCCATCTGGCATAAGCATGGCTGGCCAGCTTAACGCCATGCAATAGGAGCAAGCATGACCGATCAACCTGAAAGCCCGCATCATCCGTTTCGACTGTCGCAGACGAAAATTGACCTGTTTTCTGCACTTTTGCGGGCGCGAAAGACCTTCGGTAAAGCCAAAGTGGCGGTGGTTGATGGCGATGGCCGCAAGCTGACCTATACCGATCTGGTGCGCGCATGCTTCGGGTTGGGCGCAGCGTTGAAAAAACACACGCGAGCGGGCGAGACCGTCGGTGTGATGTTGCCAACAGGCGTTGGCGCAATTGTCGTCTTCTATGCCTTGCTGGCCTATGGGCGGGTTCCGGCCATGCTGAATTTCACCGCCGGATCGCGTAATCTCAAAGCTGCGATGAAGGCAGGCGAGATCTCGAAAATCATCTCCGCGCATCAATTTATCGAACTGGGCGCATTGGAGCCGTTAATTGCAGAGCTAACCGATGCGGCTGAATTTATCTATGTCGAGGATGTCCGCGAAGGGCTGACAACGGCAAACAAGCTCGCCGCAGCGCTTGGCCCCGTTATGCCCGGCCTGTTTCGTCGGCCAGCCCATTACGACAAACCCGGCGTGGTCTTGTTTACGTCCGGCACCGAAGGCGAGCCAAAGGGTGTGGTGCTCAGTCATCAGAATATTATGGCCAATGTCGAACAGGTCCGCGCGCATATCGAGCTTGATCCTGAGACCGACAGCGTGTTCAATCCTCTGCCAACCTTCCACTGTTTCGGGCTAACGGTGGGTGCCGTCCTGCCGCTGATCGCTGGCGTCAAAGCGATCTGCCATCCAACTCCGCTCCAGCCCAAGGAGATCGCCAAACGCGTGCGCAAGACCGGCTCTACAATCCTGCTCGCAACGGACACCTTCATTTCGCAATATACGCGCGCTGGCTCGGAGGGCGATTTATCAAGCGTCCGGCTTGCCGTTTGCGGGGCGGAACGCGTGCGCGACGAGACGCGGGCATTGGTGCGCAAGAAGTTCAATATCGAAATCCTTGAAGGCTATGGCGCAACCGAAGCGGCGCCTGTCATTGCCGCCAACCGCGTCGGCGCAAACAAGCCCGGCACGGTCGGCCAGTTAATGGCAGGCATGGAGCATGAATTGCTGCCGGTCGAGGGGATTGAAGAAGGTGGCCGCTTACGGGTGCGCGGGCCAAATGTGATGCAAGGCTATTTGCGGGCGTCCAATCCGGGCGTGCTCGAACAGATGAATGAAGGCTGGCACGATACCGGAGACATTGTTTGCGTCGATGAGGAGGGATTTATCCGTATTCTCGGACGCGTGAAACGGTTCGCCAAGATTGGCGGGGAGATGGTCTCGCTTGCTGTGGTCGAGAATTGCGCAAGCGCGATCTGGCCGGAAAATATGCACGCTGCCGCCGCCCTACCCGATCCGCGCAAGGGCGAACAGATCATCCTCTTATCAGACGCAAAAGAGGCCAATCGCGACGAAGTGCTGACATGGTGCCAGAACCACGGCACGCCGGAAATTGCGGTCCCGCGCAAAGTCTTGTTTGTGGATGAAATACCGGTTTTGGGGACGGGCAAGCTTGATTATGGGACAATCCAGAAACTTGCCGAGCAGCTAACTGCGGCATAGGCGCGCCAACAGAGCGGATATGGAACAGCGTGTGCATGGCGCTCGCCCGGAGCGTGTTGTCCGTCCAAGGATGGCCGGTTCCTTCAGATTGGAAAGTTGATAACGTGCCGCAGAACTATTTCACACCGATCCGGCTATTGCTCGCCTTTATCGTTGCGTTCGAACATGTCTTCTATTTTCAGGCGGGCATGGCGGATTCGCCGTTCGAGCTTGGCCACACATCGCTTGGCTATTTTGCGGTCAACGGGTTTTTCATTCTGAGCGGCTATCTGATCACTGGCAGCGCCGAGCGTTCTGGTGACGTGCTGGTCTTTGCGCGGTCGCGATTGCTGCGGATTATGCCAGCGCTCATCTTTGTGACGCTGTTTCTGGGGCTTGTCCTGGTGCCGCTCCTCGGGACGACCGATCTGGCGAGTTATTACACAAGCGGCAAAGTCTGGGCAGACATGGCGAAAGTGGCGAGTTTTATTTCGCCCAATCCGGACTGGCTGGGCCTGACCATGGCGGGCAATCCATTTGCGGGCGATGTGACGGGGCCGATCTGGACGCTGCGTTATGAAGTGCTTGCCTATATCGGAACCGCGGGATTGCTGCTCGTCGGGCTGCACCGGAATTTAACAATTGCCCTGCTTGGCGCGGCTGGTGCGACCGTACTGTTTGCGATTGATCTTGAGACGCATCTGGTCACCGAGACCAATGCAACACTCGGCAGCCTTGTTCGGTTTGGCAGCTGTTATCTCTATGGCGCGGTGGCCTATTTGCTGGCCGAGCGGGCGCGGGTCACGATGAAGCTTGCATTACCGGTCTTGGTTGCCGGTGGCGGATTAATCCTCTTGGGCGTTGCATCGGCCGAAGTGCTGATGAACCTGGCGTTGACGCCGATCCTCTTTGCCTTGGCTTTCTCAAAGGCGAGCGCACCCGCATGGCTCTCCAAGCCGCCCGATTTTTCTTATGGGCTCTATATTTTCCATTGGCCGATTTACCAGATGCTGACCGAATGGGTCGGGCGTCCGCCAAATGCTGCGCTCTTGTTCGGCATAGGCCTGCCGCTCGCAATATTGGCTGCGCTCGCGTCATGGTATCTGCTCGAAAAACCTATGCTGAAACTGAAGGCACCCGCCGCGCTGCGTCCCGATTAAGCCGCCGTGAGCGCTGCGTGATAGGCCTCGGCCGCTTTGCCCTCTTCGGCGGTGTATTGCCGGAAAGCTTTGAAAACACCCAGATCAAGATCAGGCGTGTACCCTGCGCCCATTCGCTTGATCTGCAAACAGAACCAACCTTGCTGGCCCCAGCCATTTAGGCCTTTGATAAGATTGATCGGCGAGTTCGGCCCAAGAAAACGCGTCGGCCCGAGCTTGAGTTTCTTCTCCCAGCTCTCGGCGCTCATCTGCTGGCCGGAGATAAGCTTATTGGGCAAGGCAGGCTCGGCACATAAAGGACGACCAAGACCAATCAGTGCCGCCTCGCCGCTTTCCAGAGCTGCATTCATAGCGGCGACCGTCCGGAAGCCACCTGTCACCAGAAGCGGCATTTGCGCACGCACCTGAATGCTGCGGGCATATTTCATAAAATAGGCTTCGCGGGCGCGGGTGGACTCCCTTACATCCTCTTCGAACTTTGGCTCTGCGCCTTCGATGCCCGCCATTTGCGGCTGTTCGTAGTTTCCGCCGCTGATCTCGACAAAATCAAGCCCGAGCGTGTTGAGCATGTCGATCACATCAAGACAATCCTGATGGCTGAACCCGCCCTTCTGGAAATCTGTGGAGTTAAGTTTGACCGAGACGGAGAATTTCTCGCCGCAGGCTGTCTTCACTGCTTTGATGCTGTCGATCAGAAGCCTTGCGCGGTTTTCAAGACTGCCGCCCCATTCATCAGAGCGCCGATTTGCGAGCGGCGAGAGGAATTGCGAAACCAGATAGCCATGGGCCGCGTGGATTTGTACGCCATCAAAGCCCGTATCCTGCGCCACTTTGGCCGCCGCGCCGAAGCCTGTGATAACATGGGCAATCTCTTCACCCGTGATTTCGCGCGGCATGCCGAACACGCCGCCGGGCATTTTCAACTCGACGGAGCTTGGGGCTGCGGGCGTCTCATTGACAGATTTCGGTGTTTGGCGGCCAGCATGGGAAAGCTGCATGACAACCTTCCCGCCTGCGGATTTCGCAGCCTCGGCATAAGCCGCAAGGCCCGCGCGCGCCTCGTTTGATTGCTCCCCTTCGATCACAACATTGCCGGGGCGCTCAAGATGGCGGCGCGAGATTTGGACATTTCCGGTCAGTTGCAATCCAATACCGCCCTCAGCCCAAGTCTTATACAAAGTGACATGTTTTGCGGTGGCATGATTGTTCGCATCGGCCAGCCCCTCTGTCATCGCAGCCTTGACGAGCCGATTGGGCACTGTAAGCCCCGAGGCCAGAGTTAATGGATCCTTAATCAGAATTGGCATGAATCTCTCCCATAGACCGCTCGTCAGCCTAAGAGAGATAGCATGGCCAAATCAAATCAAGCAAAGTTGTTCGCAGATATGTCGTCTGACCCGTCAGGTTATAGCGCCAAAGATATTGAAGTCCTTGAGGGGCTGGAGCCTGTGCGCAAGCGCCCTGGCATGTATATTGGCGGCACCGACGAGCGCGCGTTTCACCATCTATTTGCAGAAATTCTTGATAATTCAATGGACGAAGCCGTTGCAGGCCATGCCAGCCGTATCGAGGTCGAGCTGGCAGCGGACGGGTATCTTACGGTCACAGATAATGGGCGCGGCATTCCGATTGGCGAACATCCGAAATTCCCGGGCAAGTCCGCACTCGAAGTGATCATGACGACATTGCATGCTGGCGGCAAATTTTCTGATTCGGCCTATGAGACAGCAGGCGGTCTGCACGGGGTTGGTATCTCTGTGGTCAACGCCCTGTCCGAACGGGTCGAAGTGGAAGTCGCACGCGACAAGAAGCTTTATGCACAGAATTTCGAACGCGGGCTGGTTATGGGCCCGCTCAAGGCGATCGGGACAGCGGCAAACCGGCGCGGAACGAGCGTGCGGTTCAAGCCCGACCACGAGATTTTTGGCGACAAGCTGCGCTGGAAACCGGCCATATTGTTCCAGATGGCCCGCTCGAAAGCCTATCTCTATCGCGGGGTGGAACTACGCTGGAAATGCGCGCCCGAATTGCTCCCCGAAGAGTCCAAGGTTCCCGCCGAAGCGACGCTGACCTATCCGAACGGGCTGGCCGATCAGCTGGCAGAAGTCTTCGAAGGCAAAAACACGATTACCAGCGAGCCTTTTACAGGGCTCGTCGAGACACCGGACGGGAAAGTCGAATGGGCCATCTCGTGGACCGCTGCGGGCTTTGGCGAGACGGACGGGTTCTCGCGCTCATATTGCAATACGATCCCGACCCGAAATGGCGGCACCCATGAAGCAGGTCTTCGCTCGGCGCTGACCAAGGGCATCCGCAATTATGGCGAACTGACGGGGCAGAAAAAATCGAGCCTGATCACCGCCGACGACGTCATGGGGCATGCGGGGCTACTTCTGTCCGTCTTTATTCGTGGGCCGGAATTTGTCGGCCAGACAAAAGACAAGCTCTCCACAACGGCCGCTTTCCGTCTGGTCGAAAATGCCATTCGTGACCGCTTCGACCACTGGCTTGCCGCCAGCCCGAAAGAAGCCGACAAGCTGTTTAACTGGGCGATGGAACGCGCTGATGAACGCGCCAAAAGGCGTAAGCAACGCGATGTTCAGCGCCAGTCTGCGACAAGGCGTTTGCGTCTGCCGGGCAAACTTGCCGACTGCTCGAACAAGGGACCAGAGGACACCGAAATCTTTTTTGTCGAAGGCGACAGTGCGGGCGGCTCGGCCAAACAGGCACGCGACCGGAAGACCCAAGCCATCCATCCCTTGCGCGGTAAAATCCTCAATGTTGCGAGCGCCACGGACGACAAAATTGCGGGCAATCAGGAGTTATCGGATGTTGGCCTCGCGCTTGGTGTCCGGTTCGGCACGCAATTTAATGCCGATGATCTGCGCTATGAGAGAATCATCATCATGACCGATGCCGATGTCGATGGTGCACATATCGCCGCGCTGCTTATCACATTCTTCTTCAAGAAAATGCCCGGCCTGATAGAGCAAGGGCGCTTGTTTCTGGCCATGCCGCCGCTTTACAGTCTCAGCTATAAAGGCAAGACGGTCTACGCCATGGATGACGAACAAAAAGCGCATTTGCTGGAAACCGAGTTCAAGCCGAACCAGGACGTGAAAATCGGCCGCTTCAAAGGGCTCGGCGAAATGAACCCCGCCCAGCTCAAGGTCACAACGATGAACCCGCAAACCCGCACCCTCGCGCGGGTGACATTGCCCGATAGCTTCGACGAGTTAACCGAGGTCAAACCGGCCGAGCTGATCGAGACGCTGATGGGCCGCAAGGCAGAGCTTCGCTTCAAATACATTCAGGAGAATGCGCATTTTGTTGAAGAGCTGGATTTGTAGCGAACGAGAAATTCTCTGTGCACCGACGACTTAAAGCCCAAGCACCATCTTCGCCATGATATTGCGCTGGATTTCGTTCGAGCCCGCATAGATACTGGTCTTGCGATAATTGAAATAGCTTGGCGCAGCGGGCGCGGCATAATCGGGCGTCGGCATGTCATAATTCGTCCCCGCCCGCAAATGGCCCCAAGTGTCCTGCACGAACGGCGCGGCATAACCTCCGCACGCTTCAACAACTAGCTCACTAATCGCTTGCTGGGTCTCCGAGCCCGCGCATTTGAGCATGGAACTTTCTGGCCCAACCGCTTCGCCAGCCGACAGCGCCGAAAAAATGCGCAGCTCTGTGGCGTTCAGCGCTTCGATACGCATTTCCATCGCCGCCATTTTGCGCTGGAAGTCGGCGTCCTCTATCAGAGGCCGACCATTTGACTGCTCGACGCTGGCAATCTTCTTCGCCTTGCTCAGCATGTTTTTCAGGCCCGGCGCATAGGCATTTCCGCGCTCGAATTGCAGGAGATATTTGGCATAGGTCCAGCCCTTATTCTCCTCTCCGATCAGCGCGTCTTTGATGTTCACACGGACATCCTCGAAGAAGACTTGATTGATTTCTTGCTGATTGTCAGTCGGGCCATCAAGCGTTGGCAACGAGGAAACCGAGATGCCCTTCAAATCCATCGGGAAGACAATAAAGCTTATGCCTTCCTGCGGCTTGCCTTCTTTGGATGTGCGCACAAGGCAGAACATCCAGTCCGCCCATTGGGCATGTGTCGTCCAGATCTTAGAGCCATTGAGGACATATTCATCACCGTCGCGCACAGCGCTCATTTGCAAGCTGGCAAGATCAGAGCCGGACCCGGGTTCGGAATATCCCTGACACCACCAAATGTCCGTAGACAGAATAGGCGGCAAGTGCTGTGCCTTCTGTTCGTCATTGCCAAAGGCCATAATCACGGGCGCAACCATGCCAAGGCCCATCGGCGTCACTTGCGGCGTACCAGCGGCAGCCATTTCCATATGGAAGATATATTTCTGGCCTGCCGTAAAGCCCGCGCCGCCATATTCGGTTGGCCAATTGGGCGCAATCCAACCGCGCTCATGCAGCTTCTTCTGCCATTCGACCATGCCTTCCTTATCAAGATAACCGTTTTTGGACATGGCCTGTTTGGCCCGCAATTCAGCCGTATAGGCGGTGGCAATCCAGTCGCGCACTTCCTGTGCAAAAGCGCGGTCTTCAGATGTGAAGGCAAGATCCATTGGGCGATCCTCGTCTTAAGTTGGGCGGCTCGGCCGGACTAGCTGACAATATCCAGCGTTTCAATTTTTGGCGCGGCGGCAAGACAAGCGCCAAGCCCGCCTTGGGCCGCAAGGAAATAATCGGTTTTGCCATGCGCATCGAGCGCCTCTTGGGAGGCATATTGCTCAAGCACGGTGTAGGTCGTCGCGCTGGTTTTCGATTTGAACAATTGATACCAGATGCATCCGGGTTCATTGGCGTGCACCTTGGCCATTAGGTCTTTGAAGACACCTTCGAAATCTGCCTGTTTTCCATCTTGCACTTCGAGCGTTACGACGAGTCCGATCATGTTCTTTATCCTTCTTGGGGTTTCTATCTGGCACTCTAAGGCCAGAGGGCGGTTCTGCAATGCCTAACGTAAGGACAGGCTCTTTTGGAGCCATCACCCTGCCCTTGACGTCTGCCGCTTAAGCCATAGCCTTGAATAAGGCTGAACAAGGAGACCCCGCTGATGCCAAGATTAAATGCCGCGCCTACCGACGCACTGGCCAAGGTCCAACCGCTTCTGGATCAGGCCGCCCAAGTGATGGGCTTTACGCCAAATTCGCTAAAGATCATGGCACGTTCACCCGCCATGCTTGAGGGCTTTATGGCGCTATCTTTTGCCTTGATGGGACCGGGCGCGAAACTCGACCCGCAATTGCGCCAGATGATTGCCAATATTACGAGCGTCGCGGCGGGGTGTAATTATTGTCAGGCACACACAGCACATGGGGCCGAACGCGTGGGCCTGCCAGCGGAGAAGGTCGAGACTCTCTGGATGTATGAAACAAGTGAGCATTTCAGCGAGGCAGAACGAGCCGCCCTCTCGCTGGCGCAAGCCGCTGGCAGCGTCCCGAACCAAGCCACAGAGGCACATTTCGAGGCGCTCAAAACCCATTTCAGCGAAGACGAAATTGCCGAAATTGTCGGCATTATCTCCTATTTCGGATTTCTGAACCGCTGGAATGACACGCTGGCCACCCCGCTTGAAGAAAACCCGCTACGCTTTGGCGAAGCGCATCTCGCCGCGTCGGGCTGGAAAGTGGGCAATCATGGCTGAGCGCTGGACCTATACCAAGGGGCTTAAAGAGCTTGGGGCTGGACAATACGCCTATTTACAGCCCGATGGCGGCTGGGGCTGGTCGAACGCCGGGCTAATCGTCGATGGCGAAGCCTCACTTCTGGTCGATACGCTGTTTGATATGCCCCTCACCTATGACATGCTCAAGACAATGAAAGATGCCGCCGGCGTCTCCGGCTCGGACATCCGCGTCATCGTCAACACCCATGCCAATGGCGACCATACCCATGGCAATGGCTGCTGCCCCCATGCGGAGATTATCGCCTCTGAGGCGAGTGCGGCAGAAATGGAAGCTTTTGGGGCGAGTGAACTGGCGCAGATTATGAAGATGGCGCCGCAGATGGGCGAAGTCGGGGCGTATTTTACCGATGTGTTCGGCATGTTCGATTTTGCCGGCGTCGAGGAACGCCTCCCAACACAGACATTTTCAGGCCAGCTTGACCTGACCGTGGGCGACCGCAAAGTCGAGCTGATCGAAGTCGGCCCGGCCCATACCGCAGGCGACGTTCTGGTGCATGTACCGGACACAGGCACGATCTATACCGGCGACATCCTGTTCATCAATTCAACACCCTTGATGTGGGCTGGCCCCGTTTCAAACTGGATTGCCGCTTGCGACCGGATTCTGGCGCTCAACCCAAGCGCAATTGTGCCCGGGCACGGCCCGATCACCGATGCGGCGGGGGTAAAGCAGGTTCAGGCCTATTTGCGCTATGTCGATGCCGAAGCCCGCAAACGCTATGATGCGGGGCTATCGGTGCGCGAGGCTTGCCATGATATTGCGCTGGGGGATTTCTCAAGCTGGGGCGACGCCGAGCGGATCGCGGTGAATGTCTCGACGCTTTATCGCGAATATGACGGCAAACTCGACGCACCCGATGATCCGGTTGGCCTGTTCGTGCTGATGAACGAGATGCGCACTGCCCAACGTAACCAACATACAGCCGGACCTTAGTCTGTTCAATATTGCAAGACTGTCGGTTACTTCCCTTCAAAGATGGCGTCACGCTTCTCAAGAATCGCGTTGACGCCTTCGATATGATCATCCGTGTGATGCATCATCGACTGGGCGGCGGCGGACATTTCCATAATGGTTTCATAGCTCGCGGTCTGGCCATGGCGCAGGAGCGTCTTGGCAACGCGCAAGGATTGGGGCGGTTGGGCGGCCATCTCCTCGGCAAGCTTGATCGCTTCATCCATGAGCTGATCAGGCGCAACGGCGCGGGAGACGAGGCCCCAATCGGTTGCCGTCGCCGCATCAATGACACGCCCTGTAAATAGCAGTTCAGCCGCGCGCGAATTACCAATAATCCGCGGTAGGAGCCACGCCCCACCATCGCCCGGGATCAGGCCGAGCTTCAGGAATGTGACACCGAATTTCGCTCTCTCCGACGCAATCCGCACATCCGCCATGCAGGCCACATCGCAGCCCAGCCCAATGGCCGCGCCATTGACCGCAGAGATCAGCGGTATTTCAAGATTGTAGAGACTGGTCACGATCCGGTGGATATTGCGCCGATACCCTTCGCGCACATTATAGGGACTGCCCGCGAAAGCGCCCGTCCGGTCGCGCATGGCTTTCACATCGCCACCAGCGGAGAAAGCCCGCCCTGCCCCCGTCAGGATCGCAACACGGATCGAAGGATCATCCTCAATGGACGCGCAAGCTGCTGCAACCGCCGCGCCATCGCCTTCTTGGCCAAGCGCGTTCATCATGTCGGGCCGATTTAGGGTGAGAACGGCGATAGCGCCGCGCTTTTCAGTAAGAATAATGTCAGACATGTGTGGCACCTTTTATGAAGAGTTCGATCGCTGCTAATGGCTTAACGGCTGATCTTATGAGGGGGAAGTCTTATTGCTCGGCCCGAACGCCTTGCGGCGGATCAGTGTCTTCGGCTCGGGCGGCGTCATAGCCCGGCACAACCACCCATTTGATCGCTACTGAAAACAGTATAACTGCAACAAAAAAATCCCCGAACGTTGTATAGTAAAGCCAGATGTCTTTCGAAACGAGGCGCACAACCCCCCAATTGAGCAAAGCCATGATAATAGACATAGCTCCAAGCGCGAGCGCCAAACGCTGCGGGACAATATCAGGCATAAACATATAGCGGGAAGTCCGTTCACCCAGATAACGCCCCTTCAATATCACCCCATCTAACAAATAGAGCGTCGCGCCGAAAAGGCCCATCACCGTCGTGCGCATCTGGATAAGATATTCGTCTTGCAGCACAAACGCGTAGATCGCCGATATGATCATCATGACAATGCCGAACAGGGCCAGCCCGCCAAGCAGATCAACCTTTTTGACAAATTGCTGGACCACGACGAGCGCCAGCCCTGCGACCGCGCCCCAAATGGCAGCCGTCGTAAGGTCGGTCCATTTGGCCACAAAGAAAAAGACAAAACCCAAGCCAATGTCCACCGCAAGCGATGGCCAATTGCGCTTGAACTTCTCTCTCTGATCCGTCTGCGCGTTTCTACTCTGCAGCAACAGACATATCACCCGCTGAAAGCGCAGTGTAGCGCTTCATATGGTGATCGACATTGCCAAGCTCGGCATCGATCATGGTCAGGCGTTTGAAGTAGTGGCCAACAGCCAACTCTTCAGTCATTCCCATACCGCCATGGATCTGGATAGATTCCTGCCCGACAAATCGCCCAGCCTGTCCGATCTTCACCTTGGCAGCAGAGGCAGCTTTCTTGCGCTCGATCTCGTCTTCGCCAAGCTTCAGGGTCGCCATATAGGTCATGGATACCGATTGCTCATGCTCCATGAACATGTCGACCATACGGTGCTGGAGCACTTGGAACTTGCCAATCGGCGTGCCGAACTGCTTACGCTGGCGGGAATATTCAACCGTCATTTTATGCGCAACCCCCATCACCCCACACGCTTCTGCGCAAAGGGCCGCAACCGCTTCGTCCGCAATTTGCTCGACGAGCGGTAATCCGTGATCTGCTTCGCCGACCAGATGCTCGGCGGGCACTGACACATTCTCGAAATAAACCTCAGAGGCGCGACGCCCATCAACCGTAGGATAGTCGCGTGTGGACACGCCTTCAGACCCTTTCTCCACAATGAAGACAGAGACCCCGCCTCCATCGCGCTGGCCGCCGCTTGTGCGCGCGGTGACGATGAAATGGGTCGCCCAAGGCGCGCCGATGACGACAGCCTTATGGCCATTAAGAACATAACCGCCCGCCTCCGATTTGGCGGTCGTTTCCAGATCGGCAAGATTATAGCGCCCGCGTGGCTCGGCATAGGCAAAGGCGAAGATCTGCTCGCCGCTCATAATACCCGCAAGATGGTTCTCTTTCTGCGCGGACGTGCCCGCGCTGCGAAGGAACCCGCCGCCACAAACGACGCTTGGGATAAATGGCTCTGTGACAAGGCCTTTGCCGAACTCTTCCATGACGACCATCGCATCAATCGCATCTCCGCCCAGCCCGCCATCTTCTTCACTAAACGGCGCCATTAGCAAGCCAAGCTCGGCAAATTGCGCCCATAATGCCGGATCGCGGCCAAGCTCTGTCCCAAGAGCTGCGCGCCGCGTATCGAAATCATACTTCTCGCGGATCAGCCGTGCGAGGCTGTCCCGGATCATGGTTTGCTCGTCGGTAAAATTGAAATCCATCTTCGGCTCTTCCCATCATTTAGTGTGCGAATGACTTACGCTTCATCCACCGTTACCCTCTGTTCTATTCTAACAGGCAAATGAGGCAATAATTATTGTTGGCTACCGCAGCGTCAGCTTACCAGTTTATCCAGCAAGCACCGATCTATTCATCAAGCAATTGCGCGCACTCGCCGAGCGCGGCCAAATTCGCAGGCGTTTCGGGCACAACCGGCGAGAACATCTCAATCGCACGGTCATTCTCGCCATCATCCCAGCCAAACCGGACCGTCGTGCCCCAATCGAGCGAGACCACCACACTGGTTTCAATATCCCCATCGACTACGGTCACATATTGGGCCGGCCGTTTGCCATCAATTTGTGACACAGCATAACTTGTCCGCTGACCGGCCTTATACGTCGTTAGCACCGTGTCTGCGCTACCGACTTCAACCGAGCGGCCAGCCTGTAGTGGCCAGAATCGCATCAGGTTTTCGCGCTCTCGCTTACTGGGCATCTGATAGGCGCAGGAGGTGATGTGAATTCCCGAAAACTCTACGAAATAGGATAAGGGTTCTTCGAGGTCGTTAAAGAGATCATAGACGTATATCGCAAAATCTTCACCGCGTGCGACGACTTTGCTGATACGCTTGTCGCGGCCATCCTTGTTGAATTGGCCCTGCCAAGTGATCTGGGTGCCAATCTCCGGTGACTTGTAGCTTGGTTCCGCAAACCCCCAACTAGCCAAGATCAGTCCCGTTATGACAAGGCTTAAAACACGTATCATGGACCCACTTTCTGCGAGCGCTAAAGGCGGTAATTCTTCCCAGCGTTAACTCTATTACCCAAGCGCTCAAGTGACGTAAAGTCCGGTTCGCAGATCAGATCATTCCGCGTTAAAGCCCGAGGATCATTTTGGAGATGATGTTGCGTTGGATCTCATTGGAGCCACCATAGATCGAGGTTTTCCGCATGTTGAAATACAGCGGCGCGGAAGCGGGTGCATATTCCGGTCCGATCGGACGGGTATTGGAGCCGTCTTCCGGAAATCCGCGAAAATATGGGTGACCATAATTCCCGGCTGCTTCGAGTGTTAACTCGGTCAGCCGCTGCTGGATTTCAGTGCCTTTGATCTTGAGGATCGAACTTTCCGGACCCGGCCCCTTGCCCTGGGCCTCTCCAGCCAATGTCCGCAATTCAGTAAACTCAAGCGCGGTCAGATCAATCTCCAATTGGGAAATCTTACGGGCGAAATCGCGATCCGTGATCAGTGGCTCACCATCCAGCAATTCAGTTGACGCCAATGACCGCAGACGCTCAACCCCGCGTTTCGACCGGGCAACACCGGCAATACCGGAGCGTTCGTGCGCAAGCAGGAATTTCGCATAGGTCCAGCCCATATTCTCCTCGCCGACGCGGTTTTCAACAGGCACACGGACATCGGTTAGCCATGTCTCATTGACCTCATGCCCGCCATCAATTGTGATGATCGGGCGCACTTCAATGCCCGGCGTTTTCATATCTATCAGGATAAAACTTATGCCCTTTTGGGGTTTGTCCGCATCGGGGTCCGTCCGGCACAGGAAAAAGCCCCAATCGGCATGCTGGGCAAGCGTCGTCCATGTCTTTTGGCCATTGATGACATAGTGATCACCATCACGCACCGCCGTGGTCTTGACGCTGGCAAGGTCGGACCCCGCGCCCGGCTCGGAATAACCCTGACACCACCACTCTTCGCCCGAGAGAATTTTCGGCAAATAGCGGTCTTTCTGCTCCTGCGTACCAAAAGTATATATCACAGGCGCCACCATCGCGATGCCGAACGGAAGCGGCATGATCGCATCAACAGCAGCATTTTCTTCAGACCAGATATAGCGCTGTGTTGCCGTCCAGCCTGTTCCGCCATGTTCGACAGGCCATGCCGGCGCGGCCCAACCCTTTTTCGCTAGGATTTTGTGCCAGGCAAGGAACTCATCTTTGGTCAGATCATCCGCACCACGCATCGCCGCCTGTTCGGGATAATTCTCTTGGATGAAGGCTCTGACTTCATCCCGAAACGCGATCTCTTCCGCTGAAAATTCCAAATTCATATCAAGCCCTCTAAAATGCAGTTTATCATTAGCGTGTTTCCAGAAATTGCAAAATCATACCAATTGTCGCTGGTCAATTATCCATTGGCTTAGCGATAAACGGGGCGCAGGCGGTCCGCAACAGTCCAATAGCCGTCGCCGATCCAAGCCCGCCGCCGGTCTGGAACTTCATATCGATCAAAGGCCGCAGCCCAATACGCTCAAGCGCCGCCTGATGTGCGGGCCGTCTGGTCTCGTGTGCTGCAAGGACATGCGACAGAGCCTCCGGATTAATCGCATGGACAATGCTGGCAGCAATCGTGGTCGCAAATCCATCAAGCACCAGCGGGACACCTTGCAGACGTGCCGCAAGTATCGCGCCGACACAAGCGGCCAGTTCGCGGCCACCAAGACAGGCGAGCGCAGCGAGCGGATCATTGATTTCCGACCTGTGCAATGCCAGAGCCTTGGCGACAAGTTCGGCCCGCATCGTCGTCATCTCGCCCGGCGTGCCCGGCCCGGGCCGCACCCAATATTCCGGCGCACCGCCAAACAAAGCACAGGCCACCGCTGCCGCCGCCGTGCCGATGCCTGCCCCACTTACCCCAATCGACAAGAGGTCGGGCTCTCCGGCCAAGGCTTCAAATCCATAGGCAATGGTTGCAGCACAGTCTCTGGGCGACATGGCCGGCGCTTCGGAAATGTTTTGCGTCGGAACATCGAGCGCCAATTCCATGACGCGAATCTCCGCGCCAACCTGGGTGGCGATCGCTGAAAGCGGTGCCGTGCCGCTTCGAAGCGCCTTCACATGGTCATGGGTCTGACTGGTGGTGGCCAGAGACACGCCGCTGGAAACAAGCCCATGAGAGCCAGCGAAAATAGCCAAACTAGGCTTCTCGATGCGCGGCGGCGTGCGACCTTGCCAACCTGCCAACCATTGCGCCGCCTCACCAAGCCTGCCGAAATCGGTCTCGCGTCCCATTTTGCGCAGCTGCTGACGAACGGCTTCGGCGGCGTCCTCATCCGGTGCGGCATTTTGCAAAGCGAGTTGCCTTGCATCTTCAAATGGCTGGAGTTTTTCGGTCATTCTGTTTACTCATTATCCATTCCGCTCGGGTTATCATAGCCCGGCAACCCTTCTGCAACACACTAACACATTTTTTAAGCCTGTAATCAGACCTCTTCCCAACCCCATACACAGAGTTAGATAAGCTTAATATGACAGAAAGCGCGATCACATCTCCCTGTATCAATGTCTGCGCGGTGGACGCCCAGACCGGATATTGTCTGGGATGTGGCCGAACAATGGGAGAGATTGGCGGATGGGTAAAGCTCGGCACCCAGGGCCGCGCCCAAGTGCTCGCGCAATTACCAAAGCGCATGGAAGCCCTGACCAAACAGGGCAAGCTCGGTCCGGTGCAAAATGATTGAGCGCATTCTGGCCGTTCTGATCGGCGCCGTGGTCATCGCCCTGACGGTTACATTCCTGATCAATGCCAAATTCTCCGGCTCGTCCGAGCCAGAGGCAAACACACCTACGCTCGCACAAACAGCCCCTACAGCTGCTAATTTAAGCGCCAATACCGCCATGCTGAGGCGGGAAGATGATGGCCATTACTGGGCACGGGCCGATATTGACGGCACCAGTATCAAACTATTGGTCGATACCGGTGCAAGCATTGTTGCCCTAACTTGGCGCGATGCCCAAAGGCTGCGACTAAAGCCAGAGGAACTGGACTTCAAATGGGGGATCAACACGGCGAACGGCCAAACCCAGGGCGCGTCAGTGCTCATACCATCGATACGTGTCGGAAATGTCGAAATCGAAAATGTCGAGGCGATGGTATTGAAAGATGGGCTGCTGGAAAATTCACTCCTTGGCATGAGTTTTTTGGGCAAGCTATATTCTTATGAATTCAAGCAGAACCAGCTCATCATCCAGGAATGACGCCATAAAGCATGCGTCCGGCGACCAGCAAGAGCAAAAGACCGAAGACCCGCTTTAGCAAAGCCTGATCCATTCTATGTGCAAGCCGCGCGCCCACAGGGGCCATCATCACGGTAAACACCGACAGGAGAACGAAGGCGGGTATGTTGACAAAGCCCACGGAGCCTGCCGGAAGGCCCTCTCGGCCGAACCCCGTAACCATCGCAGCCAAAGCACTCGGTAGACCAATCGCAGCGCCAAAGCCCGCCGCCGTTCCGATGGCCTGATGCATTGGCCTGCCAAACATGGTCATCAGTGACACCCCAAATGTGCCGCCACCAATTCCCATAAGTGCCGACAGTCCACCAAGCGATACCCCCAATCCTGCGCGCGATGCCCCCTCTGGCAGATCATCAGCCAAACGCCAGTCCGGCCGGCCAAAGATAAACTGCGCAGCAATTACAAGCCCGATAATGCCGAACAAAGCCCTCAATATTTGTTCTGACAGGTCCGCCGCCAGCCACATGCCAACCCCAGCGCCGACCACAATCCACGGGCTCCAACTGGCCAGCACCGACCAATCCACCGCCCCCCGCTTGTGATGGGCCATAACCGAGCGAACCGATGTCAGGATGATGGTCGCTAGCGAGGTCGCAATGGCCACATGTTGGGCGGTTTCAGCAAAGCCGAGCGTGGTCATCAGAATAGACAATGTGGGCACGATCACAATGCCGCCGCCAATACCAAACAGCCCGGCGGCCAAGCCAGCCAAAAGCCCGGCACCAACCAAACCGCCGATCAGAGGCCAATTCTCAAGCATGAGTGAAATCATGGCTGTTGCTTTGGCAGCTCAGCCTGCCAAGAGCAAGCCTACCCCTCCAGAGATCTCCGCCGACTGAAATCTTGCTATCTTTCGCATCGGACGATGAGGAGATCTAAGGGAAATTATGCAGGCCGCTTGACCCCTGATGAACACAAAAGAAGACGTCGATGTGACATTACAAAAATTTATCGTTTAGCAATACGCTCAAAAATATCACTTTTTTGCAGATATTATTTTTTATCAATATTTTTTTATTGTAATTCGATACTTTTATGCCATCTTGATTGTGTCGAGACAAACCAAGCGTCCCGACACACACAGAAGCAAAACAAGGAATGAGAACTATGAGCCCGCGTGTCAATGACAATGCGACTGCCCCTTCGGCTAACCCGATTGTGGTTAAGGTTGGACTCCAAATGGCGAGAGAGATGGACTTACACACCCGACCCGTCTCGATCACCACACCTGACAAGCCGATAGGCAAACGCCCCTTATTAGAGCGTCGTCGCAATCGTTGGTCTCGCAGGTCTTCATAGGCAGGGGCCGGGTCGTGGCGATCTCCATATCAAGGCGACCCGGTCACTGTTGAAAACTCATCAAAACATCCCTCAAAGCAAAAGGAAACTCATCATGAAAAGCACACTCCTCCCTCTGATCGCATTCGTTGGTCTTGCAATCGCCCCCGCCGCTTCAGCCTCGGACAAGTTTGAAATAGATTTTGAATATTCGCCCGTTGAAGTGTCCACCGAATATGGCGCCAAGCAGGTCTATGCCGAACTCGAAGCAGAAATAACCAAGCAATGCACACCAAACGTCCGACCAATCGAGCGTCTCCGGCGTGATCGCGAAATCCGGGCCTGTATCGACGAGGCTATCGGTACAGCCGTGGCACAAATCAATCAGCCAGAAGTGTCCAAGGTCCACAAAGCCAAACGCGGTTAATCAGCTCGCCGGACACCCAAAGCTGTAAAGCCGTTCTGTTCCCTTGCAGAACGGCTTTTCTTCGCGCGCGGGCCCTATCAGAAACTGTCCGATCGCCGCAGAGGCTTGGCCGTCAGAAAGTCTACCAGACGGTAGCTCCCGCTCTGGGACGCCACATTCTCATCCGCCTCAAACACCGCAACCGCACATGTCGGCATCTTGGCTTCCAGCGTCCTGAGGCCCTCAAAGTCGCTATCAGGATGCGCCTCGGCCAATTGGTGCCCAAATTCTTGAACCCCCGGATTATGACCGATGACCAGCAGGCTGTCAGTCGTCTCTAATTCCTCAAGCACGATGCTGGCCAATGTATCGCGTGGGCACAGATACAACGCCTCCAGAACCTGATGCTCAATACCTGACATCTGCTCGGACATCGCCTTCCACGTCTCGCGTGTGCGCCGGGCTGTTGATAACAAAACCCGCTCTGGCAGCCAATCACGGGCGACAAGCACTTCCGCCATCAATCTCGCATCAGCCCAGCCGCGCGCCACCAGAGCACGCCCTTCATCATCAGTGCCCTGATACCAGTTTTCCGTTTTGGCGTGGCGCATGAGGAGGAGACGTTTCATTGGCTTAGAAAAACTTATCCGAAAGTTGAGGCCATCAAGGCTTGAGACATAGCCTGTAAAGGGCCAATTCGAATGGTAAGATCAAGCCCGATCAACCATGGAGTTGTATTATGACCTTATTACTTGGCGATGTCGCCCCCGATTTTGCTGCCGAGACGACGCAAGGCCCCATCGAGTTTCACGCCTGGGCCGCAGATCAGTGGGTAGTCTTGTTCTCGCATCCAGCCGACTATACGCCCGTTTGCACAACAGAGCTTGGCTATACTGCCAAGTTGAAAGACGCTTTTACCGAGCGCAATGCAAAAGCGATTGCCATCTCGGTTGATAGTCTTGAAAGCCATCAGGGCTGGGTGGGCGATATTGAAGAGACACAAGGAACAGCAGTAAATTTCCCATTGATCGCAGACGAAGACGGCAAGGTCGCAACGCTTTACAATATGATCCACCCAAATTCGAACGCGAAGCTAACCGTTCGTGCCGTTTATGTAATCGACCCCAATAAGAAAATCCGCGCCAGCATTCTCTATCCCCCAAGCACGGGCCGGAACTTCGACGAAATCGTCCGCTTGCTCGACAGCTTACAATTGGCCGATAGCCATCAGGTTGCAACGCCGGTGAATTGGACCGATGGCGACGATGTAATCGTCTTGCCAAGCGTTACCGATCCCGATGAAATTGCCCGGCTGTTTCCCCAAGGGGTAAAGGTGATCAAACCCTATTTGCGCACAACACCGCAGCCAAACAAATAACAAGTCAAAGCCCATCTGCGAAAAATGGGAGTCCGTTTCGTCGCCGAGATACGCGGAAAAACCAAAGCTGAAGCACGTTTGAAACGGATATATAAGAACGTGTCCTAAGCGTCCCCTGCCGCGAACAAGGCGGCGTGTCGGGGCATCCGGTTTTAGAACTTGTCCCGGGTTCTAAAACCGCCACCCCCCCGTCTTGGCCTGTTCGAACGTGTCCGCCGACCCGAACGCCGCTTGGGCGAGCGGCCTCCTCGGCCTGAGCCAGCACCAAAGTCGCCAATATCAAACCCGCCGCCTCCGCTACGCATAGCTTCGCGGGCAATCTCCCAAGCCACATCACCGAGCACTTGTTCAAAGCCCTTTGAGCGCCTGCGATAATGTCTGCTGCGGTGCGTTCCCGAACGCCGCCGCTCACGCTTTTGTAGCCCCCTGGCCAAGCGCTTCATAACTTTCTCGACGCTCCGGTCCCCGCCAAGTAAATCGTCAACCGCCTCGTCAAGAGCAGCCGCATGAAACGCGACATGAGCACTATCAAAACCGGCTTTCTTAAATTTGGACCGCAGGTTTTCGAGCTTTTTCAGCTCCCAGCGGCGGCGCTCCGGCAAGACACCGTTCTCACTGGCGGAGAGGTCGATCTGCATTTCCTCTGCCCTTAACTTTACCAGCTTATCGACCTGCTCATCATCATCGCGTGTGCTGGTCTGGGCTGCCAGAACGCGCAAATCAGGAAAGCTGGCCTTGCGCAATTCCTGCTCGATCACGCGGCGAGCCTCACTGGCTGGCCCAGTACGCGCCTGCAAGGCGTCCTGATGCGCACGAGCCTTGGCAAGATGGGCCGTTTCGGACTGTTCAATCTTGCGATCAAGCACTTCCAGCGCCTCGCGTTCAGCTTCGGCATTGTCCCGCAAAGCCGCTGCGCCGCCAGCTTCAAGCGATTTGGCTTCGGCGCCAGCCAAGGCTTCCAGTGCGTTCGATTCGAGAACGGCAACCCGCTCGACATGTTCGGCCAGCCGGTCAGGCAGTTCGACGAGCCGTGCATAATTCAAGTGCGCCTTGTCATACCCGCATAGACCCGCCACCCAGCCATCGAGAAACCGGACAAATGGGCCGGCCTGATAGTCAGGGGTGCGAAACTGCCTGTCCCACAAATATGAAAACAGCGCGTCCTCATCATATGGCGCGCCTTTCTCTTCCCTGTCCGCACGCGCAAGCTCAAGCTTCTGCGCGGCGCGGTCCTGAACCAGTCGTGCCCGTTCAGCCGCATCCATAAGCTTTATATAATCAGGATCGTCTGCGAGCGCTTCAAGAATCTCTCTGCTTTTGTCCTGCCAAAGCTGAACACGCTCGTCGAGTGTCTGCGCTTGCGCCTCACGGTCCGCTTCGAGCCCTGCAATTTCCCCCGCCAGAGTGTCGAGCCGCGCCGTTTCACGTTCGACAAATTGCGCGTGCTGTTTCATCAGCTTGGCAGCTTTTTTGTCGAGGTCATGCAGGTTAGCGCCGTCACGCTGTTTGCGTAGCAAATCAATGCGCACATCAGCCATGGCGCGATAGGCCTCTAATTGTTCTTGTTGCACTTGTGCACTTCGCCGTGCCTGCATATCCACCGTTTCAAGCGCCGAAGTAAGTGCACGACGGGCATCCGCGATCACCATATCTACAATATGCAAAGCATCGCGCCCATTAACGAGGCCAGAAGAAGATCGGTGCCGTTTTACCATTCCAGTATCGCTCCGCCAGGCGTCGGCACCTGATATTCAGGCACCAGCACGCCGCGTGCTTTGGTTCCGATAATATCATGCTGGATAATCTGATCATCGCTCTTGTCGGCAAGTATGCGATTGAAAGTCGCCTGGTCAACGCGCTGGGCCCAACGCTTGACGCGGGCACGGGTGTTCTCCTCCTCACTTTCGACGAAAACGTCCAGCACATCACCCGACGAGGTGACCGCCTCCACGATCAGATAATAGTTTCGCGCCAAGGGGGCGTCATCCGGCACCCGCGTGAAGCCGCTATCAGCACCACCGCGATAGCGTATCCGCACATCATAAATGGCTGACAAATCATCATACAAGGCTGACAATGCAGCAAGGTTTCCTTCAGCAGCTCTCACCTGACGGCGCTCGATAGCGGCCAAGCCATCCTGATAATAACCCTCGGCAATCCCGCCTACCCGCTCGGAGATAGCGAGGTCTTGAACCCGATCCCGCATGGCACCTAGCTCAGTAGGCAATGTCACGTTCAGCGCCTGTTCAAGCCGAGCCTCCTCTGCGCGCTTGGGACCGGCAACCCCGAACTGGTAGACACCAAACCCGGCCAACAGCGCAATCAGTGCGCCCGTAACTTGCCGCCACCAACGCTCGCGCGAGACATAAAGCTTTGCAAGCCGAACGGGGAAGCCGCCCTTAGGGGGGTCATAGAGGAACCGTCGCTCCTCAAGCGCCTTTACGCCATCTTCGAGAATATGATCGGGCACCTCGATGCCTTGGGCGGTATATATTTCCCGCAATCGCTTAATCAGATCAGCTTTGCGCGTCTCGGAGTCCAGCTCTGCACCAACCAATTGCTCGCGATGGCGCAGCGTGTCTACCACATCCATAGCGAGCATTACCTCGTCGAGCGTTTCCGGCGTTGGGTTAGATGGAGTTTCTTCGCTCACGAATCAGACGGTATCAGCGCGACCGCCGCTCCTTCTTGCACGAGCCGGGTCAAGCGACGTTTGCCGTCCTCCACCGCATCGCGGATCTCTGCCGAGTTCTTTGTCGCCATCTGGCGCATTTCCACGATAATGCCTTGACTGCGCTCTTGATAAGATACGACGGAGTCCACCAGCATTTTTACCGAGGCCGCAGAAACGGTTGGCCCATAGCCCGCGCGTGTCGCCGCCTCCTGCACTTGTCCACCAATCTCGGCCAGCGTTTCGAGGCTCTGATCGACACCCCTTTTCATCGCCTCAAGCGCCTGGGTGCTTTCGTGCAGACCATGCATTCCGGTAAACGTTGCCGTAAGCGCAGTGAGGACAATCTCATTGGTTCCAAAAAAGCTTATGGACTGCGCGTAAATCCGCTCCTTGGCATTCGTCGTCTGGACAAGCCGTGCCATGATAACTTCTGACGTATTGTAGCCAATCGTCAAATTATCGGAGAGGTCTTTTGCAATCTGATAGCGTTTCTCTTCTGCTTGCAGCATGCGCAATTGCTCATCACGTTTAAGCTCAAGCATTGCACGCTCGGCAGCATCATCGCCCGAATAGGCCTCCACCGCCGCCACAGCGCCACCAACCGCCTCACGCGCACCGTTCAGCCTCTCCTCTGCCGTCTTGAGCACATCGAGCGCCAACACTTCGGATTGCTTCAGCGCGCCTCGAAAATCGAGATAGGCTTCCAGAATGGTGCGCTCGCGCTCGATTTGATTGGCCGTCTCGCTTTGAACTTCGAGATAGAGATCTTTAATTTTACCGAACCGGCTTGCTATGTCGCCGCGGGTCATCTTCATCCAGACATTCGATGCACGTTCCATGGTTGAAATCTTGCCATCAGCATATTGGTCAACAAGCGACTTGCTATCGTCACGAATGGAATTGAACGCTGTGGAGATCCCGTCATACCGTTCGCCAGTTTTCATGCCGGAGACATTTTCGCGAACCACATCATTAAAGGTGGACGACTGATCGAGCGTTCTTGCAATGGCTGTCACTTTGTCCGCATCAAGTTCGGATATCTGGTTGAGCAGAGCAACAATCGGCGCCGGATCGCCCGCCTTATCAGGCACGAGGCCAAGCTTGCGTAGCCCGCCCATTGCCCGATCCAGATATTGCAGTGCGCTCGGGCTCGATATTGCTAATTCAGTCATATGTCCTATCCCCTCGACACGGTGCGAAACACACCGCCTATGATGTAAAAATAGGGGGTCTCCCCCGCTTGGCGCAAGGCTGAAGTCAAAATTTCCCAAACGGGATGGCCATATTTCCGCCCGGAAATGACAAAAGACCAATGACGTACGCCATTGGTCTTCCAAAAGTCTTTCGTTCAGGGCGACCGCTAGATAACGTCATAGCCCTTGTCATTGATATATTGCCTAAGTTCCGTGGCACGATTGAGTGGATCAGGATGTGTAGACATGATTTCAGGTGGACGTTTGCCTTCGCTCTGGGCGGCCATCAAATCCCAAAGCCGTGGTGCCTCGCGCACCGAATAGCCCGCATTGTGCATATAATCGACGCCAAGCTTATCCGCCTCGGTCTCATGGTTCCGGCTATATGGCAGCACCACGCCAAATTGCAGCGCCGCCCCACCCAGCGCACCCAAAGAAGGACCAAAACCGCGCAGGGATTCTTGTGACGCAAGCGCAACTGATCCAACGCTCAACGCAGTTTGCGATGCGACGCTGACCGAGAGACGCTCTGCCGCATGCCGCCCCGTGACATGGCCAACTTCATGACCAAGGACAGAAGACAATTGATCATCATTCTCGGTTAGTTCGGTAATGCCGCGAAATACACCGACCTTATTACCCGGCATCACAAAGGCATTGACCGTATCGGCATCGAAGACAGCCACTTCCCAATCTTCATCGCCCCGACCCGCACCATTTGCGATCCGGCTCCAATTCTCGTTCACACGGCCACGCAAGCGGCTGTCGGAAGTCTGTGGAATTTGGGTTTTCATATCCGACCATGCAGCCAGAGACATATTTGCTATCTGCCCCTCATTCACGAGTAAAAACTGGCTGCGCCCCGTTTCAGGATTGGTCGTGCACCCACCTATGATCGGAAACACCGTTCCACAAGCCAGACCCGTAATAATCGCACGTCTGGAAATATGTATTTCTGGCGCGCCCTCAAGCAAGCCCTCGGGAATGTCAATACGATCTTCCATGCTATGCAGTCCTCCAATTCATTCAACACTGTCATCATAACCCCAAAATCGGTTTTATCAAAACGATCTAAGAATCAATATGGTAAACCAACCTATTCATATTCGGCTTGAATATGAGCTGAACACGCCGTCATGACAACGGCTATGCATATGCCCCAAATCGCTGAAAGCAATTAGGTGTCCAGGCTATCGGGGCGTTCCAAGCGCTCGAGCAGAGCCTCCGCAGCGCTTTTCTTATCAGTATCAACCGCCTGATCGGACTTTGTATTTGCATCATCCGTTGCGCCGCCATCAATATAGGCCAAACGTCCTTCAAGATAGCGGTTGCGCCACCGCAAACGCGCTAATTCCTGCTCAATATCAGCAGGCTCCGGCGCGGGCTCCGCAGTGGTTTCCGTCTGGATAATATTAGGAACAGGATCAGCGGATGTCTCCTCGGGTGTCGGCTCCGTTTCGTCAGGCGCGTTTACGCGATGTTCGGATACACCGTGCTCTTCCATAAAGGCGAGGCGCTGTCGCAGATATTGGGTCTGCCAGACGGCTTTGTCACGCTCGACCGCAATCCTTGCCGCCTCGGCGTCGGGTACGTCGTCGTCCAAAGCCTTATCATCCATCACCTCTTGCCCAACGAGCACAGCTCCCGCACCAGCGGCCAGACCCGCAGCGCCCGCAACAACACCATGGTCGCGGGCTTTTTCATCAGCCAGGTCCTGTTCCAATACCGCTATCTGTTCGCGCAACGCCTTGTTATTGGCTTCAAGCGTTTCAACCTGTTCGCTTATATCTTCAACAATAGACGTTTCCGCTTCAGTCTCGGCAATCTGGGCGGGCTCTGCGACCGAGGTCTCAAGCGTCCGCACGCGGCTCTCAAGATACCGGTTGCGCCATTCAAGTTGAGCATTTCCAGCGTCCACGTCTGCGTCAAGTTTTGTAACAGGATCCGGGGCATCCTGTCCGCTTGTCGTGATCACGGCTCCTGTTCCGACCACCGCAGCCGAGGCGGCAGCAGCGGCGAGCATTTTCTTTTCACTGTCCGCCTTGAACGCGACCAATTCTTCGCGTGCGCTGACCAATTCGGCTTCCAACGCGCCAAGTTTGGCGTCTCGCGCCTGTAATTCCTGATGGATTTGCCCATCATTCCCTTGTTTGCGCTGGGCCGCATATAGGCTATCAAGCTCCGCGCGAACCTGATCAAGCTCTGTCAACGCAATATTACGCTCAACGATTGCTCGACGGGCACCGCCGCTCACACGGATGCCGCGGAAGGCCCAACCAAGAATGAGGCCAAAGAGGGCCGCCAGTCCGATAAAGATCCAGATGTGGGTAACAAGCCAGACCATGTCCTAGCCCCCTTCAACTACTTTGAATTCGATGCGCCGGTTGGCCGCGCGGCCTTCGCGGGTTGCATTATCGGCGATCGGAATGTCAGGACCGAACCCTATCGCATCCATGCGGTCGTCGGCAATCCCGCGCGCTGACATGTAATCTGCAACAGCCTGTGCGCGCGAACGGCTCAAAGAGATATTAAAACCACGATCACCTTGAGAATCTGTGTGTCCGGAAATCTGAAAGACAAAACCTTCGCACCGACGCGCCACGCCCATAAGCTTGTCAAGTGTGGCGCCACTTGACCGGTCAATTGTATTCTTTCCGCTTTCAAAAGTCACACGGTTTGTCGCCAATACCGCCCCAAAGGCTGTCTGGCAGGAGGCCAAAGCGTCGCTCTCGAAATCAAGTCCGGTGATCTCGGCAATATCGGAGTCCACCGCCTCCACATCAAGAACAATCGGAAAACTGGCCTCACTCGCCACATCATCTCGCAAGAAAGCAATGGCGCTGTCCGCCGCCTCTCCCGAAACGCGATAACCGTCTCCTTCCGGATCAAAGACAACAAGCCCCGATCGAAATCGCAAAAATTGCGGCAAAATCCGCCGGATCCCATCAAGCCAATCATCGTGCGCATGCTCGCCAATGACCATTTGATCGCTGATATTGCCTGAAAAACTGGACGAGACCAGTTCAAGAATTTCACCTCGTTCTGATTCGCTGTTCACCAGACCATGAAGTATCACCTCGTCCGCTTCCAGTGAGGCAGACCAAATTCCCGCGCCGCGAACATCCGCCTCCAATGTAAAATTATCATCAATGCCCGGCAAGCCATTGCGCAGGCTCGTGCGAAATATCGGCGACATTGACAAGCCTTCTATCCGAAGCACCTGATCAATTAATTCCACTCGGCCATATTCAAGCTTATCGAGTTGCAGAAGGGCCTGATGCGCCACCATCAGCCAGTCCCCGTCCGGTTGACCGCTACCAATCTTTATCCTGTTCTCAACTTCGCCAGGCGCGATCGCCTCGGCATCTATCTGCAAAGCCTCGATGGTCCGCTGGTCTGGTGCATAGCCGCTCAGGACAATACCGCCATTGCGCATTTTTTCTGCCACCCAGATATAGGGCGAGATCGGCGCTCCAGCGATCACCTTATCGGTCAAACCTGTGATCGGCCCCATCCAACGATTGCCAAAAAGTCCTGACGCGGACAGCAATCGAATGGCACCATCCCCTGCGCCATCGCCTGGCGACTGACCTGACAAAGTTGCATGCTGACCGTCCATTTCGATCTCGGCCCAGCTATAGCCGTTCTCCTGCAAAACCGTCTTCGCCTGCCGCTCGATACCATCTTCAAGTGCGGCCGCGTTCTGGTTACCGCCATAGACAGCCCAAAAACCCGTTACCACGATACCAATCAGCGCTATGGCCGCCAATATCCAATCTACAAATCGCCCAAACATGCCTTTCCCTTGCAGCTTACCTCTGCTTTAGCCATGCATGAAGTCAGACACACAAGCAAGCCGAGCCTGCAGAGCGAACACACAAATGACCACTTCCATGCCGCCCCTTTCGATTACCAGCCCATCCAATCCGCTCATCAAGCGCCTGCGGGGACTTGATCGCAAAAGGAACCGCACAGAAACCGGCCTGTTCCTGGCAGAAGGAACCCGACTGGTCTTGCAAGGGCTGAACAATGGCTGGCAGGCTGATACGCTGGTCTGTGCCAGTTCCATGCTGGAACGGCCGCTTGTGCAGGATCTCGTTTCCCGTGCGATGGCTGACCAAACCAAAACCATACAAGTGCCCGACCGCGTTATGGGCCAGATCACCCGCAAAGATAATCCCGGCGCCGTGGTCGCCGCCTTCCGCCAGCAACACCGCACCCTTGCCGATCTGGCGACAACCAATAGCGGCATTTGGCTCGCTTTATACGAAATCCGCGATCCGGGAAACTTGGGCACAATTCTGCGCACAGCCGACTGCACCGGACTGGCAGGCGTTATTCTCCTCGAAACCTGCTGCGACCCTTACAGCATCGAAGCGGTCCGCGCCTCAATGGGTTCGGTGTTTGACATTGCCTTTGCAACCTCGGATTTTCCGGCATTCAATGCTTGGCGAAAAGATCAGGGCCTGACCATGACCGCCGCAAGTGTAAACGGCACGATCCGGCATGACGAAGCCAGCTATTCGGGTAAAGCGCTGATCATTATGGGCAATGAGCAAGCGGGGCTTCCGCCAGACATCGAAGCCACCTGCGACACGCTTGCCCTCATTCCCATGCGCGGCGGCGCAGACAGTCTCAACCTTGCCCAAGCCACCGCAATTATGAGCTATGAGGCATGGCGTCAGCAAGGCTATGCAGGCGCAAGGGGAGCTACCGGATGAAACAGGACACCAAGCTTCTCATTGCCGACGACTGGAGCGATTATGCATTGCTCGATTGCGGCGAAGCGATGAAGCTCGAACGCTTTGGCACCCAGACCGTCATCCGCCCCGACCCGCAAGCCTTCTGGACGCCAGCCAATCCTATAGAGACATGGACTGCCGACGCACGCTTTGCCTCCAAATCAGAGACCGACGAGCGCGGCAATTGGCAAATCATCTCGCCAAATGCGCAATCAGAATGGCCAATGCGCTGGAACAATCTGACCTTCAATGCCCGCCGCACCCCGTTTCGGCACTTAGGTATCTTTCAGGAACATTCGGTTCATTGGCGCTTTGCACAAGAGAAAATACGCGCCGCCGGACGCCCCGTCAAAGTGCTCAACCTTTTCGGCTACACCGGCATGATGTCCCTCGCCTGCGCAGAGGCGGGCGCAGAAACCGTCCACCTTGACGCCAGCCCGAAGTCAAACGGATATGGCAAGCAGAACCAGATACTTTCAGGGCTGGACGACCGCACAATTCGCTGGATTGCCGACGATGCCATGAAGTTCATTGCCCGCGAACAAAGACGCGGAAACCAGTATGACGCGATTGTGCTCGACCCGCCAAAATTCGGACGCGGCCCCAAGAATGAGACATGGCGCTTTGAAGACGATTTCCCCGACCTGCTCGACGGCGTGCGGGCATTGCTCTCGCCAGACCCGCTATTCGTGATCGTTACCGCCTATGCCGTACGGCTCTCTTATTTGGCCATCGCTCAAACACTGGCAGACCGCATGCGCGACCTTGGCGGAACAACGCAAGCAGGCGAGATGGCACTCCCCCAAAAAGACAGCGACAGATTACTGCCCACAGCGCTCTATGCGCGCTGGTACAGCGATTGAGAAACAGGCTAAAGCTACTTGCAAATCGTGCAGCCCCCAAAACGCTCTCAATGAACGAGGTCGCAGGTCACCTCATCCAAAGCGAGTTCCGAGCCTCATGGTGAGCGAAGTCGAACCACGAGGCGGGCTTGGCGAGACCCGTCAAACGTCTCAAGACATCCTTCGACTTCGCTCAGGATGAGGGACAAGACGACCGCCCAGCCAAAAATCAACCCGAGCTAGCCGCCCAGCACCGACGCCCCGGCCCCCGCTCCCAGACATTCAGTCCGCAAAGCCCGACGGTCGGTTTTCTCCGTCCCGCCGCGCGGAAGCGGCTCGGAGCGGAACCAGATTTTCACAGGCACTTTGAACGCCGAAATCTGTTCGCGCAGAAAGCCTTGCAAAGCGGCCTCATCAAGCTCGGCATCCGGCTTCAGACGAACGCCCGCGCCCACTGTCTCTCCCAACCGCTCGTCAGGCATAGAAAAGACTGCCGCTTCAAGAACATCCGGATGCATGTGCAGCGCCGCGTCCACCTCCAGACAGGAAATATTCTCGCCGCCGCGAATAATCATATCCTTTTTGCGGTCAACAATGGTCACAATGCCCTCATCATCAACCGTCGCCAGATCACCCGTATAAAGCCAGCCATCGCGCAAGGCGTCCGCTGTTGCTTCCGGCTTGTTCAGATAGCAGCGCATATTCGCCGAGCTACGGATTGCCAACTCCCCAACCTGACCATTGGGCACGATATTGTCATCATCATCGACAATTTTGAGCTCTTGCAAGGGCGGGTAAAGCCGGCCCGCCGCGCCCGGACGCTCGATATAGTCCGTCCCGCGAATACCAATGCCAAGCGCATTCGTCTCGGTCATGCCAAAGCCTGTGGCCGGTTCGGCGTGGGGCATGGCCTTGGCCAATTTGGCAACTTGCGCGGCCGGACGTTTCGCCCCGCCCGCCTCAAGCGCGCGCAAAGTTGGCAAAGACTTGCCCGACCTTATCGCCGCCTCCATCAATTCGGCCGACATAGTGGGCACACCAAAAAAGCGGGCGACATTTTCGCGCTCGATCAGATCGACTGCGGCGTCGGCATCCCATTTGTGCATCAGAATTAACCGCCCGCCTGTCGCCAGCGAGACCAGAAAACAAGCATGGGTCGCTGAAACGTGGAACATGGGCGTGGTCAGCAGCATGGCGGGCTGTAGCTCTTCGCCGTCCGCATCGGTCGGCATGGCAACCCCATTGCCCATCGCCTCACGCACCAGTGCACTCATTAGCCAACTCAACAAGGCCGAGATGGCCCCGCGATGGGTTTGCACAACGCCCTTGGGGTGGCCGGTCGATCCGGACGTGTACATCACCGCAAAATCTGCGTCCGTATCGATCTCGACATCTGGCGCGGCATCCGAGGACGCATTGGCCATAAGGTCTGCATAGGCGCGCGTGTTTGCAATGGCCTCACCGCGCACCAGAATAATTGCCAGCCCCATTCGCTCGGCAAAAGGCGCCATCGCCCCGACGCGCGGCCCGTCCGCAAAAACAAGGCGTGCGCCGCTGTCCTCAAACCCGTAAACCAGTTCCTCACTTGTCCACCAGCTATTGAGGAAGACAACCACGCCGCCGACCGAGACAATCGCCATCATCGCCGTCATATATTCAGGATAATTGCGCATGCAGATCGCAACCTTGTCTCCCGGCTTGATGCCATATTCGGCGATCAGGACATTGGCGAGCCTGCTCACTTCCGCCTCGAAACCGGAAAAGCTCGTTCGCTTCCCTTCATAGACGAGAAAATCCTTGTCGGCATGTTCGGCGGCAGAGAGTTGTAATACTGCGCGCAAATGCGGCGGCGCATTGTCAAACACTTTCAGCCGCACACCGCGAATATCCGCCTCGCCAACCGAGAACATCGGCTCGGTCGAGGTAATGTGCGCTATGGCTTCAGCCGCAGTTTCAAAGGTCATAGTCTATAAGCCCTGTCGTTTCTTTTCATCACTAGACCAGTGGATGAAACCTTCGGCAAGGGCGGAATACTAGAGTTGCCGTGGCGGCATATAGAGTCATTACGAGAGTCAGCTATAGCCCAGCGCAGCCATGCCCGGAGCGCAGGCGCGCTCAAGCCGCCCAATCGCGTCAGAAGGCAGGTCTTGCCACTTCGGCGGCGCTTTGCGGGGGAGTTCGGCCGCCACTTCCAGCCAGTCTTCATTGGCAAGATCAGGCGCGGCAAACTGTTGGAAACGTTCAATCGTATCCCGAGGGCGCTCGACCAGATCATTATAGCTCATCGTATGGATGTTCTCGGGCGGGAGCGCGGCCAAATCTTTCAAGCCCTGCATAATCATCGCTGACCAGAACATGCCAGCCTCTTCGGGTTTCGGCTCGGTATCGAGGAAGTAGTCGATTGGCATCAGCCCCGAGATAACCGGCGCAAATGTGTTAACCATCAAACTATCCGAATAGCGAAAAGGCGTTTTGAGCAAATCAATCCCGACCCGCCGCAGCCTGATCCATGAATGGAAGAATACACGCAGCGGCATGAAATTGCGGATCGACATAGCCACTTCACGGCCATCTCGGTGGATATGGATGAATTTCGCGTCAGGGAATAGACGATAAAGCGCTTTAATCATGGTGATCGAGTTGCCTGTGCGTTCGATCCACATCGCTCGGTCATGGCGCTTTGCGAGCCAGTCAAACCAGAACCGATACTGCTCGCCCATGCCCGCTTTTGGCCTTGCTTTGATAATTGGCTCCATTTCACGATAAAGCGCATCCGGATCACTGCTCAAATGCGGCAACGTCATGTAAAGGCTGGCTGGCAGGTCTTTCATTGTCCACGGGCTGTCCTCGGTGAACTCATAGGTAAACTCGACAGGACTGCGGGTCGGATTAATTGCTTTGCGCAAGACCGGAGATGCATCGGTCAGAAGTCTCCAGAACCGCTCACCATCCATCCTGCGATGCACCAGCCCCTCGGTCGCAAACGAGACGAACACTTCAGACAGGCTTAGTATATCAGGATGCAAATTAACCAGATTAGACATCAAGGTCGAGCCGCATCGGCCCGTGCCGACAATGAAAACAGGTCGATTTTGGGACATATCTACCCTCTGGCTAGGAATTGGTCTCTTGCATTTGTTTCATTGCAGGAACCGCCATCAAAGAAAAGCCATGATGTGGGTTGTATTAGAGCGGGCGTAGACAAATATCTTTGCGTCAGCCATAGAAAACACTTTGCAACACTGATCCGGACCAATTGATTCCATGATAGATATGACACGCACCGCGATGAACCTCGTCCCTATGGTGGTCGAACAGACCAGCCGCGGTGAGCGCGCCTTCGATATTTTCTCGCGGCTGCTCAAGGAACGCATCATCTTTATTACCGGCCCTGTGGAAGATGGGATGGCCGCGCTGATTACCGCGCAGCTTTTGTATCTTGAGTCCGAAAATCCCAAAAAAGACATCGCAATGTATATTAATTCCCCCGGCGGCTATGTCTCATCGGGCCTCGCCATCTATGACACAATGCAGTATATTCGCTGCCCTGTGGCCACCGCTTGCATTGGACAGGCGGCAAGCATGGGATCACTGCTATTGGCCGCCGGCGAGCCCGGCTCACGCACAGCGTTGCCGAACGCCCGGATCATGGTGCATCAGCCGTCAGGCGGCTATCGCGGCGTCGCAACCGATATTGAAAGGCACGCTGAGGAGATAATTGATCTAAAGCGCCGATTAAATGAAATCTACGTTAAACACACAGGGCAGAAATACGATTCGATCGAGAAAAAGCTTGATCGCGACACGTTTATGACGGCCGAAGAAGCTGCAGAGTTCGGGATTGTAGACAGGGTTTATGAGCCTCGTAGTGTTAAAGGTGACGAAGACAAGGTGTAACGGCGTAAGTCTTGCTTGGGCGAGATGACGCGGTAAGAATAAATTATTCCCTGCGATCACGCAGCTTTGTAAGCTTTGTGTTAAATTTTATGGGGCATTGAGGTAGATATGACGAAACAAACCGGCTCCGGCGACTCG
>CALLUH010000103.1 GCA_938011445.1 uncultured Hyphomonadaceae bacterium
AGTTGCGACTGGACAAATTCCAATGGTTCGCCGCTTAATCGCGTTGATGCTTTCTGGATACTTCGCCGCCAGCTTTCGCCGCGCGTGATTGCTTCTTCGAGTGCTGAGCTGAGGTCGTCTTCTCGCCGTTTGGAGATCAGCGCTTCAATCAGCAGGCCTGCCTGTATAACGTCTTTATCGGCTTTCACGGCACTTGTTCCCGTGGCCTTGCGCATTGTGCTGACGATCAGTTTGTGAATGGCGTACCGCTCAGGAGACGGAACATTTACAAGTGCGCCACTGCGAGACAGAACGGCAGCGTCAACGGTATCTTTCAGAAGATAGTCAAGGAAGCGTTGCACGACCGTGTCAGATTTGAGACTTGGCAGCCGAACTGGCGCGTCTCTATCTGCTCCTCTGTTTGTGGTGAGCACATCGACGCGGTAGCCGCCAGGGCGGGCGTAGGTTGCAGCAATGTTGGGTCCGGCCAGTGAGGGGACAGATCGAAACTCCGGGTCAACGGCCTGTAGAACTTCAAGCAGAGGTGTATCAAGCGTGTCATCAAGATTGACAGAAATGCCATAATCCTGGGCTAAATCGAGATCGCCCGTGCGAATGGCTGCGCCTGGTAGCCTTACGCCGAGTAGGCCTGAGTAAGTTTGAAAGGCGACGGTGCCGACAATTACGCCGCGCAGCCGGAAGACGCCAGCCGAGGCCAGTGCTTCTATAACTGCACCCGTCAGGCGGTCAGGTTCGGGTAATCCGGCCCCGGTGAGGGACCGCCTTATGACTTTGCGAGAATCGGTGTCGGCTTTGGCGCGCTGTGCCGCTTCGACGAGCGCGCGTCGTTCTTCTGTATCTGCGCCGAGATAGCGTTCGGGTGGTCTCCCTGTAGGGCCAGTAGGTTCCTGGACATACCAATACTCGCGCCCCGATATGGTGCGCTTGCGGAAGGTGGAGCCATCGGGATATTCGGAGACAGATGCCAGACGCAACTGATCGAGCAGTTCGGCATAGCTTGTCTGGATGACGAGAGGGAGGTCTGAAATAGCCATTTACCGGCAAAATACATTTTTGCCGGTAAAAAGCAAGTGTAATGCGAATTTGAGGCGTTTCAGCGCTCGGCTTCTGGTTCCCGCCGTTTTGATGGCTGGCGCGCTTGTCGCAGGTTTGCGTGCACGCCGGACATACGATCTGTTCGCAGGACAGCAGTAGCAGCTTGTCTGATAAGGTGGCGGATGGGAGAGGACAATGCTCGATTTGATTTTGCGGGGGTAGTGGACCGAGTTGTAACCCGTTCGCCAAGCTGTTGCGTCGGTTGCCTTGCAATTTGTGCTCGCGTTTTTTGCAAATCAAAGCCGAGTGCGCGGGCTTCTTCTTTCCATGTCTTGAAGAGCTCCGCCCGTTTGCGAGGGCGTTTGGCTTGCCTGGTGCGGAGCGCGGCTAGTTCCATTCCCTTAGGTGTTCTATAGCCGAATTTTTCCGCGGCCTGCTGTATGGATTGCCGCCGCTTGGAAAAATTCCATTCTATGTGTTTGGGAATGGCTTTGAGCCGAAAGCCTGTGCCTTGCCGCTCGACGGCGAAGCCTTCGCGTTCTAGCGAGTTGGCCAGATGCGCACGGTAGATGGCTCCTGTTTCCTTTTGCGCTTTATAGAGCTCTTTGCTGACGAGCGTGCCCCACGTGCCGTCTCGGCGAGGGGCGGTGTTGAAGATGAAAGCATGGGTGTGAAGTTGCGGGTCGAGATCGCGGCTGGTGTGGTGGTGGAAGCGAGCGACAGTAAGGCCAGCGACAGGCTCACGGATTACGCCGCCTTTGCCACGCCGTGTGATGGCGTGATGATCTTCAAGATGCGTGGTAGCGGCATGCACGGCAGCGCGGTGAGCTGCTTCGATCTTGGCGCGGTCAGCTTCTGGAGAGAGCGCCCACATGACTGAGACGGACTTTGGCGCGCTGTAGGTCATGTCCCAACCGGGTGCGTGGCTCTTGCCGAGCTGTGCGAGAGGTTCGCCGGTCTTTGGATCGTGACCATTGAGTAATGCTTCGAAGTCACCTTTCGAGACATGGCCTTCAAGCGCGAGGCGTTCAGCTCCACGCCCGTCCCATTCGCCATCGGCTTCATGATCGCCAGTATAGTATTCGTCCTGCGCCATATGTTTGAAATAGGCGACGGCGGCACCGACTGATTTTCGCGCGGAGATGCTGGCGACCATTAGCCTGGCTTGCGCTTCTTTTTGTTCAGGATCTCCATGATATCGATATTTGAGAGCAAGCCGACAGTTTGTTCTGGCGGTAGTCGGTCACGCTCTGCTTTGGAGAATAAACCTTGTGTCCATTTCGCGGGTTCATGTGGAGCCCGTTCCAATTCGAACTTGCAATAGGGAACGTCGACTATGTGGTGATGCTGGCCGACGCCGACGATAAGTACACGAATACTATTGCGTCGCGGCCCTAGATCACTCGCGATTTCTGACGCCGTTATGACCGGTTGAGTTCGAGACTGCTTGGACATAGATTTGGAATAATGGCCGTTCGAATAGCTAGTTGTCGGGACCGTAATCTCGACCTCTTTCATTCCCAGAGCGCGGCTGATATCGCTCGCGCCTTCGCCGACATTCATGCGTGTGATGATGTGCGTGCCAACCATTGAGACCCAGGCATTCGTTCGATCACGTCCGTATCGAGAGCGGATTTGTGCTGTATCCTGCGCCGCCAGAACAACGCAGACGCCTTTTGAACGGCCAAGGTCCAGCAGGGTTGAAAAGTCATCCATTTTTTCGAGCTGGGGAAATTCATCGAGAAAGAGCCAGACGCGCCGCTCATTGCTTTCGGAAAAGGCAGCGCTCGACACATAGGAAGATAACAAGCTGATGAGGCTGCTGATCCACGCATTCGAAAGTTCTGGATGACGCCCATCACGCTGGAGTACGATTGGAACAGTTCCTTCGGTCTCCTGCAACCAATTGGAGATAGGCAGTTCTCTGTTCCCTTTCTTGCTCCAGGCGTCTGCCAGGGCTTCGATTGTTGGAAGGTGCGCCTTGAAAGTCGTAAAGATGCTCATGGCGGTCTTGCTTGTCGGGTCAGCGAGAAATTGGCTGGCCGCAGGATGATGCTTGTCAGCCAGACGTTTTAGAACTTCAGGTTCCATGATGGTGCGGGCGTAAAGATCAGCCCATGTCCATTTTCCTGGTTTCTCTCTCTGCAAGCTGGCGATACAGGCAACCAGAATCGAGCGTGCCGCTTCAGACCACATGGGATCATCGCTTTTCGGGATGAACCGAGCCGCCAATTCTCGCGCGTCCTGTTTGGAGATGCAGTCTTTGGCCACCGCCCAAGCCGCCGAGCGTTCGTCTTGAGGGGCGAGCAGGACAATACCGCCGGGCAGGCCGCTCGTCATATCTCCTTTTGTGTCGAGCACCAGGACATGGTCACCTCGTTTCATGGCACCGATTATAAGGTGGCGCATCATCTGAGTTTTCCCTGAGCCGACACCACCCGTTATCATAATATGGCGGGATTCTCGGTCGCGGCTCATTGGCATATTCGGCAAGAGGCCGATGCCAACACCTGAGCGCTTGCATTCGCGACGTAGTGATTTTGATAGGCTACGCATCGAAGCCAAGCCTCGAAGGAGCTTGGGGCCACGAATATGCCGAGGCGGTGGCTTCTGGCTGCTCGCGATAATGAATAATGAGACAAATGCAATGATCGCTCCAGCACCAAGCACATGCATTAGGGCGAAATCTGTATTGAACTCATCAAGGGCTCGATGCTGATGAAGATAGTTTTGGCAATCTCTCCAACGGGCGCGAGCTTCCGGCTTGGACCAGGACTTTTGCTTGGCCTGAAAGCACGTTGCTGAATAGTTAGCGGTCAGTCTCGCCGCAGAACCATCTGCCCTATAGCCGATTTGGGTATGGGTTTCGAAGTGGTAGGAGTATGCGCCCC
>CALLUH010000104.1 GCA_938011445.1 uncultured Hyphomonadaceae bacterium
GTCCAGCGCGTGTCTTCGAGTGTGATGGCCGTGATCCCGTCGCGGGCAACCTCGCCGATAAGCTTTCTATCCGTGGTGAACATGAAAAGTGATGGGGTGAATGTCTCTGGTCCGTAAAAGTCGCGATGGCCATAGTCTCCGGCTGTGACGTGTAAATAGACCAGCCCTTCGGTGAGGCCATTGCGGCTGATCAGTTCTTTGTGCAGGGCGGCTAAATCATCCGGCAGGTGGGGGATCTCCAACCCGTCCAGCGTGCGGGCGAGGCGGGCGAGATGGGCGTCGAAATCGATCAATTGGCCATTATAGACAGCCGTGACCTCATAGGCGGCGTGGGCAAACAGATAGCCGCGGTCAAACGGGCTGATGGTGGCTTCCTCTGCTGGCAAAAACCTTCCATCCAAAAATACAATTTTTGCGGTCATGACGGAAAACTTCCCTGAACCAATTTTCTGGTGCAGTGCAGCAAAGTTCTTGCGCCTGCGAAGATGTTGGGCAAAACTAGCACAATAAGCCGCAATATTACCGTGGCAGAAAAATAATAATGGGAGAGGTTTGCCATGAGTGCAGCAGCGGCGCGAGAGAAAAAAGACATTTATGCCATCGGCGAGATCCCGCCCGAGTTCCATGTGCCCAAATTCATGCATGCCTGGACGATCCGGCGCGAACGTCATGGCCGGCCAGACACCGCGATGCAGCTTGAGCAAGTGCCCGTGCCGGAGATTGATAGCGACGAAGTGCTTGTCCTCGTTATGGCCGCAGGGGTTAATTATAATGGCATCTGGGCCGCGCTCGGTGAGCCGATTTCGCCGTTTGATGTCCACAAGGCTGACTTCCATGTCGCTGGCTCGGATGCCTCGGGCATTGTCTGGGCGGTCGGGCGCAAAGTCACTCGCGTGAAACCCGGCGATGAGGTGGTCATTCATTGTAATCAGGATGATGGCGATGACGAGGAATGCAATGGCGGCGACCCGATGTTCTCACCTAGCCAGCGCATCTGGGGCTATGAGACGCCGGACGGCTCTTTTGCCCAGTTGTGCCGCGTTCAGGCGCGTCAGTGCATGCCGCGTCCCAAGCATCTGACATGGGAAGAAAGCGCCTGCTATATGCTGACATTGGCAACCGCTTACCGCATGTTGTTCGGGCACCGTCCGCATGTCTTGAAGCCCGGACAAAACGTTCTGGTCTGGGGCGCGTCTGGCGGCCTGGGCAGCTTTGCGACCCAGCTTTGCGCCGTCTCGGGTGCGCATGCGGTTGGTGTTGTCTCCTCTGACGACAAGAAGGATCACGTGCTTGGGCTTGGCGCGAAGGGTGTCCTGAACCGCAAGGATTTTAATTGCTGGGGCCAATTGCCCACCGTCAACGGACCCGAGTTTGACGACTATATGCGCGAGTGCAAAAAATTCGGCAAAGCAATCTGGAATGTGACCGGCAAAAGGGATGTCGATGTCGTGTTCGAACATCCGGGCGAAGCGACGATGCCTGTGTCCGTATTCGTCGTAAAACGCGGCGGCATGGTGGTGATCTGTGCAGGCACGACAGGCTTTAACCTCACAATGGACGCCCGCTTTTTGTGGATGCGCCAAAAGCGGGTGCAGGGCAGCCATTTTGCCCATTTGAAGCAAGCGTCTGCGGCAAACCAGCTGGTCATCAATCGCCGTATCGACCCGGGCATGTCCGAAGTGATGACATGGGCGGACATTCCAGCTGCGCATGAAAAGATGCTCGACAATAAGCATCTGCCGGGGAATATGGCCGTGCTTGTCACCGCGCCGCGTCCGGGATTACGGACCGTCGAAGATGTCTTGGACGTCGGCCCGCTGCCAGTATAAGGTTGGCGGGGAAATCCGACATTGGCTGGAGTCCCGAAAATGACCAAACAAGACGCTGAAGCGTTTGCGCGGGCTTGGGTGGCAGCGTGGAATGATCGCGATCTTGATGCGATCCTTAGGCATTATGATGAGCGGATCGTCTTCCGATCGCCACGCATTGCAGACGTGATGGGCGAGCAGGACGGGTTGGTTGAAGGCAAGGACGCATTACGGACCTATTGGACAGCGGCGCTTAGCCTGGCGCCAAAGCTCTATTTCGAACTTGACCAGGTGTTTACCGGCTCGAACGCCTTGACCCTGCTCTACACCAATCACCGCGACCAGCGCGTCACCGAGACCTTTGTTTTTGGCAATGCGGGGAAAGTTGTGCTGGCGATAGCGGCTTATGCGTGATCTGGCTGTTACCGAACTGCCCGACCCGCTGGCAAAGTTCAGCTGCGTGCCGTAGACTGTAACCGCTTCAATTAAAAAAGGGGATGAAGATGGCAGGGGTCAATATGTTTGACATGATCAAAGGCGCTGCGGGCGGCATGGCTATGGAGCAAGTGGCCAAGCAGTTTGGTCTGAATGGCTCGCAAGCCGAAGGCGCGTTCAGAGCGCTGCTTCCGGCGGTGTCTGGCGGGCTCAAGCGGAACACGGCCCAAGAGGGCGGCTTGCAGGGGCTGATGGGTGCGCTTCAGGGCGGCGCTCATGACCGTTATCTCGATGATCCGGCAGAGTTGGCAAAGCCCGAAGCGGTTGAGGATGGCAATGCGATTCTTGGCCATCTGCTTGGCTCGAAGGATATGAGCCGGCAGGTGGCGAGCCATGCTGCGCAGAAGACCGGGCTTGATACGGGTATTATGAAAAAGATGCTTCCCATGGTGGCGGCTATGGCAATGGGTTCGCTTTCCAAACAAACCAAACAGCCCGGTGTCGCGGACGCTCTGATGGGCGCACTGTCGGGCGGCGGGGCGCAAAGCTCTGGCGGTGGCGGCGGTCTGGCTGGCATGGTTGGCGGCTTGCTGGGCGGTGGTCAAAAGCAACAGGCGCAGTCGGGCGGGGTAAACCTTGGCATGCTCGGCGGATTGCTTGATGCAGATGGTGACGGCAATCCGATGGACGACATCCTCAACATGGTGATGAAACGTTAGGACTGGCCGGCGCACGCCGTTTCCTTTTATCGTTAGATCGGGCTTAATGTCAGGTCTGACGCTTTTGGGAGGCGGTTTTGATTAAGCGGATTTTATGGGGCGGCTCTTTGGGGCTCCTCATTCTGATCGTTATTATACTGGTGCGCACATTCACCTATGGCGGCGCGCCAGAGGGTGTGGTCGCGATAGATTTGCCGTTGCCACCGGCGATCTCGAGCGAGCAGGCGGCCGCCCATCTTGGCCAAGCGATCCGGTTTGAAACGATCACCTATGAGAGTGGCGATCCGGCGGCAGAGGCGGCCCAGCCATGGCTCGACATGCATGACTGGATGGCGGCCACTTATCCGCGCGTGCACGCTGAACTGGCGCTCGAAAAAATTGCCGATTACAGCCTGCTCTATAAATGGCAGGGCAGCGACAGGGCGCTCGATCCGATCATCCTTATGGCCCATCAGGATGTTGTCCCCGTCAATGATGGCACGCTCGATGATTGGACCGGTGCGCCCTTTGCAGGCGAGATCATTGACGGCTATGTCTATGGTCGCGGCGCGCTTGACGATAAGAGCGCCATGATTGCGATCCTCGAAGCGGGCGAGGCGCTGCTGGCGTCTGGTTTTCAGCCGCAGCGGACGGTCTATTTCATGTTCGGCCATGATGAGGAAGTCTCGGGCACCGGCGCGGCGGCCATGGTAGATTTGCTCCATGCGCGCGATGTGCGTGCCGAATTGGTGCTTGATGAGGGCTTTTTTGTCATTAAAGACTCCCCGATTACTGGCTCTCCGATGGGCTTTATTGGTGTCGCGGAGAAGGGATATATCACGCTCGAACTGACCGCCAGCGCCATTGGCGGCCATTCCTCCCAGCCGCCGCGCAATAGTGCCAATGTCCAGCTTGCCCGCGCGATTGTGGCGCTCGACGAAAACCAGATGAAAGCGGATTTCACCAAGCCGCCCGTCTCGGACCTGTTCGCAGCGGCCGCTCCCGATATGGGGTTTGCGCAACGCATGGCGCTTGGAAATATGTGGCTGTTTGGTGGCTTGGTGGACAAGCAATTGTCCGAAGGCGTGGCCAATGCCATGATCCGCACGACGACCGCGCCGACCATGCTTGAAGGCTCGATCAAGGAAAATGTCCTGCCCCAGCGCGCAAGAGCAATTGTCAATTTCCGGATACATCCGAATGACACGCCTGAAGATGTCACAGCCCATGCCAGCGCGATTGCAAGCCGGTTTGATGTCAAAGTGGCACCCGTTGCTGGCGGTATCGGCTCGCCCGCTTCGCCCGTTTCGCCAACCTCTAACCGGGCCTATAGTGTCCTGTCCGCCGTGGCAGCACGCACAGGCGAGGGGGCATTGGCAGTTCCTGGGCTGGTGATTGGCGCAACCGATGCGCGGTTCGCTTCGAAGATCTCCGATAATGTCTACCGCTTTGTCCCCAGCCTTGTCAGCCTTGCGGACACGGCCGGCTTTCATGGGACGAATGAACGCCTGTCGGTTGCCAATATGGGCCGTATGAGTGAAGGCTATGGGCAGATCATTCTGGCTATGGATGCCCAATAAACGCTGCGGAAAGCAATAGGTTTCCCTTGCAGGTGCGCGCGGATAAGCCAAACATGGGAAAACGGCGGAGCGTTTCCGGCCGATCAGGAGTATGACACATGAGCGGTGCCCCGGTGCAGACAGATGATGTAACCTATGAGGCGGCAACCGGCGGCGCGCTCGGAAAAAAGGGCATTGGCTGGGCGATTTTCGAGTTTGCCCGCAACCCGTATTATAATGTGATTGTAATTGGGCTTTATGCGCCCTTCTTTGCGCGCAGTGTGGTTGGTGATCCGGTGCAGGGACAATCCATGGTCTCGCTCACCATTACGATTGCGGCCATGGTCATGGCATTGTGCGCGCCGATTCTTGGTTCGATGATTGACAAGGGCGGTCTGATGAAGCCGCCTGTCGCTCTATGTTTCGCCATTCTGGCGCTGACCGCAACGGGGCTATGGTTCGTCAAGCCAGGTGATAGCGGCGCGGTGCAACTGGGTATGTTTCTGATGGCGCTGGGCTATGTGGTCTATTCCATTGTAGAGCTTTTCCATAATGCCATGTTGCCAATGGCCGGACAGCCCAAAGCATTGCCGCTGATTTCCGGACTAGGACTGGGCTTGGGAAACCTTGCGGGTCTGTCAACGCTCACCTTATTTGGAGTTTTTCTGACCAGCCCAGAGGTGCCGATATTCGGGCTCGAAAAAGAGGCTTTCGAGGAATACAGGATTGTCGGACCACTGATTGGTCTATGGATGGTGGTTTTTGTATTGCCCTTTTTTCTCTGGATGCCGGATATTGTAAAAACACCGGAGAGGGGTTGGAGCCGCGCGGCGGCATCCACTTTGTTGGGCAAGGGCGGCCCTTTTGGGCTGATCTCCAAGGCGGCCAGCTATACCGTCGATATGTTCAGGATCTATCCGAATATTATGCGCTATCTGGTTGGCCGGATGCTCTATGCTGACGGGATTGGCGCTCTGCTGACCATTGGATCGGTTTATGTTGGCGGGTTTCTGGGCTGGTCGGGTACGCAACTGATCGCTTATAATGTGCTGGGCGGTATCGCGGCTGTCTGCGGGGCGTTTCTTGGCGGCGTGCTTGACCGCTGGCTTGGGCCAAAGCGGGCCATCCAGTTTGAGTTGACGACGCTGATTTGTATTTTGGTATTGCAGCTATCGGTGACGCCAGACAGCATATTGTTTGGTCTGTTTCCGGCTGGACATCTCGTCTGGGAGGGAGGTCTTTTCCCAACCCTTTCCGATGTCACCTATCTGGCTTTGGTTATTCCTGTTGCATTGATGCTGACGGCCTGTATTTCATCAAGCAGATATATGCTTGTCCATATTTCGCCGCCAGACCAGATTGGACAGTTTTTCGGATTTTATGCCATGGCCGGCAGCGTGACCCTACTTCTGGGGCCGGGCATGGTTTATGTCATGACGACCTTAAGCGGGAGTCAGCGGGTGGGCGTAAGCGCTATTGGACTGCTATTTCTCGCCGGCCTGTGGATTATCTCTGGGGTGAAAGCCGGTAAGACACCAACTTACATAAACCGCAAGGAGACAGCCAGCCAGCAAAGCTAGCTGGTTTGCTCGCATCCCCAGATTATGGGATCCGCTGGATTTCATTTGTGCGGCGCGGCCGCAGGAAGAACCGTTCGGATATGTTGCGGGTGCCCATTATGAAGAAACCAAGGCTTGATACGTAATCTACCTCAGTTTCGGACATGATCACCGTGCCGCCATCTGGCACGATGCCTGCTGGAAGGCTGGCAACCGTTGACCCGGGGCTTAAAGGTGTTCCAACACCATTTGCGACGCTCCATTGAACCGTGACTGTGCCGCCATTGTTTACGAGGCTAGAGACACGAAGCTCTGCGAGCGATGGATCTACCGATGTCAAAAGGGCAGAAGACGCAGCAAAGACATTGTCGCGGTCCGTATCGGTGAAAGTGAGAAGACGTGAGGTCAGGTCTCCCATCGTTGCGCTTGTGTTTGTGATTTGCCGATCGGCAAGCATCAGAAGCGACAGTTCAACCCCGCCAAAATAGAGCAGCAGGAGAAAGGGGGCGGTCAACGCGAACTCGACAGACGAAACGCCGTCTTCGTTTTTACCAGCTTTGCGAATGCCGTGCCGGTAGGCGCGTCGGATAAGAGAAGACGGGAACAAAGAGAGTTTCATACTGTTTCTCATTTTGGCTTGCGGAAATCGGTTTTGATTGTCCGACGGGATTTAAAACGGCTCGTTCTGGAAGGCGGCGACGGCTGTGATAAGCCGTACGTCACCACTTGGAACATTCGACAAAGGCTGGCTGATGATCGGTGTGATCAGGTCCCATTCGAAGAATGCGCGTGCAATCACGATCTGGCTGGGGCCGCCGGGCTGGAAGGAGAACGCGCCTGAATTGAGCATTCCCGTCGAGGGGTTTGTCGCTGGTGGTGGCGGCGTCCCGTTGAAATTATTGTGCGCGGTGAGGTCGAACTCGATTTCAGAGCAATCGAGCAGCGCAAACAGGCCGTCGCAGACGGCCGTGCGGAAAGTAGCCAAATTCGGTGGGCCACCGCCGCCAGCCTGAAAAGCGCCTGTGCGAATGCCCCGAGTGGCGTCGTTGAGACCAAATTCCAGCGTGGTGCTGATAATGAAAATCAAGGAGACTTCCAAAAGACCAAAGATAAGCAGGAAGAAGGGGGTGGCGATAAGCGCAAACTCGACCGCCGTGGCGCCGCGATTGTCCGCAGCCCAGGCTTCAAACCGAGTTTGAAGTTTGCGTGTGACGATAGTCAAGCCAATAATCTTGTTCATCATTCCAGCCTTAAATTCTAATACGTGACCTCTTCTCTACCAGATCGCCATTTCGGATTAGCTAATAAGATTGTTTGAATTTTATTGAAAATAAAACGGCCATACCCGAAAGTATGGCCGCTTTGAGTGCGTTCTTTTTTCAGCCCGTGTTGGCTACTTAATTATCGGCCCGGGACAGGTCTTGAAGCCGCTCCGACTGAGACACCAGGGTGTCAAAATAGACCAGCTCGTCGCCAATGGACAGAACAGAGCGGCATGTCGGTGCACAATCATATGTGTTGGTTTCGCCCGCGCGGTTCACGTTCAACAGATTGGTTGTGTTGGTTGTGACGACAACATCGCCCGAATAGAGTTGGGAGCCATCTTCGGCGAAGATAAGAAGATTGGTTGTCCCGAATGAACGGCCTGTGATGAAAATCAGGTTTGCGTCATGAACAGCGACATCCGCAACACGGGGATTACCGATCACCACACTGGCTGCGGCACCTTTTAATCTCAGAGATGTGGATTTGCTCGCTTCCACAACAATAGAGTCGGCGAACGCATTGGATAGAAAGAATATCGCGGCAAGGCTGAGCGTGGCAAAGCGAAGGAGGGTACGAGACATAACAATTCCTTAGAAATGAGAAGTTGGCCGCAGTATCGTCCAAGAAAGTTGCGCTTTCCCTAATGCGCCGATATTTCATGGATAGCCGCCATATTTTCTTCGTTTTTGCTCTGTATGCTAACTGAAAGAGACACGATGCTCTCCCCGCCGATGGCGTCATGCATAGTATAATAAGTCGGCCAAACACTATGGTAAACAGAAAGTATAATAGTGTTCACGTTTTTTTTGTTTTGTTTTACTTGGAATTCATTTTGTTCAGTTAGGTTGGTGTTGTTCCGAGAATAAAAGTTAAATGTCGGAACTTAACCATAATGCATGATGGGAGTTTCCAATGCAAAATTTTGTACGTTTCATGAAAGACGAGTCCGGCGCAACTGCAATTGAGTACGGTCTGATCGCTGCGCTTATCGCTGTTGCAATCATCGGTGCTGTTACCGCTGTTGGTACTGGCGTCAGCACTAACTTCCAGACGATCGCTGACAAACTCTAAGTTTGGCAATCGCCTAAGTTACGGAAAGCCGTCAAGTTCATTCTTGGCGGCTTTTTTGTGCGTCAAGCATTCGTTCAATATTTTGGACGATAGTGGGCGAAACCTATCTTCGGAGAAACACGCTATGATATCCGCTACTTTTGGTGCTGCCTTTTTTATCCTCTGCTTGCAAGCGGCGGTCAAAGACACGCTCTCTTTGAAGATTACGAATGGATTGAATTTGTCGATTGCGGCACTTTTCATTCCGGCGGCCTTTGCAGCTCAGATTGGATGGAGCGTGGGGGGCTGGCATTTGCTTGCGGGTCTTATTGCTTTTGTCATCTCCTATATGCTTTTCGCGTTCGGCCTGTTTGGAGGCGGGGATGCAAAAATGATCCCCGGTGTTGTCTTGTGGATCGGCCCGGCGGGATGGTTGCAGTTTGTAATGGGCATGGTGCTAAGTGGCGGATTGCTTGCCTTTATCGTTCTGCTTGTGCGGAAATCTGTTCCTGCGAGTGTTGTGCCAGGATTTGCGGAAAATATTTTCAATAAGGAAAACGGCATCCCTTACGGTGTTGCTATTGCTATTGGCGCTTTCTGCGCTGCTCCACACAGCGACTTACTTAATGAGTTCCTAAGCAAGTTCAGTGTTTGGGGTTAACCTTCCTTTAGAACACTTGTGCAATTCTATGTTTGAAAAAGAGATACGGGTAATCTTTCCCGCGTAAAGTTCGGAGGAACACACTTTGTCCCCATTAAGACTAATTTTCATTCTGCTAGCTGTGCTCGCAGGCGTTGGAACGTTCGTGTTGATGCGTTCCGCTCTATCTGGCTCAGCCGATGCAAACGGACCTGTTGTGCAGGTCGAAACGGAGGTTGAAGTCTCCGAGGTTGACGTGCTCGTCGCTGTCCGCGACTTCCGTGTTGGTGAAGTTATTACGCCTCAGGATCTGGCTTGGGCGCCTTGGCCTGAAGAATCGGCTAATCCTGAATATCTCACACTGAGCGCGAACCCTGATGCGTTTACGGATATTTCTGGAAACGTCGTCCGTATCCCAATCTTTGCGAGTGAGCCAATCTTGCCGCAAAAAATTGTCGAACGCGGTGATGCAGGTGTCATGTCTGCCTTGGTCAATCCGGGCATGCGGGCTGTCTCTGTCGAGATCTCTGCGGAGTCAGCGGCAGGCGGGTTCATCCTGCCAGATGATCGGGTAGACGTTATCCTGACACATGATGTCGAGTTGTTGACCGGCAATGGAATTACCGAAGAAATAGAAAGCACCATCATTCTGGAAAATGTCCGTGTGCTGGCTATTGACCAACGGGTTGCCCAGGAAGACGGCGTGCAGACGGCGATTGGCCAGACAGCAACGCTAGAACTGAGCCCTGAAGATGCCGGACTGGTGGCTTTTGGTGAGCGCAAGGGTGTCTTGTCTTTGGCGCTGCGTAGCCTGACCGATGCTGCTTTGGCAGGTGATGTCGTGACATCGCGGGCAGGGGATTTGAAGTCAACATCAACAGGTGGACGTGTAACCGTGTTCAGAAATGGCCGCGTGCGTGAAAGCGCCGCAGGTTCGGGGGAGTAGAATTATGTGGAAGACAGTGCGGCCACTCTGTGTGGCACTGATGACATCGGGGCTCGTTTGTGGGTTCCAGGGGAGTGCGCAGCCCAATCTGCTCAATGTCGATATAAGTGAACCGGGCGATACACCGATCACGCGGCGGATAATCCTGTCGCTTGACAAGTCTACAGTTGTGGAAGTGGGTCGGCCGGCATCCGATGTCGTGATCACTAATCCTGCGATTGCCGATGCGGCGGTGCAGACCTCCCAACGGATGATTTTTCGCGGTGTTTCGATCGGGACAACGAATGCCTTTATCTTTGATGATGCGGGCAACCAGATACTTAACCTGGAAATTCGCGTCGAGCCGGACTTGTCGGGGCTGACCGAGCTTATCAATCGGCATGTGCCTGATGCGCGTGTGGCGGTCGAAGCTGTCACCTCGAACATTGTGTTGACCGGCGTGGTCGATAGTTTAAGCCAGTCGGACAATGTGATCCGCCTTGCAGAAGCATTTCTCGGAGCCAATGCCCAGTCGCAAAATTCCGCTTCAGTCGTCAACATGTTGCAGATTTCTGCAAAAGACCAAGTTCTATTGCAGGTGCGTATTGTGGAAATGCAGCGCTCGGTTATCAAGCAATTGGGCATTAATCTTGAAAGCGGCACAAATTTTGGGGCGCTTCAGGGTGAAAGGGTTGCCGATCTCGCTGACGCCACTGGTGTCCTGACCGGTGATCAGGTGCTTGAAGGTGCGCCGCCGTTTTTCGGCGGGGTAGGGCTTGATTCCTCAACCGCGTTCAATGTTGCGGGCTCCGCGCTTGGTGGCCTGAACCTGACCGGAAATTTGGCCAATCTTATCAATGGTCAGGATTCCAAGTCCAGCTTGAATGCATCGCTTGCAGCCCTTGAACGTATTGGCGTCGTTCGCACGCTTGCCGAACCGAATATTACCGCACTGTCGGGTGAGCCTGCCAACTTCCTGGCCGGAGGCGAGTTCCCCGTGCCGGTGGCTCAGGATGATGAAGGGACAATCACGGTCGAGTTCCGTCCGTTCGGTATCGGTCTTGGC
>CALLUH010000105.1 GCA_938011445.1 uncultured Hyphomonadaceae bacterium
GATGGGTGCCAAACTCTGCTTCATAATCGACCAGCAGAAGATAAGGAGAGGGTGATGAGCTTGCGATATTTGATGATGGGCGTTAGCGCACTATGTCTGGCCGCTTGCGGAAGCGAGCAAACCCCGCCCCCTCAAACGCCCACTGCCCAAGCCAGCCCAGTGCCCGCAGCCACGGAAACCGCAAGCCGCACAGCTGACTATAATCCCGACCGAAACGCCTATTTCGGCGATCTTCACATCCACACCCGCAACTCCTTTGACGCCTTCATCTTCAATGTCCGCGTCACCCCGGACGACGCCTATCGCTATGCCAGGGGCGAAGCGCTGACCCATCCGGCTGGCTTCGAGATCAAACTCCCCGGGCCCCCGCTCGATTTTGTCGCCGTCACCGATCATGCCGAATATCTCGGCGTTCTGCCCGCCATGGCTGACCCTGACAATCCGCTCTCAAGCCGCGAGATTGCGTCCGGCCTGTTCAGCACCGACCAGGACGTTATCCTAAGCGCCTTTCAGCGTGTCTCCGGCGCTGTCCGCTCTGGCAAGTCCGATCCCGAGATTGAAGACGAAGCGACCAGCCTCTCGGTCTGGGCCGATACGGTCGCCACCGCAGACCGCCATTACGACCCCGGCACACTGACCACATTCGCGGCCTATGAATACACCTCCACTTTCGAAGGCGGGAACCTCCACCGCAATGTCTTCTTCCGGGGCGACGCGCCAAGCCGTCCGTTCTCGACGCTCGATTCCACCAATCCCGAAAAATTATGGGACTGGCTCGACGCCCAACGCGCCGATGGCATTGAAGGTTTGGCTGTCCCGCACAATTCAAACGTTTCGAACGGTGAAATGTTCGAAGCGGAAACCTTTGACGGCGCCCCGCTCACCGCTGCCTATGCCGCCCAGCGCATGCGTAATGAACCGCTCGCCGAGATCACCCAGGTCAAAGGCACCTCCGAAACCCATCCCTCCCTTTCGCCAAACGACGAATGGGCGGGCTTCGAGCAATATGAATACCTCATCGGCAGCGACATCCGCACCAAAGTCTCCGGCGGCTTTATCCGCGAAGCTTATGGCACAGGTCTCGAATTTGAGGCACGCGAAGGCTTCAACCCCTATCGCTTCGGCCTGATCGCTTCGACCGACACACATGTCGCAGGCGGCTCGATGATCGAACAAAGCCATTTCTCCAAAGTCGGGATTGTCGATGGCTCGGCCGAGCAGCGCGGCTCGGTTCCCCCTGGCGGCGCGAAAAGCTGGGAAGGGGTCGAGCGCGACGCCAATGCCGAGATCTGGTTCTCGCGCTGGTCGGCAGCAGGGCTTGCGGGCGTTTGGGCCGAAGAGAACACGCGCGAAGCGATCTATGACGCCATGCGCCGCAAAGAGACTTTCGGCACCAGCGGTCCGCGTATGCGCGTGCGCCTGTTCGCCAGCACCGCGTTCGACGAGCGCTTGCTGGAAGACCCCGAAATGGTCAAAAAAGCCTATGACCAGGGCGTGCCCATGGGCGGGCATATTTCCGGCGCGGGCGAGGGCGCTCCGCTCTTTCTCGCCATGGCGATGCGCGACGCGGCCAGTGCGCCTTTGCAACGCCTACAGATGATCAAAGTCTGGCTCGATGGTCCAAGCGGCGAGGCACGCGAGCAAGTCTACGACATTGCCTGCTCCGAAGGCGCAAAGCCAGACGCGCAAACCCATCGCTGCCCGGACAATGGCGCAAGCGTCAATCTCGACGATTGCTCCGTCTCTGCGGATACAGGCGCAGCGAACTTGCGCGTCGCATGGCGTGATCCCGCCTTCGCCGCTAATGAGCGCGCGGTCTATTATCTGCGTGTTCTGGAAAACCCGACCTGCCGCTGGTCCACATGGGACGCCCTGCGCGCGGGCACCGAGCCGCATCCCGATCTGCCGCTGACCATTCAGGAACGCGCTTGGTCCTCGCCAATTTGGTATGATCCGGCCCCCACCGCCCAATAGTTCAGGACAAATTTCATGCCCAAAGCCAGAGCGCTTTTCAAAGAGCCATTGGTTCACTTCCTCCTGATCGGCGCACTCGTCTTCGCTGCCCACACGCTCTGGCAGGCCCGCCAGAACACCGCCGAGCGCACCATCATCATCAGCCAGGACGCGCTCCAAAGGCTCTCGACCATCTGGGCGGGCGAGGCGGGCCGTGAACCCACGCCCGATGATGTGCGCGGGCTGCTCGCCGAATATGTTCGCGAGGAAGTCCTCTACCGCGAAGCCTTGCGCCTTGGCCTTGATGAAGACGACACGATCATCCGCCGCCGCCTTGCGCAGAAAATGGGCTTCCTTCTGTCCAATGATGCAGATGAAACCCAACTCACCGAAGCCGATCTTCGCGCCGCCTTCGAGGCCAATCCGGAAGAATACCGCCAGCCCCCTCGTATCAGCCTCATCCATATCCCGTTCAACGTCCCCGCAGATGGATCAAGCCGCGCTAGCGAAATCAGTGCCATAGCCGCAGAGCTAGATAATGAGAGCGCCCCCAGCCCCGACACGCTTGGCGACCCGTTCATGCTCGCCCGCCGTCATGTCGATATAGACGAGACCAGCCTTGCCCGCCTGTTTGGCCGCGAGTTTGCCCAAGCTGTTTTCGCGCTCCCCGAAGGCGAATGGTCCGCTCCCTTGCGCTCACGCCTTGCCGACCATCTCGTCCGCATCGACCAAAAATCCGCCGGCGGCATCCCGCCTTTCGAAGAGGTCGCCCAAACTGTCCTCGCCAATGAAACCGAGCGCCGCCGCAGAGAACGCGACGGCGCAGCGCTCGCAGAGCTGATGGAGCGCTATGACGTTATAATAGACGGAGCCCCGTCCTGATGCGGCTCGTCCTCGCCTTCCTCATATGCCTGTTCTCGCTTACCGCTCCGGCCCAAGCGCACGAAATAAGACCCGCCTATCTCGAAATCACCGAGCAGTCCGAAGGCGTCTTCCAGATCGCGTGGAAACAACCCGTCATTGACGGCCGCCGTCTGGTCGTAGACCCCATCCTGCCCGAAACCTGCACGTCCCAGACCGAACCGCAAATCGGCCTGCTCGACGGCGCTGTGGTCAGCAAATGGCAGGCCCAATGCGATATGCGCTCCGGCGAAATCCGAATTTCCGGCCTTGAGCGCACCTTAACCGATGTCTTCGTCAAGCTGGTCTATCTCAATGGCGAAGGCCGTACCGCCGTCCTCAAACCCTCAAGCCCCGTCCTCGATCTTTCCGCCGCCGAAGCCGCCGCAGCGCCCGCCTATATCCGGCTCGGCTTCGAGCATATCCTTTCAGGTCCAGACCATCTCCTCTTCGTCGCAGGCCTGCTCGTCCTTGTCCGCCTGCGCAAGCTCGTCTGGGTCATCACCGCCTTCACGCTCGCCCATTCGCTTACCTTGGCGCTGACCATGTTCGGACTTGTCACGCTCGCTCCAGCTCCCGTCGAAACCCTGATCGC
>CALLUH010000106.1 GCA_938011445.1 uncultured Hyphomonadaceae bacterium
CAAACGTGATAGTTGAAAAAACAATGCACCATCCAACGCAAATCTGCCTATAAGCTGGGGCATGACCGTTATTTCCAAAGAGGGTGTCCAGAAATTTCTGGCCGACAATCCACACATCACCACCAAGCGCGACATCGCCCGTGCCCTGCACATTACGGGTAAAGGCCGCACCGAGCTGCGCCATATCCTGCGGGAGCTGGAAAGCGAGGGTGCCATTAAACGCACCGCCAAACGCGCTTATGCCAAGGCCGATACGCCCCCACCCACGGGCATTATCCTGTTTGAACGCATTGACGAGCATGGCGATCTGATCGGCCGTTCCATGGGGCGAGATGGCCCGTTTGGCCCCGAAATCGCCTATGCGGGCATTCAGGGCAAACGCAAACAATCCGAGCCGGGCGTAGGCGACCGTGCCCTTTGCAAGATCCACGACACCGACCAAGGCTGGCAAGCCAAGCTGATCAAGAAAATCGGTCGGGCAGAAACCTCCGAAATGACCGGCCTTTACACCACAATGCGCAATGGCGGCGGACGTGTCGCCCCGGCCAACCGCAAGGACCGGCGCGAGGTTGTTATCGAGCATAATGATGCAGGCGGAGCCGAAGACGGTGATTTGGTGGTTGCGCGCCTGAAACCGAGCGGTCGCGGGCAAGCCTATGGACCCAAACTTGCCATCATCACTGAAATTATCGGCAAATCAGACGACCCCAAAGCGGCCAGCATTCTCGCCATTCACGCGCACGGTATTCCGGTAGACTTCCCCGATAATGTCATCGCCGCTGCCAAAACGGCAGAGCCCGCCAAAGTCAAGCGCGAAGACCTCACCCAGATCCCGCTCATCACCATCGACCCGCCCGATGCGCGCGACCATGATGATGCCGTCTTCGCTGAAAAATTGAGCGATGGCTGGCGCGTCATTGTCGCCATCGCCGATGTCTCCGCCTATGTCACCGAAGGCTCCGCGCTTGACCGCGAAGCGCAGATACGCGGCAACTCGACCTATTTCCCCGACCGCGTTGTTCCAATGTTGCCCGAGGAATTGTCCGCAGACGCGTGTTCTTTAAGGGAAAAAGAATTGCGCGCCTGCATGGCCGTCGAGATGATCTTTGACACCTCCGGCACCAAGCGTTCCCACCGCTTCATTCGTGGCACAATGCGCTCGGCAGCCAAGCTCTCCTATAATGAAGCCCAGAACGCAATCGACGGTTTAGGCGGGCCGGGCGAGGCCATGCTCGAACATGTGCTAAAGCCGCTCTGGGGCGCTTATGCCGCCATGTGCATCGCCCGCGACAAACGCCAGCCGCTCGACCTCGACTTGCCCGAACGCCGCGTCGAGCTTGGCGAGGATGGCCATGTCAAAGCGATCACCCAGCGCGAGCGGTTCGATGCGCACCGCTTAATCGAAGAGATGATGATCGCCGCCAATGTCTGCGCGGCTGAAACACTGGAGAAGGCCAAGACCCCGCTCATCTATCGCATTCATGACCAGCCTTCGGACGCCAAAATCGCCGCCCTCGCCGACTTCCTGCAAACCCTGAACATCAAATGGGCGCGCGGGGAACGTCCGCAGACGCACCGTTTCAACACGCTGCTGGCTGAGGCTGGCTCTGGCGAACACAAGGATGTGGTCACTGAAATGGTGCTGCGCTCACAAGCCCAAGCCGTCTATGCACCTGATAATATCGGCCATTTCGGGCTGCACCTGACAAAGTACGCGCATTTTACCTCCCCCATCCGGCGCTATTCAGACCTCATCGTCCACCGCGCTCTGATACGCGCCATGCAGCTCGGCCCTGATGGCCTGTCTGATCAAAACGCCGCGCGCGTGGAGGAGCTGGCCGAGCATCTTTCCACCACGGAACGCCGCTCTATGGCCGCCGAACGCGAAGCGACCGACCGCTACCTCGCACACTTCATGGCAGACCGCGTCGGCGCAGAGTTTGAAGGTCGCATTGCGGGCTTAAACAAGGCCGGCCTCTTCATCAAACTCGCCGAAACCGGCGCAGACGGCTTCGTCCCCATCTCGAAACTCTCGGACGAATACTGGGTCCACGACGAACGCGCCCAAGCCCTCGTCACGCGCGGCTCTGGCCGCCGCTATGAAATGGGTCAAACCGTCAGCGTCCGCCTCGCCGAAGCCACCCCCTTGACCGGCGGCCTCCTGCTCGAAATGCTTTCAAAGCCCCTCCCCAAAAAAGCAGGCAGCAAAGCCCCCACCGCGCGGAGCCCGCGTAAGGGAGGTAAAAAAATGGGCAAAGCCGAAAAACACAGACGAAGGAAGTTGAAAAAATGACCCGCACAGGAACCTGCTGCTGCGGCAGCGCTTCAATTACCGTCAAGGATGATCCGATCCTCAACGGCGTCTGTCATTGTAATGATTGCAAGCGCCGGACCGGCTCTGCCTTTGGCTGGAGCGCTTATTTTCCCGACGAGCGCGTTTTGGAAAAATCTGGCGCGTGGGTAAGCTATCAACCCAAAGCCCAGCCCGGTCAGATCCGCTATGCCTGCAAAATCTGCAATACGTTGATGTGGTGGAAAGCTCCAATACTAAAAAACGCAACCGGCACGCCGGGTGGCATATTCCTAGACCCACCTTTGCCAGAGCCGGAAGGCACCTATCAGCACAAAGATCATGTGGTGTGGTTTGATGTGCCTGAAAACTGGAACCGCGTGTCATGACAAAATCCAAATTGTCCGGCATCCAATCCGCCTATGATAAGGAAGATGATGGCGATGTCATCATCAAGGATCAGCCAAGCCCGCGCCCCAAGGATGCCGCAACGCTGATCCTCTTGCGTCCAGCCGGTACATCTGCCGAAGTCCTGATGGGCAAGCGCTCTGGCAGGCACAGCTTCATGCCGGATAAATATGTCTTTCCGGGCGGGCGCGTTGACCCCCATGATGGCCGCATTCCGGCCGCTACCGAGCCCCACCAGAAAAGCGCCGAGAAACTTGCCATCGGAACGCGCCGCAAACCCCGCGCCTTCGCGCTGACAGCCATACGCGAAACTTTTGAGGAAACCGGCCTCATCGTCGGCAAGCCAGATCAGACCGCTCCGGCCCTCAAGGTGCACAAGGACTGGCAAACCTTCTTCGCACAAAACGCGATGCCAAGCCTTGCAGGCTTACGCTTTATTGGCCGCGCCATTACCCCGCCCTATCGGCCCAAACGCTTTGACGCCCGCTTCTTCATGGCCGATGCCCGCGACGCGCTGATTGATGATCGCCCGCCGGTCGATGGGGCTGAACTATCCGATTTGCAATGGGTCACGCTCGGCGACGCAATGGCGCTAGACCTGCCAAATGTTACCCGCTTCATGCTAGAGGAAATCAAGGAGCGCGTGGCCAATCCGCGCCGCCAGCCATCGCCCCCGCTGCTGCGCTGGACAAGGACAGGTCATAAGGTCAGCAGACTCTAGGCAATAGCTTAGCTGCCGCCGGTTCGTGTCTTTCCATCCGTATTTGCATCGTCAGGACCCTGATCATCGTCCAGATCGTTCAATGCCACGAGCGATGGCCCCGGCAACATCCGGCTTATCTTCCCTGTTGACTTTGGAGCATGAGAATTTACCATATCGACAAAATGTTTCAATTTATCAACGGGCTGCGCGCGACTGATAAAGAAACCCTGTAACTCATCGCAGCCATGCTCGCTTAGAAACCTGCTCTGGAACTCCGTCTCCACACCTTCAGCGGTACATTTCAGGCCCAGTGCTTTGGCCAAGCCAAGCGTTGCTACGGTAATGGCCCGGCTATCTTCGCTGGTTTCCATATCGCTGATAAAGCTCTTGTCAATTTTGATCTTGTCGAATGGAAAATTTCTCAAATAGCTCAGCGACGAGAAACCCGTACCGAAATCATCAAGCGAAATCCTTACACCAAGCTCTTTGAGCTGATGAAGCCTATCAAGCGTGAAATCCGTATCCGTCATAAGGACTGATTCGGTAATCTCCAGATCAAGCCTTGATGGGTCAACTTCATTGCGGGCAAGCGCCTGAACAATGGTCGGGAACAGATTGGCGCTGTGAATTTGCAAAGGCGAGATATTCACCGCAATACGGACATGTTCAGGAAAGCGTTTCGCATTTTCAAGCGCTGCGCGGATTACCCAATCACCAAGCCTTGTAATCAGCCCACTATCTTCGGCGGTCTCGATGAAGTCCGATGGATAGATCAACCCTTTCTTCGGGTGTATCCAACGAAGCAAGGCCTCGCAGCCGACAAGTTCGCGGGTTTTGGCGTCAATTTGTGGCTGGAAGTACACTACCAGCTCATTGTTTTCGATGGCACGTTGCAAATCGCTCTCGACTTCGCGGCGGTGTTGAGCTTCGCGTTCAAGATCTTCGTTGAACATGCACCAGCCAGCCCGGCCTTGCCCTTTTGAACGATAAAGCGCGAGATCAGCATGTTTTAGCAAAGTGCTCGCATCGGTCAGTGTCCGGTCGAAAATTCGTACACCAATGGATGCACTGCACCGCACCGATGATGACCTGATACGGTATGGTTTTGCGAGCGCGCTGGAGAGCTCTCTGACAAAAGCCTCGACATCGTGGACAGAGCCTTTGCGTTCAATCGAGATCGCAAATTCGTCTCCGCCGAGCCGCGCAATCGCGTCATTTGGTTTGCAGTTTTCGTGCAAGCGATCAGCTACCAGCTTCAGCAGGCTATCGCCAGCGGGGTGACCGAGCGTGTCGTTGACCCATTTGAAATTATCCAGATCAAGCCATAATAGTGCCCGCTGATAGCCGGGCCGGGGTGCCGCGCGCACTTGCTTTTCAAGCCGCTCGAGCATCGTCACGCGATTGGGTAATCCTGTAAGGTCGTCATAATGGGCGAGATGGGCGATCCGGTCCTCGCTTTGTTTACTCGCAGTAACATCCGATGCAACCCCGCGAAAACCAGAGAAAAAACCGTTTTCGAACACGGGCTTACCGGTTAGCAACCACCAGACTTCCTCGCCATCTAATTTTACCGGCATAACGAGATCGCGGAAAGACGCGCGACGTTTTAGGCTCGTCTCGAGAATATCGCGTGCGTCACAGGGCATGAATAATTCGTTGAGCTGAAGCCCCTTCTGCATGATCTCATATTGTTCTTTGCTGACCTGAAGGCCATCTTGCAATCCCAGCAATCGTCCGTCTTCGTCGGTCTGCCAGAGCCAGTCAGATGTGGTCTCTTCGAAATCGCGCAGGAGCAGGCTGATGACTTGCTCTTGTTCAATCAGCGCCGCCTCGCCCAGCAATTGTTCGACATACCGAGCATGGGACCATTGCACACAGATCGCAAGCACGCCGCCATAAATCAAGGCCAGAACGCTTAAGAGATCATATATGTGCGAGCCCACAATCTGTAGGCCGATAATGTGACCGACGAGCAATGGTGTAATGAATGCATAGGCCGCCTGGGGGATCCGCCCCAACAAGAAGCCTCCGGCAAACATCATTGCGGCCATCACTATTCCTAGTGCCATATGCCCCAATGGATCGGAATATGGTACGACAATAATGGGCACGACGCCCCAGAGCAGGCCGAGAAATGCCGAGCTGCGCGTCATGTTTTCAAGACTTCGCGGCGAACGTATCTGCGTATCTTTCCTTGTTTTTGCATGGACACTGCCGAGCATGGTCAATCCGCAAATCAGGCAGAGCACTGTTGCCCATATTCCGAGCAAGCCTTCAGCTCCGCTGGACCAGAAGGCAATTAGAATTACCGCACCATTAATCAACTGAGCCATCATGATGGCTGGAACAAGTCCGCTAACAGTGTCCAGTTGCTTGGCCCGAATACGTCCGGCGACCTCTAACGGAATGTTCGGCGCAGCAAAAATCGAGACCGATTGCTTGATCTTTGTAAATCTGGTTGTCGCCCGCTTCATATCTTCCTCAACTCACCTGCACCATCAGAACTCTGACTGGGTTTCGGATGTTTACTAACAAACCGGCGTGAATATCCTCGTAGCGGGAATGATAAAATTTTACCTATCTACCACTAATTGATAAAAATAGGAAACACTCTGGGTCCTCTCCGAGACTGATACTCTGTATCAGGACACTCTGAGCTATTAAGAGCGTCTTATTCCGCTGCGGCTTCTTGCTCGGACAATGGCCGATCAAGTTCGTCTGCAATGCGAGAAGCAAGCTTTCGGGCAATATCCGCCTTATCTCCGCGTGGCCAATTCTCAACCCCGTCGCGCGAAATCAGAGCCACTTGGTTCTCCCGTCCACCCATGACATCGCCCGAGACATCATTGGCGATAATCCAGTCACACTTTTTGCGCTTAAGCTTGTCCTTGGCGTGCGCTTCGACATCATTTGTCTCGGCCGCAAAGCCGACAACCAGATTGGGCCGCTTGGATTTCTTGCGTGCCAATGTTGCCAGAATATCCGGATTTTCCGTCAAGTTGAGCGCCGGCACCGCTTTCTTGTCAGCCCCTTTGAGTTTCAGCTTGCGCTTGGCCGCTTGGGCCGGACGCCAATCGGCCACCGCCGCCACCGACACGAACACGTCCGCAGGCAGTGCTTTTTCACAAGCTGCCAACATTTCCCGCGCGGTCTCCACTTTTACGAGATCCACTCCCAAGGGCGCAGCTAGTTCGACCGGCCCGGACACGAGCGTCACCCGCGCACCAAGCGCGGCCAATGCTCCGGCGATCTCATAGCCTTGGCGGCCCGAAGAATGGTTTGACAGAAAACGCACCGGATCAATCGGCTCGCGCGTTGGTCCCGCTGTCACCAATGCATGACGGCCCGCAAGTGGCCTATCCCCGCCCTCCAGCATACTTTCAATATGTGCGGCGATCTGCGCCACTTCCGGCAATCGCCCGGGGCCAAACTCGCCACACGCCATCGCCCCCTCATCGGGGTCCATAATTTCGACACCATCGGCGCGAAGCTGGGCGACATTGCGCTGGACTGCCGCATGGCCCCACATCCGAACATTCATCGTCGGCACCATCAAAACCGGTTTGTCCGTCGCCAGAAGCGTTGTTGACGCCAGATCATTGGCAAGTCCGCTTGCCGCTTTGCCAATCAGATCGGCCGTGGCAGGACAAACAACCACGAGGTCAGCCGAGCGCGAGAGCTGGATATGGCCCATATCGGCTTCATCATCGAGGTCAAACAGCTCCGTATAGACTTTTTCTCCAGACAGCGCGGACACCGACAATGGCGTGACAAATTCTTGTCCGCCACGGGTCACAATACAGCGCGTCGCAATGCCAGCCCGCCCCAATGTCCGGATCAGTTCAAGGCTTTTATAGGCCGCAATACCGCCGCCAATAATCAGAAGAATACGCTTTTGGGTCATTCAGGGTCCATCGAATTTCTGTCGCTCTTATGCCAGCAAAAGCTAAAGAAAACGATGCTCTGCCCGTTCAAATCCGATGGAATTGCTGTGATTTGCGCCGTAGATGCGTAATTTCGTTACAAATTTCAGCGCTTATTGATGATCCGCACGCCCTTAAGTTCCACTTCGGGAGACCGTCCGGTGGCCGCCCTGTCGCCCATTGGAACCTCCGCCGCTTCGCTCGCCTCATCGGTTTCAACGTCCTCTTCGGCATCAGCAGCAATCAAAGCCGATCCAGATCCGCCAAGCGCGATGTACCGACGGTCGATAATCCAGTCATTCCCACGCTGACGTTTGCGAATAATCGTCCGTGTCCGGTCGCTAAAGGCCGATGTTTCAAACCCTGAAATAATCTCAACCTTCCCCTCACCAGCAGAGGTCGTCGCTTCGGATCCATCTGCCCAAGCGATGGAGAAAACATCAGACAATAGCCCGCCCGTCAAAACCAAAGCAGCCAAAGCGAATCGCGATCTTGTAAAATATGTCATATCGGCACGGTAACGAACTCTCGCCCTAAGACCAGCGGCTTCATCCCAAAGGCGAATTTCCGTCAGCCATTCCCCCATCCGGCATAGGCAATCAGCGCGAGAACAAGGATAAACCCGAACCAGCCCCACCATGGCGCAAATGCCCTGGCGGGCTCAGGGGTCGCCGCCTTCCCCGTCTCGGCGAGCGCCGCTTCCATCTGGTCCATAATTTGCGGCAGCCGCTTCAGCCGGTCAGCCACTTCGCGCACATTATTGGCAACCAGTTTCGCCGCGCCTGCGGGGCCAAACTCGGTCTTGATCCAGTCAGACACGATGGTTTCGGAGGCATCCCATATATTATGCACAGGGTCGATGCTCCGCGCCACACCCTCCACCTGCACCATCGTCTTCTGCAGCAAAACCAATTCGGGGCGCAAATGCATGCCGAACTGATGGGTGTAATCAAGCAATTTTAATAACAGCTTGCCCATCGAGACGTCCTCGGCAGGACGCCCATGGATCGGCTCGCCAATCGCCCTGAGCGCCTGCGCGAAATCGCCCACTGAACGGTCCGCCGGCACATAGCCCGCCTCGAAATGCACTTCGGCCACGCGCGTATAATCGCGCCGGATAAACCCCCAGAGGATTTCAGCCAGAAAGCGCCGCTCCGCCATGCCGATCCGCCCGACAATGCCGAAATCCACCAGCGCAATCTTGCCCTCCGGCGTCAGGATCATATTCCCCTCATGCATATCCGCGTGAAAAACGCCATGCCGGATCGCATGATTGAGAAAGCCTTGTGTTACAGAATTGGCAAGCGCCACACGATCCAGCCCCTCGCGCTCGAACACGCCCGGCGCTGTCAGCGGCACGCCGTCCACCCAATCGGTCGTCAGCACACGTCGGCCAGAGCGCTCCCAATCCACCGCAGGCACGGTAAAATGCCCGTC
>CALLUH010000107.1 GCA_938011445.1 uncultured Hyphomonadaceae bacterium
CCTATGCTCCCATCAGGACAGGAAATCTGGTGCGTCGAAAAGGGCAGCTCTATCATTATTGGGGAGCACGAGCGTGGTTGCCATTTCGGGATGCTGCTTTCGAAGGAGCCTGTAAACGTGTGATAGATATCGTCCCGCAAGCGATCCGTTTTCTGGAAACAGGTCAAGCACCTAGGAACGTTTGCGGGCGAGAATGGACTGCCGAAGACTTAGAAAAAGGTGGATGGTTAGTGTCCTAAAATCGCTCCAGAACGGTCTCAGAGGTGTAAGTCAGGAAACAAAACAGTCGCTCGTAATACGCATGTGGCGTAAACGGACATTGTTTACAGAGAATGGGAAATCCAGTCGGGTGATTACGGAATGGCAGAAATTACACTATCCTCATTTACAGAAGTCGACCTAGACTGGCTTCTCGCCATAGAGGCTCGTGCACGAGCGGAAGGCTTCATTCGTGGGAATGATCGGGCCGGTCACGAACACCATCTTACTCGTTCCGACCGGCTGTACTTGAAGGTTCTGTCAGACGGCGTGCCCATTGGCTTTGTTATTCTTGGCGGCATTGGTAGTGAGGACCAAGTAATCGAACTAGGTCGAATTATAATAGATGAACCCTATCGCGGGACTGGGCAGCGAGCGCTCCGGGTAATCATTGATTACATTTTCACCGAGCTTGGCGCACACAAGATTTGGTTAGACACGCTCGACCATAATCAACGTGGCCAACACATATACGAGAAATTGGGATTTGTGCGCGAGGGATTACTTCGAGAGGGGTTCCTTATGAAGGACACTCGGCGTGATATGGTTTTGTATGGTCTGTTGCGATGCGAATGGAGTGAAACCTAACCAGTTTTGACCTTCAGTTTACATAATACAAATACCGTCCCTGATCACTCTGGAAGGGTGTCACCCTATAAATACCAGCGTCTTAATCTCGCTCCAAGTAAGACACTGAAGCTTCGATGGAAAAAGACCAAAACCGGACCTTACTACAAGCTTGGATTCGTCATTGCACGGCCCCGCCCGTGCAATCCATCTCTTGGGGTTGCATCACGTGATCGATGCTTTGGCCAAGCCAGAGGAAGACGTGGGACGGGCAAACCCACCTCCAAAACGCGGCCTTACCCCCTCCACCACGAAACCCTAATTCCCCCTTCCCAAACCCCTCAAAATACGCCATAAGCCGTTCCAATCGTGGGACTTTCCCGCTTAAGCGTGGCTGGACGACATCTTGGCCATCGCCGTTTGGCGCGAAACTTCCATGAGTTGCCTTGAAAACAGGCGCTTTTTTAATCCGGCGGCCAGCATCAAATGCTCGCCAAAACAAGGAAAATGCGATGTCGATTACACCAGCCCGCAAAGCGGAACTGATCAAGAAATTTGCCCGAACCGAGGGCGACACCGGGTCTCCGGAAGTGCAAGTGGCCATCCTGACAGAACGGATCACAAATCTGACCGAACACTTCCAGACCAACAAGAAAGACAATCATTCACGCCGTGGCCTCCTGACAATGGTCGCCACGCGCCGAAAGCTTCTCGACTATGTGAAGCGCAAGGATGAGAGCCGCTACAAGGCCCTCATCACAGAACTGGGCATTCGCCGATAGGGCGGCCCACAGAACCCGCTGCGCCATTCGGGCCAGCGGGTTTTTTCGTAGGAAATGAAAGACAAAACTATGTTCGATAAACACACCGTATCGCTGGAATGGGCCGGCCGTACACTGACAATTGAAACGGGCCGCGTTGCCCGTCAGGCCGACGGCGCCGTGCTCGTCACCTATGGCGACACCACAGTGCTCGCCACCGCCGTCTTCCGCAAGGAAGCCAAGCCCGGTCAGGATTTCTTCCCGCTGACCGTGAACTATATGGAAAAATATTATGCCGCTGGCCGCATTCCCGGCGGCTTCTTCAAGCGCGAAGGCCGCCCGACCGAAAAAGAGACGCTGACAAGCCGTCTGATCGACCGGCCCATCCGCCCGCTTTTCGTCAAAGGCTTCAAACATGAGGTTCAAGTCGTTCTGACCGCCGTCTCATACGACCTTGAAAACGACCCTGACATTCTCGGCATGGTTGGCGCGTCCGCTGCGCTGGTGCTGTCCGGCGCGCCTTTCATGGGCCCGATCGGTGCGGCGCGCGTAGGCTATGCCAATGGCGAATATATCATCAACCCGTCCGTGGACGATCTTGAAGAGTCCGAGTTGGACCTCGTTGTCGCGGGCACGCAAGACGCCGTGATGATGGTTGAATCCGAAGCCAAAGAACTGTCCGAAGACGTCATGCTCGGCGCGGTGATGGCTGGCCACGAAGCCATGCAGCCTGTGATCGATGCAATCATCGAGCTGGCCGAGAAAGCCGCCAAAGAGCCGTTCGAGTTTGAAGGCGTGGACTATTCCGCCGAGCTGACGGAAATCCAGAACCTCGTTGGCGCTGATCTCTCTGCGGCCTATCAGATCACCGAAAAGCTCTCCCGTCAGGAAGCGGTCGGCAATGCCCGCACCAAAGCAGCAGAAGCGCTCGTCTCCACCGAAGAGGCGGAAAAGTCGATGACCGGCGAGACCTTCAAAGCGGCCTTCAAGGAAGCCGAAGCGGCGGTTGTTCGCGGCGACATCATCAAGACCGGCAAGCGCATTGATGGCCGCTCGCTCGATCAGGTCCGCCCGATCTTGGCCGAAGCTCAAATCCTTCCGCGCACGCACGGTTCGGCTCTGTTCACACGCGGCGAAACCCAAGCCATATGTGTGGCAACCCTCGGCACCTCCGATGATGAGCAGTTCATTGACGGGCTTGGCGGCACGAGCAAAGCCAAATTCATGCTCCACTATAATTTCCCGCCATATTCGGTCGGCGAAACCGGACGCATGGGCGGCACAAGCCGTCGCGAAACCGGCCACGGCAAGCTCGCATGGCGCGCGCTTCAGGCCGTTCTGCCAGAGCCGGAAGAATTTCCGTACACGGTGCGCCTCGTGTCCGAAATCACCGAGTCCAATGGCTCCTCATCCATGGCGACCGTTTGCGGCTGTTCGCTGGCCATGATGGATGCCGGGGTGCCGATTACGCGGCCTGTCTCCGGCATTGCGATGGGCCTCATCAAGGAAGACGACGGCATTGCGGTCCTGTCTGACATTCTCGGCGACGAAGACCATCTCGGCGACATGGATTTCAAAGTGGCCGGCACGACCGAAGGTCTGACCTCGCTGCAAATGGACATCAAAATCGCGGGCATCACCAAGGACATTATGAAGACCGCGCTGGAGCAAGCCAAAGGCGGGCGTCTACATATCCTCGGCGAAATGGGCAAAGCGCTCGACGGCGCACGCGAAGAGCTGTCCGACAATGCACCGCAAATGGAGATCGTGAAAATTCCGGTCGATAAAATCCGCGACGTGATCGGCACGGGCGGCAAGGTCATTCGTGACATTGTTGACACTACGGGCGCCAAGCTCAATGTTGCCGATGATGGCACGATCCAGATCTCCGCGCTCGATAAGGAAAGCATAGAAGCAGCCAAGAAGCGTATCCACGCCCTGACCGCCGAAGCAGAAGTCGGCGCGATCTATGAAGGTAAAGTCGTCTCGATCAAAGACTTCGGCGCGTTCGTGAACTTCTTCGGCCCGAAAGATGGCCTCGTCCATGTCTCTCAAATGGCCAATGAGCGCATCGGCCACCCCAAAGATCTGGTCTCCGAAGGCCAGACCGTCTGGGTCAAGCTGATGGGCTTTGATGACAGAGGCAAAGTTCGCCTGTCGATGAAAACCGTCAATCAGGAAACCGGCGAAGAGATCAAAGGCGACGACGACTAGCCGCGCCCGCCAACCCCAAAATCAAAAGCCGCTCTCTTTGAAAGAAGAGGGCGGCTTTTTTTGCTTCCTCTGAAAGAGCTTCGCAAAGCCAACAAATGGTCCCAGCAAGATCTGGCCGAACGG
>CALLUH010000108.1 GCA_938011445.1 uncultured Hyphomonadaceae bacterium
AAATGGTGGAGCCAGACGGAATCGAACCGACGACCTCTTGCATGCCATGCAAGCGCTCTCCCAACTGAGCTATGGCCCCATATTCTGGACTTTGGAGGGGATAGTGCGGACAGCCTTCGCGATCAAGTCCTAAAATCGCAGTGACGGTTTATTCACCGGGAAGATCGTCCTCATCGTCCACAACGTCGTCCTCGACATCCACGTCAACATCGACATCAACATCAATGTCAAACTCTTCGGCCTCATCGTCGAGAATATCCTCATCATCAACGCCCTGCTCGGAGAAGCCCGCAGGCACACCTTTGGTGGGCGTCTCGTCATCATCATCGTCCGCATCGTTCACCGCCAATGCGGGGTCATCCTCGTCGCCAAGCTCAGCAATGGTGTCGCCCTCATCTTCTTCATCATCATCAATGACAGCGGCTTTTACATCTTCGACTTCATCCTCGTCATCATCTTCTGTGTCTTTCGTCGCAGCGGGCGCTGCTTTGGCGGCGACTTTCGTACGCGCGGCGATGACTTCTTCAGAGTCCGGTTCGAAACTGTTCTGGCATTTGGGGCAGACGGCGGGACGCTTGTTCAGATCGTAAAACTTCGCCTCGCAATTGGGGCAAAGTTGCTTGGTTCCAAGGTCAGATGTTGACACGCGCGCGCCTCCGTAATCTTAACAGTCAAATCAATAAAGGCGAGCGATTGCCATGAACCCAAGGCGCTGTCAAAGCCCTTTCACGTCAAAACGTGATTCTGAACGAAAGCGACCTCGATCTTGCTGACCTCCCACCCCGTCCCTGCCATCACCGGAAGCCTCGCAGCGCCGGGCGACAAATCCTGCTCCCACCGTGCGCTAATCCTTGGCGGGCTGGCCTCAGGCACGTCCGAGATTACCGGATTGCTCATGGGCGATGATGTCCGCCGGACAGGCGATGTCATGCGCGCGCTCGGGGCGCAAGTGATCCAGACACGCGATGGCGTCTGGCGTGTCACAGGCGTTGGCGAAGCGGGACTGTCCTCCCCCGAAGGCCCGCTCGATTTTGGCAATTCGGGCACCGGCTCGCGGCTCTTGATGGGCGTAATGGCGGGACACGCAATCACGGCAAAAATCATTGGCGATGCCAGCCTCTCCTCACGCCCCATGGCCCGGATCACCAAGCCGCTATCCCAAATGGGCGCACGTTTCGAGACCAGCGCTGGCGACACGCTGCCGCTCACGCTTCACGGCACCGACACGCTACAGCCCATAAGCTACACCCCGCCCCATGCCTCCGCGCAGGTCAAATCCGCCATCCTCCTCGCCGGGCTTCGCGCCCATGGCACAAGCTCGGTCTCAGAAGCCCGCATGACACGCGACCATTCCGAGCGCATGCTGGCTGGCTTTGGCGCCAAGCTCGACATTACCCGCAAAGACGGCGTGCGCACCGTCTCGATCACGGGCGGGCAATCCTTAAGCGCGCAAGAGATCCGCGTGCCGGGCGACCCGTCTTCGGCCGCCTTCCTGATCGCCGCATCTCTCATTTCGCCAGGGGGCGATGTGCTGATCGAGAATGTCATGTCGAACGAGACCCGCGACGGCTTCTTCCGCGTCGCCGAGCTGATGGGCGCGTCCCTTGGCGCAGAGCCGCGCGACGAGGCGGCGGGCGAACGGCTGATCGACTTGCAAGCCAGCTCGGCCCCGCTCAAAGGCGTCGCCGTGCCCGAACATATGGTGCCCGCCATGATTGACGAGTTCCCGATCCTCGCCGTCCTCGCCGCGTTTGCCACAGGGGAAACCCGGATTTCAGGCGCGGCCGAATTGCGCGTCAAGGAAAGCGATCGGATCAGCGCCACCGTTAATATGCTGCGGGTCAATGGCGTTAAGGCCGAGGAGACCGAAGACGGCTTTGTCGTTGAGGGGTGCGCAGGCAATGTGCCGGGCGGCGGGCATGTCACCACCCATCAGGACCACCGCATCGCCATGAGCGCGCTCGTCATGGGCACCGCCGCGCAAACCCCCGTCAGCATAGACGATGCCAGCATGATCGACACAAGCTATCCGGCGTTTGCAAACCATATGCGCAGTTTGGGCGCACGGTTTGAGTAGGGTGTGAGGTCCGCTTCCAGCGTCAGAGTTGACCCAAGTTCCCGCAGACCCCTGCGCAGGCAGGGGTCCATGGACATAAGTTGCGCCACTTGATTTGCTACTACGGTCTCAGGATACCTGCCTTCGCAGGTATCGTCGGTAAGTTAAGACTTGGTCCAAGCCGCCATAGTCCCCGCGCACGCTGGGCTCTCGTGCGACCGAGACCGTCCGAAAAAACCGCCAGTGTCCCCTACTCGCCCGTGTAAAATATCGGCGAAGACCAAGCCCGCTCCTGCAAAACCTCGGTCAGTTCCGGATTGGGCGGGGTACCATTGCGCACGGCATCCCAGCTCGACCAGCGGCAGGTCGGGTTCTCCAGCACGCGGACATAATAGATCGCATTCTCACCGGCTACGAAATCCGGGTCCGTCCACATCGTCTTCAGCTCTGCGGCTCCCGAGCCCGCTTCGGTCTGGCAAGTAGACGGATCAACGCGCGCGCCATTGTCAGGGCACCGCCGTGTCGCCTCGTCCGGCGCGGCCCCACCCGAACAGGCAATATCGTAAACACGCTCTGTCGCGAGCCCTTCCTCGGTCCAGACTTTAACCATCTGCATCCGCTGCAAAGGCGCGCTGATCGCGTCCTGCATCGCCCATGCGATAAAGCTGGGCGGGCCGTCTCCGCCGTCCAGATTGCCGCCCATCGGGACACCGCTGGCATAGGCCTGCTCAAGCAAATCCGGCGCGTCAATCATATCGGCATTATAGCCAAAGCTGCCAAACAGCCTCACGCGCATGCGCGGGCCAGACGTGCCAAACGTCTCCTTGCGCGCCATAGCGTCAAAAATATGCTCGCGCGTGTTTGCTTCAGCCCAGACGCCCGCAAGCCCGCTTGCCGAATACTGGCTACCGGCGAGCAGATCCGTATTCTCTTCGGCTGGCGGCCACTCGGTGGCGCCGTTTGGCGGGACAGACTGGCGCGCTTCAGGGCTTGAGCCATCGGTGCCGAATTTGCCCCAATGATTTTCCTCGCGCAAAGACGCGGCCCCCAGATGCGTATCCGAGGAGCCAATAAAGCCAAATTCATAAGGGTTAAACCCGTCCGCCCCATCCATCTCCAGCCCACGCCCCAAAGCCGTGCGCGCAAAGTCGCCAATATTGATCGTCGCTTTGACTTGGCTCCCGATGAAATATTCATATTGCTCAAAGCCCGCAAATTCGTCATTGGGCGAAAGCGAGGGATGCGCTTCGGAGGTGCCTTTGACTTGGCTGATCTCGATCACTGGCTCATTACGCATGCGCGTAGTCGCATAGTCCGCGCTGAGCGCCTCGCCTAGATAGGTCTCTGCGGCAAACATTTCGCCATTCGACGCGTTGGAATTATGCGGAATGGCGAGCACATCGCGGCCGCCTGCACGCTGCTCGTCCATCCATGCCCAGAGGTCTTCGGGATTGGTCGAATCGAGCGTCGTAAACAGCCGGTCGGGCGCACCGTCACGGAAGATGACATTGCGGTGCAAATTCGCCGCGCGTTGTGGCCCATCAGTCTGGATCGCCCGCATGGCGGTGAACTCATAGCCGGAAAAGGCGGTAAATTTGCCCGGGTCATTGTGCCGGTCTGCCGCTGCCACGGTGGCCGCCCAGACGCTGTCCATTTCGTCCCTGTCATAAATCTCGTCGATCTCTTCGCCGTTGACGATGGTCAGCCCGACCCGCAGGAAAGAGCCGCGCGGGTCTTCCGCCCCCTCGCCAAACACGGCGAGCGCAGTTTCTGTCTGGCCAATCGCCGAGCTGGGGTCCGCCATTTTCGGAACAATGCCAAGATATTCGCCATGATCGGTCACGGCGAGGAAATCAAGCGGCGGGCCTTCGAGCTTCATCTCGCCCCCGCCCGCATGCGGTATCGCCTCGCCCTTGGCAAATTTGTAAGCGTCATCAGGGCCGACCCGCGTGCCGAAAATAAACGCGTCAAACGAGTTTTTCGTGTGAATGTGCAAATCGCCAAAATAAGCGTTGCGTGTGGGGTTTTCGGTAATCGCCTCCGGCTCTACACTTTGCTCTTGTAGAACAACATCTGGAGTCTGCGCTGCATCACGAGAGTCCCCCTGCCCACATCCGGACGCCAGCAATAAAGCCGCCATACTGGTCGATAGGGCGGCCAAAGTCTTCACACGCTTATTTGTCATAATCATCTCCCTTGAAACCTGATACCACACCCTGACGATGCGGAAGGCAAGGCTTGACTTTCGCCTGCGCAAGCAACATTTCAGCCCCATGATTGTTGCGATTGACGGAACCCTCGCCTCGGGCAAAGGCACGATTGCGCGCCAGGTCGCCCGCAAATATGGCTTGGCCCATATGGACACCGGCCGCCTCTATCGCGCCACAGGGGTTGCCGCTTTGCGCTCGGGCACTCCGCTTGACGATGTGTCCGCGCTAACCAAGCTTGCCGAAACGCTTGATCTCGATGCCTTTGAGGAAGCCAGCCTACGCACTGCCGAGGCCGGACAAGCCGCTTCTAAAGTGGCCGCCATTGCCGAGGTGCGCGCAGCCCTTGTCACCCTGCAACGCACTTTCGCCCATCGAGACGGTGGGGCGGTGCTGGATGGCCGAGACATTGGCACTGTGATTTGCCCCCAAGCGGATGTGAAACTCTGGATTGACGCCGATATTGCTGAACGCGCCCGCCGCCGCTCCAAAGAACTTGCCGCCGCAGGAAAGCCGATTTCGCAGGCTAATATGCTCGCCGAATTGCAAGAACGCGACACCCGCGACCGCACCCGCAAGACCGCACCGATGAAAATGGCGCAAGATGCGGTCTTGATTGATACCACTGATCTGGGTATAGACGCCGCTGTGGAACGGGCGTTTGCCGCAATTGACGCGGCAATGGCCAGAAGAAACCGCTCTCTCTAGCCTACGGGCTAAAACCAAAAGAGGGCACCCACAGATCAATTCAACCTTTAACCCCCTCGCTCGGGCGAGAGGGCGCTTTTGCCATTTCGGGCAAGGCCACCCTCATTCCCCCGCGCTCCTCCGGAGCTTCCATGACCACCGAATCCATGACCCCAACCACTGACGATTTCGCAGCCCTGTTCGAGAGCAGCGCCGCGTCCGAAAGCATGACCGAAGGCCGCGTAATCCCTGCGACCGTTATCACGGTCGAAAATGACGCCGTGATCGTCGATGTCGGCCTCAAGACCGAAGGCCGCATCCCACTTAAAGAATTCTTCCTTGATGATAAACAGCCTGAAGCTGGCAAAATCGTCGAGGTCTATCTCGACCGTATCGAAAATGCCCTTGGCGACGCCGTTCTCAGCCGCGAAAAAGCGCGCCGCGAGGAAAGCTGGATCCGCCTCGAAGACATGCACAAAAAAGACGAGCCCGTCACCGGTGCGATTGTTGGCCGTGTCAAAGGCGGCTTCACCGTCGATCTTGGCGGCGTCAATGCCTTCCTCCCCGGCTCGCAAGTCGATATCCGCCCTGTGCGCGATGTTGGCCCGCTCATGGGTGAAAAGCAGCCCTTTGCCATTCTGAAAATGGACCGCCCGCGCGGCAATGTGGTCGTCTCCCGCCGCGCCGTGCTTGAAGAGAGCCGCGCCGAACAGCGTGCCGAGATCGTCGGCAATATGGCTGAGGGCGATGTCCGCGAAGGTATCGTCAAGAACATTACTGATTACGGTGCGTTCGTTGACCTTGGCGGCATTGATGGCCTCCTGCACGTTACGGATATGAGCTGGAAACGGATCAACCACCCCTCACAAGTGGTCGAAGTTGGCCAAACCGTGAACGTTCAGGTCATCAAGATCAATCCGGAAACCCAGCGCATTTCTCTTGGTATGAAACAGCTCGGCTCTGACCCGTGGGATGGCGTTGAAGCGAAATATGTCATCGGCACACGCCTTGAAGGCAATATCACCAACATCACCGATTATGGTGCATTCGTTGAGCTTGAAGACGGCGTTGAAGGTCTGATCCACGTCTCCGAAATGAGCTGGACCAAGAAAAACGTCCATCCGGGTAAAATCGTCTCGACCTCGCAGCTTGTCGATGTCGAAGTGCTCGATGTTGATAGCGACAAGCGGCGCATCTCGCTTGGCCTCAAGCAGACCATGGACAATCCTTGGGATGCCTTCCTGGCGGAAAGCCCGATCGGCTCTGAGATCGAAGGCGAAGTGCGCGGCATTACCGAGTTCGGCATGTTCATCGGCCTCGGCCCGGATCTTGATGGCATGGTCCACATCAATGACATCGCTTGGGACAAAACCGGCGAAGAAGCCATTCAGGCCTTCACAAAAGGCGATATGGTCAAAGCCAAAGTGCTTGACGTAGATGCGGACAAGGAACGTGTTTCACTCGGCATCAAGCAGCTTTCAGGCGATCCGCTCGGCGGCTCCGGCGCATCCGACGGTGACACGGGCGGCGGCGGCAGCGCCATTGTTCGCAATGCCATCGTCACATGTACCGTCACAGAAACCGCGTCCGGCGGCATTGAGGTCGAGTTTGGCGAGCCTGCCATGCGCAGCTTTATCCGCCGCTCCGATCTGTCGCGTGACCGTTCCGAGCAGCGCCCTGAACGCTTTGCAGTTGGCGACAAGGTCGATGCGCGCGTCACCAATGTGGATCGTAGCTCCCGCCGTGTGACGCTTTCAATCAAGGCGCTGGAAATTGCCGAAGAGAAGGAAGCGGTCGCACAATACGGCTCCGCAGACAGCGGCGCTTCGCTTGGCGACATTCTCGGTGCTGCGCTTGGCGGCGCGGCAACCGCCCCCGCCGAAGAAGCCGCTCCGGAACCAACGCCAGAACCTGCACCCGAACCGGCCCCAGAGCCAGCCCCGGAGCCAGCAAAGGCCGAGGCCCCTGCTCCTGCTGCAGCCAAAGCGGACACGGCCGCAATGGACGAACGCGGGCGTCTCTCCGGTCCACAGGGCGAGGCTGACGATCTCAAGCAGATCAAGGGCGTTGGCCCTGTGCTCGAAGGCAAGCTGAACGATGCTGGCATCTACCATTTCTGGCAAGTCGCCGCGCTCAAGGCGGATCAGATCGAGGCGCTCGAAGAAGAGATGAGCTTCCCGGGCCGCATCGCACGAGATGATTGGGTCAGCCAGGCCAAAGGCTTTGCCGCCGACGCCTCCTGATCCTATGTTTGACAGGGGGCGGGTATATATTTGCCTGCCTCCTCGAAAAACACGAAAATATTACGCTTAAGACTTGGAATCATACTAAATTTGAGTTTAGAATAGTTAGATGCTTAGATCAGAACTTGTTGCCAAACTGTCAGAGGAACATCCTCACCTCCCTTTCAAACGGGTCGAGCAAGCCGTTGATGTCATCTTTGAAGAGATCTCTGCTGCGCTTGAACGCGGCGACAGGGTAGAGCTTCGCGGCTTTGGGGCCTTCTCGGTGCGCGAACGTAATGCCCGCAAAGGCCGCAATCCGCGCACCGGAGAAACCGTGCAGGTGCCTGCCAAACGCGTGCCCTTCTTCAAAGCGGGCAAAGAATTGCGCATCCGTATCAATGATGGAAAAGATCCTGAGGCGCGCTAGACTTGAAACAGAAGTATAATGGCACTGGCCACCAATATTTACTTTTTGTTTACTGAACACATAAATATGCTAATCTGAATTGCAGCCATTATAGCTGCCTACATTCAGGGGAAACGCATATGTTTAATGAGTTCAAAGAATTTGCCATGAAGGGCAACCTTGTTGACATGGCCGTCGGCTTTGTCATGGGGGCTGCCTTTGCCGCCGTTGTTACCGCTTTCATTCAAGGCATTTTCATGCCGCTCATCAGTCCGGTTCTTGGCGGGATTGATCTGGCGTCATGGAAATATGAAGTCACGCCAGCCGTCCTCGAAGGCGGCGAAGTGGTCACCGAAGCGGTGTTCGCTGACATTGGAGCATTTGTCACCGCACTGATCTCCTTCATCATCGTCGCTTTTGTGATGTTCATGATCATCAAGGGCATGAACAATGCAATGAAAGAGGAAGAAGAAGCACCGGCCGAAGACCCCGGCCCATCGCAAGAAGATCTTCTCACAGAAATTCGTGATTTGTTAGCAAAGCAAAGCTAAGCTCTGGCTTAGTAGAGTAAAGCGTATAGTGTTTAAGGGCGGTCCTGACGGGCTGCCCTTTTTTCGTTGGACCGCCCGCGCTAAAGCGCGATGGGTCATGCTCAGGGCTGCTGCGTTGGACCGCCCGCGCGAAAGCGCGATGGGTCGTGCTCAGGGCTGCCTCCTTTAACCGCCCGCGCTCAAGCGCGATGGGTCATGCTCAAGGCTGCTTCCTTGGACCACCCGCGCTAAAGCGCGATGGGTCATGCTCAGGGCTGAAGGCTCTGGCGGCGGACAACAAAAACACCCCTCAATAAGCCTCAAGCCCGAACAGCTCTATCGTGTAGGCCGCGTCTGCCAGCGCCGTATTTTCCGTTGTAATCCGCACCACGCCTTCAATCCAGACCGCCTGCGCCAGATCGGCCAGTTTGATCGGCGTCTGCGAGGTTACATAAATCGTCTGGTTCGGCGGCGGCGGCGGTAAATGCAAACAGGCGCCATAATAAGGCACGAGCAGAAACTCCGTAATCTCCGCATCCACACCATAGTCAAACGGCACCGTATATCCCGGAAGCCGCACCCGTTCTCCGGCCAGTTCTGCCACCGTCGCATAAGAGCCGATCTGTTCAGCCACATCGGTCGCCCCACCCTCTTCGACATTTTCTGGCGAGCCCGTGCGGGCATATTGTTCCGCATAGAGCGCAATCAGTCGCTCCTCCTCGCCCTCGGGCACCAGTTCTTCCCATGTCAGAAGACGCGTATCAGCCGCGCCCTTGGTGGCAACCGGCACAATATCTGCTTCTCCGCTGCAAGCTGCAAGCATCCCAAATTCCAAAGCCAGACAGGCGAACACAAGGCAGCGAAATATCATCTCCCCAGTCTAAACTCCAATGTCGAGCCCGTCCATCAATGTCCGGCGATAGGCGATGCACGCTGGCACCAGCCCGACCAAAGCGGCTGCCATTGTTACGCCTGCTAGCACATAAACGTCAAACATCCCCAGCCCCGTTCCAAGCAGGCCAAGCCCCCAGCGCAGCTGAAGCATTGGGCCAGCAAGCCACAATCCCACCTGCGTCAGTCCAATTCCGATAATCGCGCCGGCAAAGCCTATCAGTGTTGTCTCCAATACAAGCAGGCCGCCGATCTGAAGCGGCCCAGCACCGACTGCCCTGAGCACCGCCACTTCGCGCCGCCTTGCGGCAAGCCCCGTCAACAGGCTTGTCAGTGCCGACATCAAACCCACAATAATAACAAAACCCGAAATTCCCAGCAATGCGCGCTCTGCGAGGCCAGTCACTGCCCACAGCTCGCCGAGCGCCTGGCCAGGTAAAATCGCCAGCAGGGCTTCGTCTGGCCAAGTATCAATCCGCCGTTTCAACCGCAAAATCGACGGCTTGTTCGCAAGCCCGATCAGCAAGGCTGAAACGGATGCATCCTCCGCAATTTGACCATGAATTTCCGCCATCGCCACAAGCGAGACATGCAGGGTTCGGTCAACAGGTGTGCCGGTTGGCCGGAGAATACCGACAACGCGAAAGGCATGCTCGTCATGGTCTGAAATACCCGCCTGTCCGAGCCCGTGGGTGAGTGATAGTTCCGTCCCCAGAGCATATCCCAAATCGCGCGCAACCTCCGCGCCGAGCACCACATCCTCTGCGGCTGCAAACTGCCGCCCCTCGGCAAGCAATAACGGCATGCCCGCGCCAAAACGATAATAGGAAAAATAGTCAGCATTCGTGCCAAGGACACGAAATCCGCGATGATTGTCACCGAGCGATAAGGGTACGCTCCATGCCACCTCGTCCAGATCACCGATCTGCCGCACCGCCCGCGCGCTGATATTGGCGGGCGGATCACCAATGCGGAACACCGTGGCCAGCAGCAGATTCACAGGCGCCGAGCGCGCACCAATAATCAGATCCGTCTCCACCAGCGTCGCCTCGAAACTGGCCCGCATCCCGTCGCTCAGCTTTGCCACGCCGGTAAAGAGCAAAGTTGACAGCGCCAGCGTCATCACCATCAGCAAAACCGTGCCCAGCCGCGCTCTAAGGCTTGCCAGCGCCAGAGCCAGAAGCGGAAACCGGCTCATGTTGCGCCCCCTTGCGGATTGACCCGCGCCGGTTTGCCAATCGCCTCCAGCCCAACCCGTCTGTCGAACCGGTCCGCCAGCGCCTCATCATGGCTCATAAAGATCAAGGCCGCGCCGCTCTTGCCGGTTTGCTCCAATAGGACATCGAGAAACTGGTCGCGATTGGCCGCGTCCAGCGCCGAGGTCGGTTCATCCGCAAGGATAAGCTCCGGCCCACCCAAAAGTGCCCGTGCGGCGGCCACTCTTTGCTGCTGGCCAACCGAAAGTTCCCCCACGCGCCGCTTGGCCATGTCTGCCGCATCCAGCCCCAATGCTTCCAGCAGCGCCAACGTTTCCTCCCGTCCATCCCCACTTATCCGCGCACGCCGGACCGGTGAGAACTGGCAGCCCAGCTTGACGTTTTCGACGACACCCAGAAACGGCAGGAGATTGAACATCTGAAAGATTACCCCCAAATGATCGGCGCGAAATCTGTCGCGTGCCCGGCCTGAAAGCGCGCTCATATCTTGCCCGAGAACGCGGATATGGCCTGTCTGGGGCTGCAATATCCCGCCTATCAGCCCCAATAAGGTTGATTTGCCCGCCCCGCTTGCCCCTTGCAGGAAGACCCGTTCTCCACGCTCGATTTGCAATTGGTCAATCGCGAGAAATGGCGGTGCTCCGGGCCAGCCAAAAACCAATGAATCCAGATCAAGCGCAGGCGTCATGTCTTGGCCTTTCCAGAATTTTCTGCATTCGTCCATTCCAATCGCATACAAAAGAGATTATATAACATAATGAATTTGGCGCATTGTCCCGCCCGATTTATCAGGTGCGCGAGCGGATTAGAGTGGAGCCAAATCATGTGGGCAAATCTGCAAGCCCCGCTCTTTTTCGGGCTGTTGGCGGCCTTTATCACATCTATCGGGCTTGTCGCTGTGGCCCAGCGCGGGCTTTGGAGCGCGCGCAATGCCTCTTTGTTTGCACTGGTCGCCGGTGGCATGTTGCTCACCCTGACCCTCGTGCACATTACGCCTGAAGCCATTGAGCGCACGCCATTTGCACCGGTTTTCATCCTTGGCGGGTTTCTTGGCGGCTTATTGCTTCATAAAACGGTTCGTTCCATTTTTGGCGATGAAAAAACAGGCCTTGGCCGGGCCGCTGCCGCAACACCTGTGATCGCCATTGCCATCCATTCCTTTCTTGACGGCATCCTCTATGCTGTAACCTTCTCTCATAGTTTTGAGTCTGGCGTTTTTGTTGCTATGTCTCTGATTTTGCACGAGTTTCCAGAGGGGGTTATTGCGTTTACAATTTTGAGGCGCAGCGGATTTTCAAACCGTCAAAGCTTTGCGTTCGCCTTTCTCGCCGCAGCGGCCACTACGCCAGCGGGGGTCGTCGCTTCCGGCCCGTTCATTTTCCTGATGAGCGAGCAAATGGTCGGCAATCTGTTCGCCATTTCCGCCGGATTGCTGTTATTTGTCGCCACCGGGCCACTTATGGCACCTTTGCGACACGAGCGGCCCAAACGCAGCGTCCCCGCGCTCGGATTAGGCGTCCTGATCGCGGCCGTGATCAGCCTGTCACCATTTTCCCGCCATCACGATCATCATGAAAGCCACTACAATGCTGCGCCCATTCAGGCACAAACGGACGGTTTGGCACCAAGCTTGCGTAGGGTTTATCGTTAATGCAGGGCGAAGACCCGTTTCGCAAATCGCGGGCGCTGGGATAGCCTGTAGCCCCGGATGGACGGGAGACGCATCTATGAGCGTTGTCCATGCACAGATGCCAGAGCCAGAGACCCATGTCTATGTCAGCCGCGCCCACGCCGCAAAGATACGCGCCTTCGAACCAGATCGATTGTATCGTCCTGGCGATGGTCGCCTTTGTCTGCTTTGTCGGCATGCGGCTATCCGCGCCAGAACCGGCCGATAATACCCCCCTGCCCGATGGCTCTGTGCCGGAAACCGCCCGAACGCTTGACGCCGGTATTGTGCCTGACATCGCCCCAGCACTTCCCGCGATTGACCCTCCCGCCGATATACCAACCCCTTCGGTTAAACCAGACACACCGCCTGAGCCTGCCGCCCTGTGGGCCATTACACCACGGCGTCTGGCCGAGCTTACGCCAAGTGAACACATTGCGTCGGCCGCAGGCTTTATCAGCCTGATGGGCACAAATTATGATCCAACCAATTGGCACCGCTCAACCCATGCAGCGAGTACGGATTTTCTGGCAACCGACTGGGCCGAAGACAAGGCCAGCTATAATGCCGATGGCCTGTCACTGAAACTCGAGCGCAGCCCGGACCGTCCCGAGCATTTTTTGGGTGGCGAAATCCAGACCAAGCAGAGCTATGGCTATGGCCGCTATGAAGTGTTGATGCGGCCCGCCAAAGCGGCCGGAACTGTCTCATCCTTTTTTACCTATACCGGCCCTTATTATGGCAATCCGCATGACGAAGTGGACATTGAATTTCTCGGCGCGGACACGACGAAAATCTATCTCAATTATTTCCGCAATGGCCGTGTTGGCGAGGACCAGACCATAGACCTGCCATTTGATGCAGGCGAGAACTTACATCTTTATGCGTTTGAGTGGCATCGGGACGGTATCACATGGTTTGTCGATGGCGTGCCCATCCATCAAACCCGCCCTGAAGATCCGCTTATTCCGCAAACACCCGGTGCTATATTCGTCAATCTATGGTCGGGCAAACCGCGGCTCTATTCCTGGCATGGTCAGCCCGATTTTTCCGAGACGCAAGCGGACTATGCCTGCATCTCGTTCCGGCCACTTGGCAGCACGTCACGTTCCTGCTCAAGCATCTTCCCGCCCGAACCGCCCGCCATAACGGGCAGACCCGGCCTCTTGATGCGCGCGCTTGGGGAATTGGTCGGGAAAGTTACCCTCTCCGGCGAAGCGCGCACCCAGATCAATTGACGGCACCGCTTTTGCATCGCGATGCGTCCTCACCCCATCCGAGGACCAATTTCAGGAGCGACTTTTGAAAAAACGCATGCGTCTTGTTTTCGTATTGCTCACCGGCATCGTAACCCTTCTTCTAGCCCATCAGATTTCTTTCGCAGTTTCCAAAGCCGAGGCCACACCAGCCCCTGCGATCTGCGACGGTAAAAGCCGGAAAGCCTATGAGGACCAGCGCACATCGCCTGATGTCGAACTGTCTCCGGATTATCTTCTTGGCATTGCCGAAGACTTCCTGAGCGCCTGCCAGACACGCTTACATATTCAAGCCGTTGCCAAGCATGCTGCGCGCGCCGCCCTCGATGCAGGCCAGACCGAGCGCTCGCTCCCGCATTTTGAAATTGCTCTCAAACATGGCGCTGTGTTGAGCGACGCCGAACGGCTCGATTATATTCTCAGCCTTTGGCTCAATGGACGCACCGAACACGCATGGACGCTGCGCGACGAGCTGATCGAGGACTGGCTCGTCAAAGCATCAGTTATTGCCGACATAAGCAATATCAGGTTGCGCGACGGCATCATCTACAAGATCAGCTTTCCGGCCCCCTTCGGTCCGGCGCAGACGCGGACACTTTGGCTCGCCCAGCCCCATGGTGAAGGCTGGCCTGCGGCAATCAGCCATGATGCAGATCCGGCCCTGATTGCGCTGATGAGCCTGCGCGTGGGCCCGCGCGCTCAAACGATGGAAAACCTGACGCTTGTCCAGTGCCGTGGGCGCAAAATCGCTGCGCGGCGCTTTGGCGAGTTCGAACAAACCGTCACCGAGGAGACAGCCATGGAAACGCTCAAAGCTTATTTAAGCCAGCCACAGTCTCCACATTTTGAGGATGCGGGGCGTCCGGCGGCGGCGTGTTATTCGACCGAAAGACTGTTTCTGCCGGTGCGCTAGCTACCAAATCCGCCAAGCCGCTGTGCGGTGGCGCGAAATTCTTCCATCGTCTCTTCCAATATATCTGCGATAGGCCGGACCGCCTTGATTCGTCCGGCAACTTGGCCCGTCAGCGCGATGCCCGCTTCGAGATTGCCGCCGAAATAAACGTCCTGCGTGCCTGCAAACTCGCCGAAAATATTCTCGACACCTTCTTTCTGGATGCGGCTCGTGCGCTCGGTCTTGAGCGCGCGCAAGGCGGGACCGGGGCCGGAGCGATTGAGAAAGACGGTGTCGGTTGCGTCCGCTTTGACAATCGCATCCTTCCAATTCTGGTGAACGGGGCTCTCACTGGCCGACAAGACCCGCGTGCCCATCAGAACACCCTCCGCGCCCAGTGCAAAAGCCGCCGCCATAGAGCGGCCATCCATAATGCCGCCGGCGGCCACAATCGGCACATCCACAGCTTCGGCAATCTGAGGGATCAGCACCATGCTGGCGACATCTTGCGGGTTCTTGAAGCCGCCACCTTCGCCGCCTTCGACAATCAGCCCGTCCACGCCCGCCTCGATGGCCCGCAATGCACCCTTCAGCGAAGGCACAACATGAAACACGGTCAGCCCTGCCTCTTTCAGCATGCCGGTATATTTCATCGGATCGCCCGCCGATGTGGTGACGAATTTGATGCCCTGATCAATAATAAACTGGACAATATCCGGATCGCGGACAAAAGCTTGAGCCACATTGACCCCAAACGGTTTGTCGGTCAGCTCGCGCATTTTCAATATCTCGCCACGGATCGCATCCAGTTCGCCAGACGAGGTTTCGATAATCCCCATGCCGCCCGCATTGGAAAACGCCGAAGACAGTTGCGAACGGGCAATCCAGCCCATTGCCGCTTGCACAATAGGTTTCTCAATCCCGAGCATTTGGGTGATACGAGTTTCAATCGGCATGTTCGGCGTTCCTTTGCTCAAGCTTTTTTATGAAAGCTTGCCGCAGGGAAATGACAAGAGCGTCAGCCCGATTAATTTGCGGCAAAGGTAAAGGGCAAGATGACATTGATGCGCGGCTCGGGCATCCCATTGCTGTAGCGCGGCTGAAAGACGGTGTTTCGGGCCGCCTCGATCGCGCTTTCTTCAAATTGCTCATCGCTGCATTCGGCCTTAATATCGACAGGAAATCCCGTTTCGGTCACGTTCAGCCGGACACGGCATTGCGCCCCCTGGCCTGCCGCAAGCGCACGCGAAGGATAGACAGGCTGGGCACCCTGAAGCACTTTCGCATCGACCACAGAGCTTGTCTTGCACTGCGCCTGTGCACATGCCGCGCGTGCCCTTGCATCCGCATCACTGCGCCTTGCTTGCAAGCTTTGGGCGCGGCTCGTCTGTCCCAAATTTTGATAATCGGAGATGATCTCGTCGATGACCGCCATATTTGCCGCGCTCAGAGCGAGGACTTCAGCCTCTGCATAGGCTGCCAGCATTTCATCCTCCATCTCCTCGGCGCGTGCCAGCAGCCGGGCACGTTCGAGCAGGCCGTAACTTGATGGCGCATTCGTCGTCGAATTGGCAATATCCTTTTGTTCGGCGGCCAGATCATAAAGTCCAGCCGTTTCCAGAATGGTGCTGAACTGATTGCGCGTCGCCGTCTGCATGAGCGGTGAGACGCGATTGCTTAGCATGACGGGGTAGAGGTGCTGGGCCGCTTCGGAGTAAAGATCATTCTCAAGCAACAGCGCGGATTTGCCGATGAAGTCAGTCGCCACATCATCGCACGCGTCCACGCTTGCGCACGTATCCATCGCCGTCGCTTGCGCCTGTGCGCTTTGCGGCAAAAGTGTCAGCGCCCACACCAACACCAATGGGTACAGCAAGGCTGGCATATTCCCAAAAGAAACCCGCATTCGATACTCCAGTGTCCTGATCACGCCGCTTCCCCCATTATAGCGCTCGGACATTACAACGTTTTTATGGATAAACATTGAAAGCCGAAGCGCCTTGGCGTCAAGGGGCAAAGTGTGTCGGGGCGCAAGCTTAACACCTAACTGCCTCGCCGCGCAGGCGTGCCAAACCTTGCCGCCCACAGCGCTGCCAATCCGGGCACGGAATCAATGTATTTTCGCCCATTGGCCGTCTTGAAACCCACCCCCGCAGGCGTTCCGGTCCCGTCAGCCAGAGCCAGTGTCGGCGCATTAAAACTGCCCTCACCCAGCAAATCCGTAATCGGCGCGCGCGGGTGCGCAATTGGCACATATACAATATCAACGGTTTCTTTCAGCGCCGGAAAATAGTTCAGCAAGCCCCAGACCTCGCCGCATTCAGGGCAATATTCGCGGCGGCCATCATCCTCAAATCCGGGTGGCAAAAGAAAAAGCGTATCTCGGGTCATAAATTTTCCTACTGTTTACCTAGCGTTATCGGGTGACATCTGCGCTGGTCTGTTTCAATCTGATCCTAAATCCTTGGGGAATAATATGCAGCACATTGTCTTGAAATCCTATTGTGACGGCTTGCCAAAGCCAACCGATTTTGCCCTTGAAGAGATAGAAACGCCCAAACCCGAAGACGGTCAGTTCCTTGTCCGCCACATCTGGGCCAGCGTTGATCCGGGGTCGCGCTCAAGACTTTCGGGGCGCGACAGCTATACCGGCGCGCAGGCCCTTGGCGAGGCGATGGGCGGATTTAATGTCGGCATCGTCGAAGCGTCCGAAAACAGCGACTGGCCGGTGGGCAAGCTTGTCACTTGCGCTGGTGGCTGGGCCACCCATTCCATCCAGACCGGACGGGGCTTTCTCGCGCCGATCCCCAAGGGGCTCGATTTGCCGCTATCTTACTGGATCGGCGTGCTCGGTGTGCCGGGGTTGACCGGATGGTTCGGCCTAAAGCGTGTCGGCGTCTTCAAACCGGCCGACCGCGTGCTCGTCACCAGCGCCGCTGGCCCTGTCGGCGCTACAGCCGGACAACTCGCCAAAGCGGGTGGCGCGCGGCAAGTCGTCGGCATTGCGGGCAGCGATGAGAAATGCCGTTGGCTCATCAAGGAAGCGGGCTTTGACCATGCCATCAATTACAAAACGACGGGCGATCTCGATGCGGCGATTTCAGAGGCCATGCCCAAGGGTATAGACATATTGTTTGATAATGTCGGCAACACTATGGTTGAGCGCTGCCTGCCCAAAATGCGCCTCAATGGCCGCATTGTCGTCTCCGGACAGGTGGCAGACTATTCGCTTCCCCTTGCCGAGCGCCACGGCATTCAGAGCACGGACGTTTTCATTACCCGCCGCGTCAGAATGGAAGGCCTTGTCGTGTTTGACGATGCCCGCGATTTTCCCGATGCGCTGACCGCCATGGCGAATATGATTGCCAAGGGTGAGCTCCAGCTAAAAGAAGAGCGCTTTGATGGCCTCGCCACCATGCCTGACGCCTTTTGCGGCTTGTTCAAGGGCGAAAACTTTGGCCGCCGCGTCGTCAAAGTGGGGGAGGAATAATGACCACACCCTTCACCCTCGACCCTGCAAAATATACCCGTTTCAGCTTCGAGCGCTCGGGCCGTGTCCTGACCGCTTTCATTGATAGCAAACATCCGGTCAATGGCGTGGACGCGGCCATGCATGACGAACTGGCGCAAGTCTTCACAGACCTCCAACGCGACGCGGGCAGCGACATCATCATTCTCTCCGCCAAGGGCCGCGCCTTTTGCGCCGGTGGAGATATGGACTGGTTTGACGAGCAGATCGAAAACCCCGCCAGCTTCCGCGACATCGCATGGGACGCCAAACGCATCGTCATGTCGCTCTTGGAAATGGAAAAGCCAATCATCTGCCGCCTCAATGGCGCGGCCGCAGGCCTTGGCGCAACCATTGCGCTGCTCTGCGATATGATTGTCGCCGACGAGACCGCCAAGATCGGCGACCCGCATGTCAAAGTCGGCCTTGTCGCGGGCGATGGCGGCGCGCTGATCTGGCCCCAGCTTGTCGGCTATGCCAAGGCCAAAGAATTGCTCATGACCGGTGACATGCTGACCACCGCCGAGGCCCAGGCGCTCGGCCTGATCAACTATGCCGTCCCCGCTGCCGAGCTTGACACAAAGGTCGGCGAACTGGTCGCCAAGCTACAAGCCAATCCGCGCTTTGCCGTACGCTGGACCAAGACCGTCACCAATATCCCGCTAAAAGCTTTGGCCGCCCAGATCATGGACGCCAGCATCGGCTATGAAAGCGTCTCCAACTATATGGACGACCGCGCCGAAGCCGTCACCGCCTTCAAAGAGAAGCGCGCGCCCAAGCTGACGGGCGAGTGAGGGTTTGACCCCACCCCGCTTCCCCGCTAAAAACACCTCGTGGTGATTTGGCCGGTCGGCTTGCAGCCACGTTAAACAAGTCGCTAAAAGGCCGCGCGGACTGACAGAGCCCCTCAAAGCTCCCCTCGCCCGGCTCTCAAGTGACAAGAAAGAGACGACAGGGCCACCATGCCGATC
>CALLUH010000109.1 GCA_938011445.1 uncultured Hyphomonadaceae bacterium
CGAGCCTTGACGCTTTAGGCAGTTTCTCCCGCGAAGAATTAAGCTCTGCCGCCTTGCTTCTGAACTATATCGAACTGACCCAAGCGGGCGACGCTATACGCCTTGATCTGCCGCGCCGGACAACAAATACCGGCCTCGTCGCCATTGATCCGGCCACCCGCATGAGCCTCGAAATTGATATGGGGCTAGCGGGTACACGCGAAGGCTCGCTGGTCCATGCCATCGACCGTACCGTGACCGCGCCGGGTGCCCGTATGCTTGCTGACCGGCTCGCCCGGCCCTCAACAGACAAAGCCGCGATCACGGCGCGTCTCGATGCAATCTCGTGGTGCCTTGATGATAGCGATCTGACCGCCGACATCCGCGCCCAGTTAAAAACAGCGCCAGACCTTGAACGCGCTCGAGGCCGGCTGCGCCTTGGTCGCGGCGGCCCGCGTGACCTCAAAGCCCTCGGCGCTGCGCTCCAACAGGGCGAATTTGCCGCCGCCATGATCGCCAGACGCATGCGGGCTGCGCCTTTGCTCATTGAACAGGCCGCAAGAGCGCTGACCCTAAGCCTCGAACCGGATCTTGATGGCCTTGCCCGCGACCTCGAAAAAGCGCTTGCACCCGAAGTGCCACTGCTGGCGCGCGACGGAAACTTTGTCTCGGTTGGTTGGGACAGTGCGCTGGACGAAGCCCGCAGCCTGCGCGATGACAGCCGCAAAGTCATCGCTGGCCTGCAAACCGATTATGGCAAAGACACGGGCATCAGTGCGCTGAAGATCAAGTTCAACAATGTGCTCGGCTATTTCGTCGAAGTCTCCGCCCGCTACGCTGATCCGCTGATGACCGCGCCGCTCAATGAGCGCTTCATCCACCGCCAGACGCTCGCCAATGTCGTCCGCTTCTCGACAACCGAACTTGGCGAACTGGCCGGACGCATCTCGCGCGCCGAAGAAGAAGCCAGAGCCCGCGAGCTTGCCATTTTCGCTCACTTTATCGAGCGGCTCGAACCCTTGTCTGGCCCTTTGCAAAAAGCCGCCGCTGCCCTTGCCGAGCTTGATGTTGCCACCGCAGGCGCGGTCTGGGCCGAAACCACAGGCGCCGTCCGCCCTCAAATTGTCGATACGCCCGTCTTCGAAGCCACAGCTCTGCGCCACCCCGTCGTTGAAGCGGCGCTCAAAAAGCAGGGCGAAGGCTTTACCGCCAATGACACAAATCTCGACACCCAAGCCCGCTCGGCCCCGCGTCTCCAACTTGTCACCGGTCCGAACATGGCCGGCAAATCGACCTATCTGCGCCAATGTGCGCTGGCTGTCATTCTCGCTCAAGCGGGCTTCTTCGTGCCCGCCGAGGCGCTCACCCTTGGCCTTGCCGACCGCATCTTCTCGCGCGTTGGGGCCTCGGATGATCTCGCCCGTGGCCGTTCAACCTTCATGGTCGAAATGGTCGAAACGGCCGCCATTCTAAACCAGGCCACGCCTTCAAGCTTTGTCATTCTCGACGAGGTTGGCCGAGGAACATCCACCTATGACGGCTTGGCCATTGCGTGGGCAGCGGTTGAACATCTGCACAATAAAAACACCTGCCGCGCGCTTTTCGCGACCCATTATCACGAGCTAACCACGCTCGCCGCAGAGCTGGACGGCGCGGCCAATGTCTCCTTGCGGGCCAAAGAATGGCAAGACGGCCTTGTATTCTTACACGATGTCCAAGCCGGTCCCGCCGACAAATCCTATGGCGTACAGGTGGCCAAGCTTGCAGGCCTGCCCAAAGCTGCTGTCCGCCGCGCCGAGCAAGTTCTCAAAACCCTCGAAGCAGACCCCGCCCGCGCCGAGACCTTGCCGCTCTTTGCCGCGGCGCCAGAACCGGCCGAGCAAATTATGACCGAGACGATTGCGTCAGACGCCGACAAACTCCTCGCCGAAACCGACCCGGACCTGCTGACCCCGCGCGAAGCGCTTGAACTTGTCTACAAGCTCAAATCGCTTGGCCCGAGATAATCAATTCAGATGATCCGCCACAAAGCAGCACGTCGCGCAATTAGACCGTGACCAGATAGGCTGATCTGGGCTAATGAACGTCTATGTCCGAAACCCAACCCATGCCAACACTTGCCAATCGGCCCTCCTCGCGCCGTGCCCCCTCAAAGTGGCGGCTGCAAGATATCGTCGATGGGCGCAAACTGCGGGTCCAGCTCACCGCGGCCGCGCTGGACAATATCGGCAATGAGAAAGACGCCCGCAAACGCGCGCTCGATCTGCTGCACGCGGCGCTCTTTCGTGGCCGGATGATTGCGCAGGAGAGACTGCAACAGGGCGCAGACGGGCTCGACACGGCGCGTCTTTTGTCCGCCGTACAGGACGAAGTGATCGGCGCGCTATATGATTTTACCACCGTACATGTCTTTCGCGCCCGTAATCCGACCGAGGGCGAAAAGCTCGCCGTGCTTGCCACAGGCGGTTATGGCCGTTCGGTGCTTGCCCCGTCCTCGGACATTGATCTGTTATTCCTGCGCCAATACAAGGCCAGCCCCTGGGCCGAAAGCGTTATTGAATATATGCTCTATGCGCTCTGGGACATGGGCCTGAAAGTCGGCCATGCCTTTCGCACCGTGTCTGGTTGCCTGTCCCTATCCAAAACCGATGTCACAATCAAAACCTCGCTGCTCGATGCCCGCTTTCTGGCTGGCGATAAGACGCTTAGCGAGAAACTCCTTTCCGATTTTCAGACCGAATGCTTGGATGGTCAGGACGCCCAGTTCATCGCAGATAAGCTCGCCGAGCGGGATGAACGCCATGCCAAACAGGGCGATGTGCGCTATGTTGTCGAACCCAATGTCAAAAACGGCAAGGGCGGCTTGCGCGATTTGCAGACCATGTTCTGGATCAGCAAACATATCAATGGCGGAACCTATCTTGAAGAGGTGATGAAAGCTGGCATTCTGACGCCGCACGAATACAAAGTCTTCCTCCGCGCCGCCCGTTTCCTCTGGACGGTACGCTGCCACTTGCACTTCCTCACCGGACGCCCCGAAGAACGCGTCAGCTTTGACCTCCAGCCCGAACTTGCCAAACGCCTCGGCTATGAGGATCGTGGCGAGCGACTTGGTGTCGAGCGGTTCATGAAACGTTATTTTCTGGCTGTGCGGGATGTGGGCGGGCTGACCCGTATCATTATCGCCAAGCTTGAAGCTGCCGAAAAGAAAAAACCGCAAGGTTTGCGTCGTTTCATGCCACAATCGGCGCCAAAGCCGATTGCCGATACGCCTTTTGTGATTGATATGGGGAGGCTCTCGGTTGCCGCGCCCGACATTTTTGAAACTGCACCCGAAGACATGCTTCGCCTGTTCGTGGTTGCCGCTGAAGAAGACCTCGACATTCATCCAGACGCGATGTCGGCGGTCTCCCGCTCGGTCAAATCCTTCCGGCCGGATATGCGCAAAGCCGAGGCCCCGCGTGCCATGTTCCTGTCCTGCCTGCTCGGATCAGACAGGCCGGCCGAGCTTTTACGCAAAATGAACGAGACCGGCATTCTGGGCCAATTTTTGCCTGAATTTGGCTCCATCGTCGCGCAAACCCAGTTCAATATGTACCATCATTTCACCGTGGACGAGCACACCATCCGCGCCGTCGAGATTATGTCGGACATCGAACATGGCCGTAGCGAAGACCATGCCCATGCCAGCGCAATCTTCAAGCACGTGGTCAATCGGCGCGCGCTTTATCTCGCCATGCTTTTGCACGACACCGGCAAAGGCAAAGGCGACCAGCAGGTTCAGGGTATGCGCACGTCGCGAGCCGCGTGCAAACGGCTGGGCCTGCCGAAAGAAGAGACCGAACTGGTTGCCTGGCTTGTCGGTAATCATCTTGAAATGAGCGAAACGGCCCAGAAACGCGATATTTCCGACCCGCGCACCGTGGCCGATTTCGCAGCGCTTGTCGGCAACACTGAGCGCTTGCGCCTTTTGCATATTCTGACCGCCGCTGACATCACCGCCGTCGGCCCGAAAATCTGGAATGGCTGGAAGGGGCAATTGCTTTCAGACCTTCACCACAACACTGTTGCCGCTTTGCGCGGTGGCCGTACCGGCGAGGCCGCTGTCGCTGCCGATTTGGCCGAACGCGCCGAGCAATGTCGCGCCGAGGTGATCGAGCTCATCGGTGCATTGCCGCCTATTATGGCACAAATGGAGCCAGCTTATTGGACAGGATTTGACTCCACCACGCTTGCCGGTCACGCCCAGCTTTTTGCCGGAGCGGGCCACACTTCGGTCAGCATGCAAGTCCGCGAAGATGGCGGCGGCGTAACTTTACTTGTATCCGGTCCTGATCGGCTGGGCCTGTTTGCGGATCTCGCTGGAGAAATCGCCGCCGAGGGGGCTGATATTGCCTCAGCACAGGTTTTTACCAGCGCGTCGGGGCATATAATTGATGTGTTTACCTTGCAGGACGGACGCGGTGGCCCATTTGCAGGCGGGGAGCCAAGGCGGCTTGAACGGCTCGCGACGGGGGTGCGTGACGTGTTGGAGCGGTCAGGCAAGCCGCGCGACGTGCAACTGCTCAAGGGCGGACAACGCGAAGCGGCTTTCCTTGTTCAAGCCTCTGTGGACATTGACGCCCTCGCCTCACGCCGTTTCACCGTGATCGACATCACCGCCAGAAATCGGCCTGGCCTGTTGCGCGATGTGGCGCAGGTTCTGGCCGACAATGATTTGTCGATCCACTCCGCCCATGTCGGCTCTTATGGCGAGCGGGTGTTTGACGCCTTCTATGTCAAAACACAAAGTGGCGAGAAGCTTACCGACAGTTCAGCAAAAGAAAAACTCAAAACACAATTGCTCGCTATCTTGTCAAATGAGGAACCCGACGCGCCGACAACGCCCATTCGCAAACTGGCGCAGGCGCGGGCGTCCGACAATTTCTAAGGGCACGCAAATATGAGCCTTGCGCGCAATACGCTGGTTCAAGCCAGCCTGACCCTGACAAGCCGCATGCTCGGCTTTGTTCGCGATGTCTTTTTGGCCGCGCGTATCGGTGCTGGCCCAATTGGCGACGCGTGGGCGACCGCGCTGATGTTCCCAAACCTCTTTCGGCGTATCTTTGCCGAAGGGGCCTTTGCGCAAGCTTTCGTCCCATCATATGCACGCACCTATGAAGCCGAAGGGCCAGACGCGGCGCAAAAAGTTGCCGACGAAGCGCTACGTGTCCTGTTCGCCGCGACCGCCCTTCTGACCCTGATCGCGCAATTTGCGATGCCGTGGATCCTGCTCGTCTTTCATGGCGGACAGGCCGATGACGAGGTCAATTTCAATCTGGCGATCCTCTTGACCCGCATCACCATGCCGTATCTCACCTGTATGTCGATTGCTGCGCTGCTTTCGGGCGTGCTCAATTCGGCCGGACGGTTCATTCTATCTGCGGGCGTGCCGATCATCCTCAATATTTGCCTGATCGCGGCGTCTTTTGTCTCCATCGCGCCCGTCATCGTGGCGACGGCTGCCGCATGGGCTGTGCTCGTGGCGGGCGTCTTGCAGGCTTTGCTGCTCTATTGGGGGGTACGCCGCCAATCGGTCCGGCTCTCGCTGATCGGCCTGCCGCGCCTGACCCCGCGTGTGAAGCACATCTTACTGCTTGCCCTGCCGGGCACCATCGCCGCCTCGGGCACCCAGATCAACATCATGGTCAGCCAGTGGCTTGCCAGCTATGAGGTCGGCGCAAAGACATGGATTTATTATGCCGACCGGCTCTATCAATTGCCGCTCGGGCTTGTCGGCGTGGCCATTGGCGTCGCCATCCTTCCTCGTCTTTCGAAAGCTGCACGGCGTGAAGATGGCGCGGGCGGTATGCGCATGATGGATGAGGGCATCGGCCTTGCCATGGCGCTGACCCTGCCCGCCGCTATGGCGCTCCTGCTCGCCCCGACTTTCCTCGTCGAAGGCATCTTTACCCGCGGCGCATTCCTCGCCGAAGATGCCGCCCGCTCCGGTCTTGCGCTTGTCCATTATGCATGGGGCGTGCCCGCCTTCGTCCTGATCAAAGTGCTCGCCCCGGCTTTCTTCGCGCGCGAGGATATGAAAACCCCGATGCGCTATGCGCTGATCTCGGTCGCCGTCAACACCATCCTCGGCGCAGGGCTTTTCTTCTGGCTCCAAACCCAAGGCCGGTTCGGTTTTCCGGGGCTGGCTATCGCCACCAGCATCGCTGCATGGGTCAATGCCTTGCTCCTCATCTTAACCCTCGCCAGGCGTAGTTGGTATCGCCCAGGGGCCGTCTTGCTCGGACGCATGATGCGCGTGCTCGCCGCCGTTATCGCCATGAGCGCGGTCCTCCTTGTCGGCCTTGCCCATCTTGAAACCATCCGCGCCTATGCCTTTGACAGCAAATTCTTCACCATGTGCGCGGTCATCCTTGCCAGCATGGCCACCTATGGCTTCGCCGCGCTTGTCTTCGGCGCGGTCCGCCCAAGCGAAATCCTCGGCGCACTGAAACGACGCTGAGGCTTGCGCGCGCGCAAAAATAACGTAAACCGCCTGACATGACAGATCAGACGACAACCTATGCAGGCCCCGAACGCGTGTTCTCCGGCGTCCAGCCCACCGGCGCGCTTCACCTTGGCAATTATCTCGGTGCACTGAAAAAGTTCGTCGCCCTGCAAGCGGATCATGAATGCGTCTATTGCGTCGTCGATCTGCACGCGATTACCGTGACCCAGGACCCAAGCGCCCTCGCCCAGCAGACCCGCGAAATCGTCGCTGCTTTCCTGGCCTGTGGTCTCGACCCGAAAAAGTCGATCATCTTCGCCCAATCCTCCGTGCTCGCGCATACGGAACTGGCATGGTATTTCAATTGTGTCGCCCGCATGGGCTGGCTCGAACGCATGACCCAGTTCAAGGACAAAGCGGGCAAAGACGCCGAGCGCTCATCGGTTGGCCTGTTTGATTATCCTGTCCTGCAAGCGGCCGACATTCTTGCCTACAAAGCCACCCATGTCCCCGTCGGCGAAGACCAGAAACAGCACCTGGAATTAAGCCGCGACATTGCCGACAAGTTCAATCGCGATTTCAATGCACCGAATTTCTTCCCCCTGCCCGAACCGCTGATCAAAGGCCCGGGCGCGCGGATTATGAGCCTGAAAGACGGCACCAAGAAAATGTCCAAATCCGACCCCTCTGACCTCTCCCGCATCAATCTCATCGACGACGCCGACGCGATCACCAAAAAATTCAAAAAGGCCAAAACCGATATGCTCGGCGACATGCCCGAAGACGAAGCGGGGCTAAAAGGCCGTCCCGAGGTCGAAAACCTTGTCGGCATTTACGCAGCCCTTGCCGGCGCTGACACACAGACCGTGCTCGATGAATTTGGCGGCAAGGGCTTTGGCACATTCAAGCCCGCCCTCGCCGAGCTTGCGGTCTCGCATCTGTCGCCGATCACAACACGCATGCGCGACTATCTCAACGATCCAGCCGAGATTGATCGTGTCCTGAAAGACGGCGGCGCACGCGCGGACGCCATTGCCCGTCCGATCATGGAAGAGGTGCGCGAGATTATCGGCTTCTGGCAGGGCTAAGTTCAGGAACATGGCCCCAGAGCCCACCATGGATAAGCCCGCAGAATCGCGGCATTATCTCATTTGTCAATTTGTCGTCATCTTTCTTATGTAAACTCTTTGTTCACACTTTTGGACAGACCACTACTTGTCGCCAAATGATTGCGAGACATTATGTCAACCGGGGCCACCGACGAGTATGAAGAAGAACCGCTCGAAGACATCGAGATCGGTGCGCTTGACTATGATGCGCCTATTGCGCCGCCGATTATTCGTATGGCCAATTCCCCTGCGCAGAAACCTCCTCGCAAACCGCTGACTCTGAAGCCTTTCATCTTCGCTGCGAAAACACTTATCGTCATCGCTGCCATTTTGGCCTATCCTGCCGCCACTATTTTGAGCCACCAGATTGACGATAGGCCGATCAATCTTGAAACCGGACGCCACTGGGCTGTCAGCGATATTGGCGTTTCGGCCGTGTTGCTGGCGCGCGAACTTGATGGGCCCGGTTGGGCGGCGGACCGTCATCCCTGGCACCCACAGGCCCAACTCACCGCCCTGCCTGCATGGCAAGACGGCTTGCGCGCCAGCATTGCTGATCATGCCCGCCTCACACTTGGCGCGCTTGATGGCCAGCGAGATCAAGACCTTGTCGCCGCCGAACGGCTGCTTGCTGAAGACACAAGCCAGAAGGCCACCCCGCGCCTTCAGGCAGCGCGTCAGGCCCTGATGCGTTATGATGATCGGGTCGGACGCGCGGTGGCCGGCAGCCCTCAGGGCCTGGGGTTTTTGGCGCGCGAACTTGAATTGACCCTAGGATGGGCAGATGTTTCGAGCACAGAGCTTGCCGAAATCTCCTCACCGGGCGATGGCTGGCTTGCCAGTAGCGAGGCGGTTCGCAGGGTCTATTATGGCAAAGCGCGCGCCCACGCCGCCCATCAATTGCTAAGCGCGATAAAAGCTCGCGAGACTGTAAGCCTATCTGAACACCCTGCCGCAAATACGTTTGACCTCGCGCTGGAAAGATGGCGCAGCGCGGCCAAGCTGAAGCCGCTCTTTGTCTGGAATCAGGGCGGAGACGGACTTGTCGGTGCCAATCATCCGGCAATTCTCGCCCTGAGGCTGAGGGAAGCACACGCCGCCACAGAGCAGGTACTCGCAGCCCTCCAAGCGAACGATGAAACGCCTGCCGCTCAGGAGCCGCCGAATAACCCGCTTCCTTGACAACAAAAGCCAAGGCATTCGGACGCAATAGATCCGGACTTGATTGGCGTCTTCCCCATCGCCATGTTAGCTCTGAATTTCCAAAGCATGCCAGAAAGCCACGCCCATGTTTATCCAGACCGAACCGACCCCGAACCCCGACACGCTGAAATTCCTGCCCGGAGAGCCTGTGGCCGCAAATGCGGGACCGTTCGACTATCCGAGCGTCGAGGCGGCGGGTGCCAGCCCCCTTGCGCGGGCACTGTTCGAGGTTTCCGGCGTTACCGGTGTCTTCCTCGGTCGTGATTTTCTTTCAATCAGCAAAAGTCCGGACAGTGACTGGAAACATGTGCGTCCGATGGCGTTGGCTGCAATTATGGACCATTACATGGCCGGGCTTCCGGTCATCGAGGGCGACCAGAGCGTTCCACAGGCAAGCGATGACGCGACCGAATATGAGGGTGAGGCGGCCGAGATTGTGGCGGAGATCAGGGAGCTAATTGAAACCCGTGTCCGACCCGCCGTCGCCCAGGATGGTGGCGATATCGTATTCCATCGCTTCGAACCCGAAACCGGCATTGTTCACCTGTCAATGCGTGGTGCCTGTGCGGGCTGCCCCTCATCGACCTATACTTTGAAGCAGGGTATTGAAAACATGCTCCGCGCCTATGTGCCGGAAGTCACTGCTGTCGAAGCCGCTCTGTAACCAGATCCCTATTCTCTTAGCGCATGGCTCTATAACTTGCTCTTATAGAGTGATTTATAGAGTTTTGATCAAGATCAAAAGTCATTAAAAGAGTTTATTGCCCAGCTTTAGGTTACGCTATAGTAGAAAATGGAAAAACAAGCTCAAGGACTTAATCTATTATGGCCGATCCGATCAATGACCTCGCCTTGCATACCCTGTTCCGCCGCGCCCGATCGCATAATAGCTGGACCGAGACGGCCGTTCCGGAGATTATGATGCGCGCGGTTTATGATCTCGCCAAATGGGGGCCAACCAGCGCTAATGGCTCGCCGGCCCGATTTATCTTTCTGCCAAAGGACGGCAAAGGCCGTGACAAGCTCAAACCTTTTTTATCGGAACAAAACGTTGAAAAAACAATGACCTCTCCTTGGACAGTCATCATTGCACATGATCTCGATTTTCACGAAAAAATGGCCGAACTGTTCCCCCATGATCTCTCCGCGAAAGACTGGTTCGCCGATGAAGATCACCGCGCCACCAATGCGTTCCGAAATGGTAGCCTGCAAAGCGCCTATTTCCTGATGGCCGCCCGCGCGCTAGGTCTTGATTGCGGGCCGATGTCCGGTTTCGATGCGGCAGGCGTCGACAAGGCCTTCATGACGGGTGGGCGCAAACGCTGGCGGACCAATTGGATTTGTAATCTTGGCCATGGCGATCCATCCGGCTTGTTCGAGCGCTCGCCAAGGCTCGACTTTGACGAGGCTTGTGTGATCCTCTAGGCCTTGGCCTGATGTTGATATTGGCCATAAACACTGCGCTTGCAGCTTGCGATCTTGCCGTTCTGCGCGAGGGGGCCGTTCTGTCCGAGCGTCAGGAAACCATGGCGCGCGGGCAGGATGGACGCTTACCTATCCTCACCCAAAACGTGCTCGAAGAGGCTGGCGTGAGCCTTGCCGAGCTAGACCGGATTGCCATTGTCACAGGCCCGGGCAGCTTTACCGGCATCCGCATCGGCGTCGCCTTCGCGCGCGGGCTCGCCCTTGCACTCGACATCCCAGCCATTGGCATGACTAGCCTCGAAGCCGGCCTGCCCCCCACAATCACCAGCCCCGCCCGGGCGGTGATGGCGGCCCAGAAACGTCCACCCGACCGAACCTGGTGGACACAGGAGCTGCAACATGGCCTCGGCGTTACCGATATTATCGAAGTGGCCGAAGACAGTTTCGAGATGGGCGAGGTCGAAATTGCCGCCCCGCGCGCGCTTTGGGCGGGGATCAAAGCTGTGCCATTGTCGCCGAACGCCTTCAAGCCGGTCCCCGCTTATGCCCGCGCGCCGGAAATCCATAAGCCAAGGACAAAACCCTAAGCAATGCAGACCTTCCGCGTCCTTCGCCCTGATGATGCCCGCGAGCTTGCCATCCTTCATGCGCGGGCCTTCGAGACGCCGTGGAGCGCGGCGGCCCTACGCGCAGAGCTCGCCAAGTCCAGCGTGTTCGGCCTCGCTCTTGTCGCGCCCGAGGCACCAGACCACATGCTGAGCTTTACCTTGTTCCAATATGCTCTGGATGAAGCCGAAATGTTGACCTTAGCCACTGATCCCGATCACTTTCAAAAAGGCCATGCCACATCTGTGTTGACAACTGCTTTTGATCATCTAACCGAACGGGGCATCAAAGCCTGCTTGCTGGAGGTCGCTGTCGATAACCAGCCTGCCATTGCGCTTTATCAATCCCTTGGCTTCGCTCAGGAGGGGACTCGTAAAACCTATTACAAAAGAGAGGGCATGGGCACGGTCGATGCCTTATTGATGCGAAGAGAGATGACTGGACTTCCATGACCATTCGGGGCATTTATTTGCTATGGATAGAGTCGAGAAGCTTTGTATCGAAAAAGGTCTGCGCATGACGGGACAGCGCAGGACGATTGCACGGGTCTTGTCATCGTCAGACGACCATCCGGATGCCGAAGAACTACACCGCCGCGCCAATGCACTTGATTCCTCGATTTCATTGGCCACGGTCTATCGAACCGTGAAGCTGTTTGAGGAATCCAATATCATCGAACGGCATGACTTCCGGGATGGTCGCTCGCGCTTCGAGGAAGTACCTGACGAGCACCATGACCATTTGATCGACGTTCGCACCGGCGACGTCATTGAATTCCAGAATGAGGAAATCGAGCGGCTACAGGAGTTCATCGCAAAGGAACTGGGCTACCGGCTGGTTGATCATCGGCTTGAGCTTTACGGTGTAAAGCTGGACCAAGACGACGCATAAGCAGATAAGCGCGCTCACTGCTGGAAAACAAGCGCCCGCACTCTTCAGACAATTACGAAAAATTATCCTTTTGATGCCAGACAGTTGGCATGTATTTGCGTACCCTCTCTGACAGGCTGGAAGGCTATTTAACAGCTCAACGGGTTGGTTTTGTCATTATTTTGCTGGGGACAATCCAGCTTGTTACGGGCTTTATTACGCTCTTGCCCCAATTTGATGGCGAGCGGATGGGCGGCGATTTTGTTGCCTTCTGGTCCGCTGGACGCGAAGTCTTCGCAGGCCGGCTGATTGGCCTTTACGCCCCTGATGGACTGGCTGCAGCTATTGCTTCGCATCGGCCTGAAATGGCGGAGATTGCCAATGGCTTGACGTGGCAATATCCGCCCCATAGCAGTCTGGTCTTTAGCCCGTTCGGCCTGTTGCCGTTTTTACCTGCTTATCTGCTATGGTGCGGTCTTGGGCTGACCGCATTTGGGCTTGCCATCAGGCCGCTTGGTTTTCGTCCCAAAGCACTCTGCGCCGTTTTGCTTTGTCCTTTGGTGCTCTCGGCGATTGTCACCGGCCAGAACGGATTGTTCACAGCTGCACTTTTTGTGGTTGCGATCACCCAGATCGGCCCTCGTCCGATCCTTGCAGGCCTCGCCGCAGCCGGGCTCACCGTGAAGCCGCAACTGGGCCTGCTTTTGCCTGTGGCCTACATCACCGCGCGGGCCTGGGTTCCTTTTGTGACCGCCGCTATTGGCAGCGCGGCTTTGTGGGCTAGCTCGGCTCTGGTCTCAGGCAAGGCAAGCTGGTTTGCTTTTTTCGACAGCGTGCAAAACGTCAACGGGGCCATAGAGGCGGGCGTTATGCCGATCTATAAGATGGTGACGGTCTACGCCGCCATGATACTCGCTGGCGCGCCTTTAGAGCTTACCAAACTGGTCTATCTTCTTGCCGCGGGGTCTGTCATGACGCTCCTCGCTTATGTTTGGCGGCAAACGGAGGATGGCGAACTCAGGCTGGCAACCGTTTCATCCATGGCGCTGCTGATTGCGCCTTATGCATATTATTATGAGCTAACCCTAGCTTTACCTGCCTTGCTTATCGTCTGGAAGCGTGCGCAGAGAACGGGTTGGTTACCTTTTGAACTGTTAAGCCTCGCATCTGTTTTTGTTGCCAGCATTGTCCTGCCCGGTCCTGAAATGCGGTCAGGGATATCCTTGCCGTTCATATTGATGGTGTCTTTGACCTGCATCACCCTCCGGCGTGTGCTTGCCGAATTAGGCAGGCAGCGCGCTTCCGGGCGGGTGGCAGCGCCCATCGAGCTTAGGAAGGCGGCATTATGACATCCCCCTTATTGGCAGAGTTGAGCCGGCCGCGTCCAGAGCGTCCGCGTTTGTCGGTGATTACGCCCGTATTCAATGAGGCCGATGCCATTGCGCTATTTTTGGGGTCAATGTTCCCCATTCTGAACCAAACGGGCTGTGACTGGGACATCCACTTTGTAAACGATGGTAGCACCGATGAAACATTGAAAGTGCTGTTGGAGGGTGTAAAACGCTCACACCGCATCAAGCTGATAAATCTGGCCCGTAATTTCGGCAAAGAAGCGGCGATGACGGCAGGGCTTGACCTGGTTGATGCAGATATCGTTGTGATCATTGACGTTGATTTGCAAGATCCTCCTGAACTTATTCTGAATTTTGTGGCCAAATGGCGCGAAGGATATGATGTGGTCTATGGCGTGCGCGAAAGCCGCCGCGACGATACCAAGCTTAAACGCTCTACCGCGCAGCTGTTTTATCGCCTGTTCAATCGCATCTCCAGAACAAAAATACCGTCCAATGTTGGTGACTTCCGGCTGATGGACCGCCGCGTTGTCGAAGCGGTGCGCCAATTGCCAGAGCGCAACCGGTTTATGAAGGGGCTACTGGCCTGGGTTGGATTTTCCTCCGCCGCCGTGCCGTTTCACCGTTCTGCGCGAGCGGCTGGCCAAACCAAGTTCCGATTGCATAGCCTGTGGAACTTAGCCCTTGACGGCCTGTTCAGTTTTTCCACCTTGCCGCTCAAGGTCTGGACTTATATTGGCGGATTACTCGCAATGTCTGCGGTTGGCTATGCGGTTTTCATCATTGGCCAAACGCTTTTGTTCGGCACCGATGTTCCAGGCTATGCCTCCCTCATGGTTGTATTGCTGACTGCAAGCGCGGCGCAACTTCTGTCGCTCGGGATTATTGGCGAGTATATTGCCCGGCTCACCATCGAAACCAAGCAGCGCCCGATATATCTGATCGAAGGTGAATATGATCGGGGTCGGCTCCTTGGCAATGCGGATGGAGGCGCGCAGCAAACATCCGAGAACAGGCCCGAAGGGCGATTAAACCGTGTCAACAACTAGACCCCCTTTACGAAGAAAAGTCTCTCGGTTTGCGGTCACAGGCGTGGCGGCGACACTGCTACACATAATTGTCGCCTTTGGCTGCCTTAAAGGCTTTGGGGCACACCCTATGCTGGCGAACGGTTTGGCCTTTCTTGTTGCAAATACGGGATCATATTTTGTCAATACACTTTGGAGCTTTGGCCAGTCTGTCAGTAAGCAGAACTATTTTCGGTTCGCGACAGCTTCGGTGTTTGGCTTCGCTTTGTCATTGGCAATTTCTGGCGGGGCGCATGTCGCTGGATTGCCCGATCTGGTCGGACTTGCACTTGTGGTTTTCGCCTTGCCACCGGCCACATTCCTTGCCCATCTGCTGTGGACTTACAAATAAACCACCCGCTCAGATTTTTCGGCCAATCCCCGCAAGCAGCTCTACGGATCTGGCCCAAAGGGCTGCTCCAGCCTCCGCATCATAGCATTTGTCATCCATATTTTTCTCCGTCTTCATGTGCATGTAGAGGCCGGTTTTACCCTCGACTTCCTCGGCCGCAGCCAGATAGAGAAATGGCGGGGCCGCTTTGTCAGGGGGCTGGAAGCCAATTTTGAAGATTGCACCCAGTACAGCACGCAGGAGCGGCGGCGCATTGCGGATGATGTTTGTGTTTACGGGCCCGGGGCAAATGGGCAGAACGGATACATCGACCGGATCTCCTTCCTTGTTGAGCCGCTTGGACAATTCCATCGCAAATGTATTCAGAACGAGCTTATAGTAGGAGTAATTGGCGATCCCGCCCTTGGCGCCATATTCGTAGAATACACCGAGGGTTTCGGTATTGATGGGCTGGGCGCCGCGATGGCTGTCAGACGAGGTGAACATCATGCGGTGGACCGGATCGCCGTCTTTGCGATTGCCTGCAATGGTTTTGTTCGGGATCACCCCCTCGGCGAGCAGGCGGTTTACCAGATAGAATTTGGCGAGATAATTGACCTGAAACAATTCCTCAAAGCCGAGCGCGGTTTTCTTCGCTTTCGCTGCGCCCAATCCGGCATTAAACAGCGATATGTCAAGCTTTACACCATCGACTTTAAGGCTTGTGACAAAGGCATCAATCTTGTTGAAATCACCAAGGTCAAGCTCATAAAGCTTGATGTTCAGATTGCCCGACAGCTCGCGCAGTTCGGCGGCCCGGTCGGGCACCAGCGTCCGGCAGGCCATAATCAAACTGGCCCCGCGCTCGGCCCAAAGTTTGGCCACACCCCAGCCAACGCCCGAATTAGCCCCCGTTATCAGGCAGGTTTTTCCGGTTAATTGGTCTGCATCATTGATCGGTCGTGTGTTAGGCTTTACACGAATCAGCTCTTTTGTACCAACAAGGACCGCCTCTACGGGGTTCTTGAATCGCCCCTGATTAACAGTATCAGTCATTTCCCGTCGCCTTTCGGAGTGTTTCTATGAACCCGCACCTCGCTAAAAATGCCAAATATGGCAAGTCACGTTCGCTTTTGATCGTTACATCGGCTTATACTTTGGCACTTGTCGGGGCGGTCATCTCACATTGGTATATGGCTGGGCTGGCACCACTTTGGGCGGCACTGGCGATGGATCTGGTGGCCACAGTGATTATCTGGGCGATTGGGGCCTATATCTCCAATGCCAGTGTTTACGACCCCTATTGGTCGATTATTCCGCCTGCTTTGGCGCTTTACTGGCTGGGCGCGAGCGGGGGCGGCATGTCCACAGGGCAAATGCTGGTCTTGATCGTCATCTTCTTCTGGGCGTTTCGGCTTACGGTAAACTGGATGCGCGACTGGCCGGGTCTTGACCATGAAGACTGGCGCTATCAGGAAATGCGCGCGAACAATCCCAAATCCTATCTGCTGGTCTCCAATCTTCTTGGCATCAATGTCTTTCCGACCGTGCTTGTCTTTATCGGGATGCTTCCGGTCTATCTCGTCATGACGGGCGAAGGCACCTCCAACCCTATCCTTGACTATATTGCCGCAGCGATCGGCATTGGCGCTGCGATTATCCAGTTTGTCTCGGACGAGCAAATGCGGACATTCCGTAAGAGGCAGCGCAATAATGAGACCAATCGGGCTTTCTATACGGACGGGCTGTGGGCATGGTCGCGGCATCCGAATTATTTCGGTGAAGTGGCGATGTGGTTCTCCTTATGGCTATTTGCGCTGTCGGCAGGCGGGCTGGACTATGCGTGGTCTGGGATTGGCTGGGTTGCGATGCTGTGTCTGTTCCTGTTTGTCTCATGTCCGTGGATGGACCGGCGTTCGGCAGCCAAACGCGAGGGCTATGCCGAACATATCAAAAACTCGAACCTGTTCTTGATGACCCCACCGCGCAAGAAGGCCTAAGTGCACCCCGAAAATATGCCCGCGCGGTCAGTACGGGATATGCGACGACTTGGGGAAAGCGCGGCGCGCCCGCCCCATCTTCCCTTCCGAGCGCTTTTGCGGCATAAGCGCGGCCATGAGTGATATGCCGAGCAAACGCCTCTATATAAAGACCTATGGTTGCCAGATGAATGTCTATGATTCCGAGCGGATGAAGGATGTTTTGCGCCCGCTTGGCTATGGGCCGACGGAGCGCGCGCATGAGGCGGATCTGGTGATCCTGAACACGTGCCATATCCGCGAAAAAGCGACCGAGAAAGTCTATTCCGAGCTGGGCAAGATCAAGACGATGAAAGAGCAATCGGGCGGGCGGATGACGATTGCGGTGGCCGGTTGCGTCGCTCAGGCCGAGGGTGAAGAGATTATGCGGCGCCAGCCTGCGGTCGATCTGGTGCTGGGGCCACAAGCCTATCATAAGCTGCCCGAAATGGTCGCCCGCGCCAGTCGCGCGGTTGGCGACCGGCTGGAGACGGATTTTGACACACTCGAAAAATTTGATGCGCTGCCCAAGGCGCGCCAAGCGGATGGGCCGACGGCGTTTTTGTCGATCCAGGAAGGGTGCGACAAGTTCTGCACCTTCTGCGTGGTGCCTTATACGCGCGGGGCGGAATTGTCCCGGCCTGTCGATGATCTGGTGGTCGAGGCGCG
>CALLUH010000110.1 GCA_938011445.1 uncultured Hyphomonadaceae bacterium
TTCTCTGGGTGATGGTTTGCGGCCGGGCGCAATTGCCGACGCGAATGACCGCGCCCAATTTGCCGAGCTGGAGACGCTGGGCGAGCTGACGCAAATCGCGTGGGCCAAGGGCTGTCAGGTGATGATTGAGGGGCCGGGCCATGTGCCGATGCACAAGATCAAGGTGAATATGGACAAGCAGCTGAAGGTTTGTGGTGAGGCACCGTTTTACACGCTTGGGCCGCTGACGACGGACATTGCACCGGGTTATGACCACATCACCTCGGGCATTGGCGCGGCGATGATTGGCTGGTTTGGCACGTCTATGCTTTGCTATGTGACGCCTAAGGAGCATTTGGGTCTTCCCGATAGGGACGATGTGAAAGTGGGGGTGATTACCTATAAGCTCGCAGCCCATGCCGCCGATCTTGGCAAGGGGCATCCGGCCGCCCAAATCCGCGATGATGCAGTGTCGCGGGCGCGGTTTGATTTTCGCTGGGAAGATCAGTTCAATCTCGCGCTCGATCCGGAAACCGCGCGCGACTTCCACGATCAGACCTTGCCGAAAGAGGCGCACAAGACCGCGCATTTCTGCTCCATGTGCGGACCGAAATTCTGTTCGATGAAGATCACGCAGGATGTGCGCGATTATGCGGACGGGCTGTCTGACAATGAACGCGCCGACCTCGAACGCCGCGCGGCGGAGGCGGAAGCAGGGATGAAGGATATGAGTGAGAAATTTGTCGCCGAGGGCGGCGAGATTTATTTGAAGACGGAGGATTAGATATGTTTCCAGAACATTCGTTTGGTGAGCTTGGTTCGTATGTCTACAGATTGGTGGACCCACGAAACTCCCAGACTTTTTATGTCGGTGTCGGAGTTGGGAACCGTTTGTTCGATCATGTAGCAGAGGCCGAAAAAGGTATTGGCCCAAAACATAAGCAAATAAACGAGATTTTGGCTGACGGTGTTAAAGTCACGCATATCGTTCATAGGTTTGGCATGGACTCTGACACGGCACGAGAGGTCGAAAGTGCGCTTATTGACGCTTATCCGGGTCTTACCAATCTTAAATCTGGAGACGGAGCAGCTCGATCAGGTACATTGGCAGAGATACTCGCAGAGTCTTACCAAGTGAGCCCCGCTGTGATTTCTAAAAAAGCTCTTTTCGTTAGCGTGAATAGATCAGTTGATCGTGGGCGAGGAATCAAGACTGCCGCTCGTGCAGCGTGGGGTGTAAACATAAACCGCGCCAGAAACGCGGATATAGTTGTAGCGGTTAGGCATCGAGTGATAAGGGGAGTATTCAAACCCCAAAACTGGCGCTTGGTGACTGCTGAGAACTTTCCGGAGTTTGGGGATGATGAACTTGCTGGGGTTTCGGGAAAGTATGGTTTCGATATTGAGCAAGAGTTATCGGATTATCTTGGGGAAGGCTTGCCCGAAGAGGTAACACTTTCTCAGTCGGGCTTTGCCTATAATTTCTGAGCGTTTCGCCCACCCGCCGCAGACCCCTGCGTAGGCAGGGGTCCATGGGGCTGGGGTTTGCTTGTGTTCTGCTGGTGAGTGTGGTCCATGGATACCTGCCTGCGCAGGTATCTTCGGAGGGGGAGCGGGTATCGGCCGTAACTGGGGAGTGGGCTGAGCGTAGTCTGTGTCTTCGGAAAGACGAGTGACTATGCTAGAAATCTCCCATGGCCTTCTATACCCACCTGCTTGCGAGCCAGAATAACGGCACGCTTTATGCTGGGCATACGGATGATTTGCGTGTCCGTGTTTTGGCCCATAAGGAAGGGCGGGGCGCAACTTTTACGCGTACGTACCATATTAAGCGCCTTGTCTGGTTTGGGCCCTTTGAAACGCGTGAAGCGGCCAAGCGGAAGGAATACCAGATCAAAAAATGGAAGCGCGGTTGGAAGATCAGGCTGATCGAGGAAGATAATCCTGATTGGGACGACCTCTATTTTGATCTCAACAATTTGCTCGGGTTCGAGCGATAGGTCCGCCGCTGGGGCAGCATAGGGCGGGCTTGCCCAAAACCGGTCGCTTACTCGTCTGGGCCTCGTCGCTCTGGTTTTAGCGTCCAATCATCTGGTGTCCGGCGGGGTGTGGTATCGGCCAGCAAGGGGGCGGCTAATGCCTCCGGCAAAGCGCAGTTTCCGGCCGGGGCGAGGCATTCGGCGAAACAGTCATTGTGAGGCGGTGAGCCGCAGGTCTTGTTTAGCTCGGACCAGCTCACGCATTGGCCATCGATATAGCTGCGATAGCCCGGCCCGCCATTGGAGCCGCATCCGTGCTGTCCGGCGCTGCAGCGCGGGGCGTCGGCTTTATAGGTGGCGACTTGTCTGGCCAGCGCCGGGTCGGCGGTAAAGCATGCGGCGCGCTCGCCCGTTTGCGCCTGACTGGTTAAAGGCGCGCTGGCAAATAGGACGCAGAGGAGAAGACCTGACACTCGGAACATGCCAGAGGCTACACGCAGATCGCTTTGTTTGCCAAATCGGGCTGACGGAGCTCTCCCGCTATACCGGCGCGCAGGCGGCGTCGGAGAGGCCGTCTTCGGTCTCGATAATGGCGCAATTATAGGTTTGGCCGTCGGGTGTGCGGGCGGTGTAGTCGGTCCGGTTGAGGTCTTCGTAGATATTGGAGACGCGGACATTGCGGCCACGCGCGCCGATTTGTCGGCCTGCTCGGTCGGCGAGGGTGCGTTTGGAGATGCGCGGATCATCGGTCAGGATTGCTCCGGCGCCGCGTGCACCGAGCTTGACGGTGCCGACGGCGGCTTTGGTGGTCAGGCTCACAGCGCTGACGCCGACACCGGCCACGGTTCCGGCAGCTTTGGCAGCGATACATCCGCCAAGAACGGGAAGGGCAAAGGCAAGCGAGAGGATTTGTAGGCGGGTCATTTTCTGTGTCTCCGGATCGGTGTTGCGCAAACGGGCAAAGATTGGGCATGGTGGGGGCGAGTGTGCCAAAGACACTTCAACAAAGGACTAAGAGATTATGGTGCTGGAATTGGATGAGCTGCGCAAAGCGGAGGCATTGCGGGCCTTACAGCGGGCTTATGCCCAAGTGATCGAAGAGGATTTGTCAGATTTTCGTGCCGAGGCGTTTCTCGATGCCGTGCTCAAAGCCGTTGGCCCTGTGATCTATAACAAGGCTGTGCAGGATGTCCGCGCGCATATGCAGAGCCAGCTTGATGATCTTGAGGGCGTTGTACGGTTTGAGGATTAGAGCCCCAATGCGTCCTGAACCGCTTTGCTCCAGCCGACATGAATTGCGTCATCCGCTTCGATGACGGGGCGTTTGATTAATGTTGGATTGGCGATGAGCAGGGCTTCGGGGTCTGAGGCGCGGGCGGTCTCGTCGAGATTGCGCCATGTGGTCGAGCGGCGATTGACAAGCAGGTCCGGGCCAGCCGCTTTTAGCCATAGAGGCACTTTGGCCGCAAGATTGGCCTCGGCGCGAATGTCTACGAAAACGGGCGGTTGGCCTGCTGTTTCGAGCGCTTTAAGCGCCTTTTTGCACGTATCGCAGTTTTTCAGACCATAGAGAATGGGCGCGGGCATTTGCTAGCTTCCATAGGGGCGATTGGCGCGGGCGACCGCTGGAACACTGTCGAGATTTGGGTAGAATTTTGGCGCAGTGATGTGCTTGCTCGCCTGCTCATAATCGTAGCCATAGGAGAGTATATTGGCATCGTCGCCGGCTGTGCCCATGAAGGACAGGCCAATGGGCAAGTCGCGCACGGTTCCCATCGGCACGGTGAGATGGGGATAGCCGGCAATCGCTGCCAGATAGCCCGCGCCTGCATCGCCGAGCGTGTTGTCGCCATAGACGCCGTCGATCAACCAGGAGGGACCAAAGCTCGGGGCGACCAGAACATCGACATTATTGTTAGTGACGAATTTGTCGATGCCGTCCGGCCCGCTGGCTTTTACGATCCGGTCGCGTGCTTCGAGATAGGCGGGGTCGGTAATGTCTGGACGGGCTTGGGAGGCGTCCATAATGCTCTGATCGAATAGGGCAAGCTCAATCTCGGCGTTCTCTGTGTTAAAGGCGATAATGTCCTTCAGGGTGCGATGCGTGACCGCCGGGGCCGCATCGGCAAGGTATTCGTTCAGCGTGTGCTTGAACTCGACCTCAAGGACCATTGTTTCGGCTGGGCCATAGCCGTCGGGCAGGTTGAGATCGGTAATATCAACGAGGGTTGCACCTTGGGCTCTGAGCACGGCCAGGGCGTCTTCGAAACGGGCCGCAACCATGGGATGAGTGCCAATGGCAAAGCGCAGGACGCCAATGCGTTTGCCTTCGAGGCTGGTGTCGCTTAGCTTCGTGGCAAAATCGGTCGCGCCATCGCCGGTGGCCATTGCGGAGAGCATCATGGCGGCGTCGCGTACCGAGCGGGTCATCGGGCCGGCGGTGTCCTGAGTGAACGAGATCGGTACAATGCCTTTCTGGGCAACAAGGCCGACGGTTGGCTTGAAGCCGACAATGCCGTTAACTGTCGAGGGGCAAATAACGGAGCCATTGGTCTCGGTGCCGACTGTGCCCGCAGCGAGGGCGGCGGCGGCGGCTGCGCCCGAGCCTGAGCTTGAGCCACATGGCGAGCGGTCGAGCATGTGCGGGTTGCGCACTTGTCCGCCCATCGCGCTCCAGCCGGAAATGGAACTGTTAGAGCGGAAGTTTGCCCATTGCGAGAGATTGGTTTTGCCGAGAATAATAGCGCCTGCTGCGCGCAGTCCTGCCGTCAGCGGCGCGTCACGGTTTGCGAAATTATCTTTCAGAACCAGCGCACCCGCGGTTGTGGCAATGGGGTCGAGTGTTTCGATATTGTCTTTGAGCAGGAGCGGCACCCCATGAAGTGGGCCAAGCGTTTCGCCTGCGCGGCGGGCGGCATCTGCGGCGCGGGCGTCGTCAAGTGCGTTCGGGTTGATCGAGAGGACAGAGCGCAGTGTCGGACCGTTGCGGTCGAGCGTTTCAATCCTGTCGAGATAGGCTTGCACCATGGCTTCGGATGTGACCGTGCCATCAGCGATCGCGGCGGCAATTTCAGAAAGATCGCGTGTTGTGAGCGCTGCGGCAGTAGTGGTGGTCTGGGCCGGTGTTGCGGCACGTTTCAGAATTGCAGACGGTTCTTTAGGCGGCTGTATCACCGAGGGGGGTGCGTCTTGTTGGGTGAGGCTCGGCACTGATGGCGTCTGGAGTTGGGCGCAAGCTGACAGGAGTGCGCTCGCGCTGGCCGCCAGCAGTAGAAGAATGGGTGCAAGTTTCATAGAAGATGTCCTTCTGGTAGAAAATAAGTGTCGCGATTGAAAGTCTAAACCTCGTCTTTCATCTCCAATGTTGCATGGCGGGCACGGGCGGCGTGTTCTATGGCGCTTGCGCCTTGGTCTGTGACGGCGAGCTTGTCGCGGGCCATTTGCAATATGTGGATTTCGGTAAGGTCAAGACTACCATCGGCGGTGACGACATCGACCATGGCGGCATAGGCGGTTTCGCTCAAATGGGCGGGCAGGGCGGCTTTGGCGGCGTCAAAGACTTTGTGCAGACCGTCTTGGGATGACATGAGCCGTCCGCAAGCGGCGGCGGTCGAGACCAGTGCGTGTTCGTCCTGTTCGGAAAATAGCGGGAAAGAGCGAACGACGCGGCCGATGGTGCGCAGCTCGTCGTCTTGCATATTGCCATCGGAGGCGGCGGTCATGACCATGAGATAGATGATGGCTTCTTGCGGGCTGAGCGTGTCTGGGGTCATCAAGCTGTCTTTCTGCTATCGCTTAGAATGTGTAGATCGGCAGGGCGTGCGCTTCAAGTCGGCTTAGCCCGGTTTGACGATATAGCCTGCCCGCGGGAAGTGGATGTTGAGGGTTCCGAGTTCATCGGTCCGGCGGCTGATGACAATGGCGCGGGCGTCGGCCTGAACGAGCGTTCCGGCAACCCAGTCCTGTCCGTAATCGTCTGGTGCGACCTGGACTTGCTCGCCCGGGGTCAGACCGGTCGGATCGCGGTCGCTGGCCACCAGAAGGCGGGGGCCGGCCTGTTTGGCGATGCCGAGAGCGTCTGCGCCGGTGATCGTTGTGGGTGCTTGGCCGGTCGTCTCCCCCAAGCGTTCAAACCATGCCTTTGTGCGTGGGGTCTGCTCAAGGCATTCATTGGCAAAATCGGGCACCTGACTGTGGACGAACCAGACATTCATATAGGCGTGGACATCGATAAGGCCGGGCTTGGTCGAGATGATGTAGTTGCCCGCCCCGGCCCCGGTTCCGCCTGCCAGCCGGTCTTCAATCCACATCAATTGGGTAAGCCATTGGGCGCGCAAAGCGGGTGCGACTTTGGTCATGGCCACGGTGTCAAAGGGGCGGCCCATCAGGGCTTCGCGATCTTTGATGAAGGCCGGATCGGTTTTGTCGCCGAGTGCGCCAAAGATAATGCCGACGCTGGTCTGGAACCATTTGCCGTCGGTCCATGCGGCGATCATGGAGGCAATGCCTTCATGACCGGGTAGGGTGAGCTGGGGGATCTGGTAGCGCCGGTCCAGCTCGCGCAAAATGATCGAAGTGTCGCAATAGATGTCTGCGCCGATCTGTAGAACGGGGATGCGGCGGTATCCCCCCGTTAGAGCCGTCAGGTCGGGCTTGGGCATAATTACCGGCGCTTCAACGCTGTTCCACGCCAAATTCTTCAGCCGAAATGCAAGGCGCACTTTCTCTGCGAAGGGGGATGCGTCATAATGATGTAGGATAAGTGTGCGGGTATCGGCCATTTCATATCTCCCCTCGGCTGCGGGTTAACCTAGTCCGAGTTGCTGCGAGAATGAAGGGGCTTTCCCAAACACCGGTTTCGCGTTGCGCTATTGTTGGAAAAAATGAGGAAAGACCGGAGTATGATTGTTTTTGATGGTGTCGAGACGATTGCAGACATTGCGCGCGTGCAAGCGGGGCTCAGGCCAGACCAGACGGCGCTGTGGTTTGAAGGGGCAAGCACCAGTTTTTCAGATGTGGATAAGCGCTCCAATCGTGTGGCCAATGCGCTGATTGCAGCGGATGTGCAGCCCGGGGACCGTGTGGCCTATCTGGGTAAGAATATGGATGTCTATTACGAGATCCTGCTTGGTACGGCGAAGGCTCGCGGGGCGCTTGCAGCGATCAATAACCGGCTGGCCGCACCGGAAATGCAATTTATCGCTTCGGACGCTAAGGCCAAAGTCTTGTTTGTTGCCAAGGAGTTTTACGAGATTGCGGGTATTATTGCTGAAGAACTGCCGGATTTAAGAGGTATTATTGCCATTGATGGCGGGCATGATGAGTGGCCCTCCTATGCCGATGTGACCGGGCGTTTCCCTGAGGATGACCCAAAGCTCGAAGCCCGGGCGGATGATGATGTGATCCAGCTTTATACGTCCGGCACGACTGGGCTGCCCAAGGGCGTGATGCTGACCAATGAGAATTATATGGCCTTTATGCGCCAGTGCTCGGTGCTGGAATGGGCGTCTTACGAGGCTGGCGAAGCGGTGATGAATGCCATGCCATTGTTTCATGTGGCGGGCGTGAATGTCGGCATATTGTCAATGGCGCAAGGGGCCGAAACAGTGATCTTGCGCGAGATTGTGCCGATGGAATTGCTCAAGCTGATTTCAGAGAAGAAAATTGCCCATGCGTTCTGGGTGCCTGCGGTGATTTTGATGCTGACGCAGATCCCGAATGTGGAGGATGCTGACTTCTCCTCGCTCAAACAAGTGTTCTATGGGGCCTCGCCGATAGCGGAGGATTTACTCGTGCAGGCCCAAGCGCTGATGGGCGCTAGGTTTACCCAAGTTTACGGGCTGACCGAGACCGTCGGCGGGGGTACGTTCTTACCGCCTGAAGCGCACGATCCGGCCTGGGGCAAGCTGCGCTCGTGCGGTGTGCCATATCCCGGGACGATCATCCGCTGCATGGATGGCGAGGGCAATTCCGTGCCGACAGGGGAGGTTGGCGAGATTGCGATCAAGTCCGATTTTGTGATGAAGGGCTATTGGAACCGGCCAGAAGCCACTGACGAGGCGATCCGTGACGGGTTCTTCTATACGGGTGACGCGGGCTATTTTGACGAGGACGGGTTCTTGTTCATCCATGATCGGGTCAAGGATATGATCATTTCTGGCGGTGAAAACATCTATCCCGCCGAGGTCGAGAACGCGGTGTTCGGGCATCCCGATGTTGCTGATGTTGCCGTGATCGGCGTGCCGGACGAGAAGTGGGGTGAGGCGGTTAAAGCGATTATTGTGCGCAAGCCCAACGCAAACCCCGCGCCGGACGCCATCATTGCGTGGGTGAAAGAGCGGATCGCAGGCTATAAATGCCCAAAGACGGTCGATTTCGCTGAAGACCTCCCGCGCAATCCTTCTGGCAAAATCCTGCGTAAGGATCTGCGCGAGAAATATTGGGAAGGCATCGAGCGTCGCGTGAGTTAGGCTTTTTGGCCCTTTGGCCCGCCGGGCATGATTGGGCGGTCGCGCCATTGGCCGCTGGTGCGCACGCGGTCATACATGACAAGCGCGCCGGCGAGCGAGACATTGATGCAGAATTTGGTCGGGATTTTGATGACATGATCGCAGCGGCTGACCATATCGTCTGAGAGATTGCCGCGTTCTGGCCCCAAAATATAAGCGGCCATGCGCGGGTGGCGGAACTCGGGCAGCTCTATGGCGTCGTCTGTTAACTCGATGCCTACAAGTTGGATGCCTTGTGGAAAGTGCATCTCGTCGGGCGTCTCCCATTGATAATAGGGCAGGTTCTTGAACGTGCGTGAGGTGTCTGATTTGTAGGCGATCTTGGTGCGGTCTTCGGCTTTGACGGAGAACACGAAAGCGGCTCCAAAGGCGTTCGCTGTGCGCATCAGGGCGCCGAGATTCATCGGTTTGGAAATCCCTTCCGCGCCTATGGCAAAATATCCGCGCATCGTTTGTCTCTCCTTATCCGGCCTGTCCGGATACACGCCAGATGGCGACGGTGGCAACAATCAGGACGGGCATAATGACAGAGATCTTGCGGGCGAGCCTCAATTGGCGGACCTGATCGGGGTAGGTGGCGTGGATGTGGGCGGTGGCGTCATCATCGCTGATGCCGTTTCCTGCGCGGACCATGGCAAGGCGCGAGGCTTTGATGCTGAGCGTGTCGTCGCGGGCGCGCAAGGCCCGGGCGATGATAACGCCGAGGATGATGCGCATCTGGATCGCCAGTGCAAAGGCGAAAGAGAGCGCAGCGAAGACCGTCCAGAAGAGAAATGCTGCCGCCATTAGTCGAAGACTTTGACCTTGAAATGGCCTGCCGAAGTGGCCGAGGCGCGTTTTAGCCCGGATGAGTTATAGGGCAGGGCGATGTGGCCATGCCGGTCTACGCTGATAAGGCCGCCCTTGCCGCCAAGAGTGCCGACTTCGCTGATAACGGCTTCGACCGCTTCTTCAAGTGTTTGTCCGCCATAGCGTATCCGAGCAGCGACGCTGGCGGCTGCGGCGGTGCGCATGAAGTATTCGCCTTCACCCGTACACGAAATGGCGGTGTTTTCGTCTGCCCATGTGCCCGAGCCGATGATGGGGCTGTCGCCGACGCGCCCGGGTGTTTTGTTCAATAGCCCGCCTGTGGATGTGGCGGCGACCAGTGCTCCGTGGCGGTCGCGTACCACTGCGCCGACTGTGCCGTGTCCGGCAGTGTTTGGCGGGGGGGCTTCTTTGACCGATGGTTCGTAATAGGCGTGCGGATCGGGGACACGTTCATGGTCATGGGCGGCGGCGAAATCGGCTGCGCCTTTGCCAGAGAGCAGGACGGGTATGCCAGCCATGACCGAGCGGGCGACTTTGACCGGACTTTTGAACCCTACCAGCGCACAGACGGCACCGGCTTTTCTGTCCGGCCCGTGCATAATGGCCGCGTCGAGCTCCCAGACCCCGTTCTGATTGGGCGAGGCCCCTTTTCCGGCGATATGGTGTCCGCAGGCTTCAAGCTCGGCGACAGCAAATTCAGCCACGTCCAATGCGCTTTCGCCCGCTTCCAGTTTTGCCGAAACGGTTTTCAAGAGGGCCGTCATATGGGTTTTGACATGGGCATAGTTGCGGCTTGGGGTTGCGTCCGCCCCGCCATGAAGCGCTATGGCCCAATTTACTGGCTCGGTTTCCGGCACGTCAGGTTCCTTTGCTGCTTTACCTTGGAGGGGTTTGCCCGCTAGGTTTGGAGCGACTTACTCCAAGACTTCCCGATAAAGGACATTTGCCATGAAAGCTATCCTCTCCAAATCCGTAGGTGGGCCAGAAACTCTTGTTCTGGAGGATGTGCCAGCCCCGGAAGGGGGCGCAGGGCAAGTGGTGATTACCGTAAAAGCCTGTGGGGTGAATTATCCGGATGTGTTGATTATTCAGGACAAATACCAGTTCAAGCCGCCGCGTCCGTTTTCGCCGGGCGGAGAAGTGGCGGGTATTGTCAAATCCGTTGGCGAGGGGGTCACCCATGTCAAGGTCGGTGATCGCGTGCTTGCGTCTACGGGCAATGGCGGCATGGCCGAGGAAGTGGTCGCGGCCGGGCACGGGGTGACACCGATCCCTGACGAAATGCCATTTGAGGACGCGGCCGCCTTTGTTCTGACTTATGGAACGTCTTATTATGCGCTCAAAGATCGCGCAGACCCCAAGGCGGGGGAGAAACTTTTGATCCTTGGCGCTGCGGGCGGGGTTGGCTTGGCTGCGCTTGAGCTGGGCAAAGCGATGGGGCTCGAAGTGATTGCGGCCTGTTCAACCCAAGACAAGGTTGATCTGTGTCTGTCCAAAGGTGCCGACAAGGGCTTGATCTATCCAACGGGGGAGCTTGATCGCGACCAGCAAAAAGCGCTCTCGAACGAGATAAAAGCGGTGTCTGATGGCGGTGTGGACATTATCTATGATGCGGTTGGCGGGGCGTATTCGGAGCCATCTTTGCGCGCGATGAATTGGGAAGGGCGCTTCCTCGTGATCGGGTTTCCGGCGGGCATTCCGAAACTGCCGCTTAATCTGACATTGCTTAAATCGTGTGATGTGCGCGGCGTGTTCTGGGGCGCAGCGGTGGCGCGCGATCCGGCCGCCCATATGGCCAATGTCAAAGACCTGTTTGGGCTATATGCCGACGGCAAGATCAAGCCGCATGTCTCGAGCACCTATCCGCTGGCTGAATCTGCTGCTGCGATCACCGAACTGATGGAACGCCGCGCCAAGGGCAAGGTTGTGGTGGTGATGGACTAGGGGCGTTTGCGCGTCTTGTCTTGCCAGTAGGACCCGTATGCCCTGCGAAGGCAGGGCTGGCTTCCCGTAAGTTCATTCAACCCCAAGCCACACCTGCCTTCGCAGGGCATACGGGTAAATGGGCTTTTGTGACCTGCCAGCCTAGCTTACCCGCTCGACCATCATATGCTTGATATTCGCAATTGCTTTGGCGGGGTTTAGCCCCTTGGGGCAGACTTGCGCACAGTTCATGATGGTGTGGCAGCGGTAAAGCTTGAACGGGTCTTCGAGATCGTCGAGCCGTTCTCCGGCACTTTCGTCGCGGCTGTCGATCAGCCAGCGATAGGCTTGCAGGAGCGCAGCGGGGCCGAGATATTTGTCGCCATTCCACCAATAGGATGGGCAGCTTGTTGAGCAGGAGGCGCACAGAATGCATTCATATAGCCCGTCAAGATGTTCGCGGTCCTCTTCTGATTGGGTCCATTCTTTTTCCGGCGACGGGGTGTCCGTCTTCAGGAAAGGTTGGACATAGGCATGCTGGGCGTAAAAATTGGTCAG
>CALLUH010000111.1 GCA_938011445.1 uncultured Hyphomonadaceae bacterium
TGCCGCCGCGACACGGTGGGCAAATGCCCCGCCAGTGAAAGCGCTTTCATCATCAAGGCCTGACGCACCGCGTGTAGAATGTGAATATCGAGCCGGCCCTTATGGCGTTCCTCAGCGGAGGGCACCGTCTCCATATCGGCAAGCATCGGATCGAACTTGCTCAGATCAATGCTCAGCGTATTGGCGACCTTTTCGATCGCGCCGGTTGTTTCTCTATCCTGTAGCAAATAATAGATCCGGCGATAGGCGAGGGCATTATCAGCCTCCTGTGCCCGCGACAACGCCACCCAATAGCCCGGATCAAACACTTTCGAGTAGGCCCGCAAGGCCGGAACACTGGTCTTCATCCGTGCGGCGGACGCCAGCCGGACGAGACTGCGCATGCGCGGCGATTGCCCGATCAGTTCGATCACCTGATCCTGCTCACGCCGCAGCGCAGAGCCAATGCCCGCCGCCGTGTTCAGCGGCACCCCGATCTGTTGCAAGGACGCATTGTGCGAGATCGCGCGGAGCGAGCGAGGGCCTTGCGGACCGGAGCTGCGCCGTCTTTGCCGCGAGCCTGCTTTAACCAGAAACCCTGTTGCAAAATCGCTCAGCAAGCGGCCATAATCGGCATTGTCAAACAGCCGCTCATGCCAGGCCCGCAAAGCTCTGTAAAAATCCCAGACCAGATCATTCCTTGAATAGAACGGATCGTTCTTTGTGCCGCGATCAGGCTCGGCGAGCAAATGCTCGGCAAAAGCGGCAAGGCTTGCGGTGGCCAGCTGCTCATTTGCAAAATGCAAAAATCCGTCCCCGCCCTGAAAGCTCACCTCATGGATTATCGGAACGCCGCGCCCGGCCGATTGCATCCGTGTCCACGGTGTCAGCAAATGGTCAAAGCGCTGCTTGAAACTGCCCGGCCATGCCCCGCGCCCCATTGATTCGCCATGCGTGTTAAAAATCAACAGCGACAAATCTGCATCCGCTCCCCCAACCGCGAGCGAGATCAGATTGTGAATGCGTTCGATCGCCATATCGGCGGCGACTTGCCCGATAAACCGCCCCGCATCAGAAAAGCCAAGCTGAATAGCGAGATAGCCGCGCGCTTTGAGATAGTCGAGATAGATGTCCTCGGCGAGCAATTGCTCGATAAATCGCCCCCCCGTTTCGAGCGCTTCGGGCGTCTCGAACAGGGGCGAAATGTCGAGCTTGTCAGCGACACCATATTGCTTGGCCAGATAAAGCGCGCCCATCACTGTGGCAGGGTTCTCGCTTTCGGCAATCAGAAACCGGATCGAACTGTCCGCATCAACATGTTTGATCAATTGCGCACACATCATGAATTGCCGCCGCGCGGTTGACTGCTCCAGAAACAGGTCGGCAAAATTCACCGCCAACACATCAGCCCCTTCGGCAAGCTCTGACAGTTTACGCAGTGCACCGCGTCCGGGATCGCGGTTTTCCGTCTCAAGCCGCAAGTCGCGGCTGATCACCGTACCGATCTGCGCCGCATTGAGCCGCAAATGAATGCGCGCTGTGCCAAGTTGCAGCGCCTTCATCTGCGCCCTCAACACGATCAGTTCGCGCGCAAGGTCTTCAGCAAGGCTGCTGTCAGAAATCAACGCGTCGAGCGCTGCGAGAACAGGCCCGGCAGAAACAATCCGCGCCGTGTTCGGCTCGGTAATCGCGTTCGCCGCCGCCACCAGATTGTCCGGCACCGTCAGGTCTTCGGCAAACAAGGCTGCCTCCTGCGCGCTCAGTTCATGCGCCGCCTCCAACTGGCTGGCCAATGCCCGCAAACCAGCACTGGCGTCCCCCGTCGCCTTGTCCGCTATCTCTCCGAGCCGCGCAGCATAGGTGCCCAATTGCGCCGCTTTCTCGGTGAGCCGGAACGCAAAAGATTGCGACCAGTGAATGTCCGTCCGGCCATCAAGATCATAGCCGATCCAGCTTGCAATGGTTGGCAGTTCCGGCTTGAGCTGCGTCCATGCATTGCCAAATGTCTCCCGCGCCACATCCACAACCAGTTCGGCATAAGCCTGAAGCGCCGACTGCGCGTTCGCAATGGCCGCCTGCGCCTCGCCATGCTCATGACCAAGCGTGATCGCGCGTGCCCAGGTTTCATTGTCTTCGGCGAGCGCTGTATCGAGCGCCTTGCGCGTATCCGCGTCCGCGCCGACAATATGCTCGGCCAGCCTTGCCCGCGCGGTCTGTGAAAGCGCGAAAGTCGGATGCCCCGTAAACACAATTCCGCCCCGTGCGCTCTGGACGCCGTCCCGATACGCGTCCCAGCCTTGCTCAGCCAGCGCCAGAAGCTGCGCCCGTGGCCCGTCCCATGCATCGCTCCCGCCAATACCATGCTGGCTGCGAAACTTCTCCGCGCGCTGGTCAATCAGCGTCATGAACACGTCTTGGATTGTCGCCTCTAGCGCGTCAATGCCAAGCGTGCCGCGCTCAAGCTGCTGGAACAATTCATTGGCATAGGCAAAGACCGAATTGGCTTGCGGGTCCGTTTCAATCTGTCCGGCATAGCGCAAAAGGGCCGCCTTGGCGGCAGGCACGGAGAGCTCATATTTCGATATATTTTTGGTCATGAGAGGCTTTTAGCGAAATTTGCGCGCGCTTGTCCCGCCTTTTCTCTCCATTGCGTTCAAAACTTTGACGCTGGGGAAGATGAGGCTTAGGCCTTGGGCGCCCGCATTGCGCCAATCCGCTCCTCGAACGCCACCAGAAGACACGCCGCAATAATGATCAAAGCGCCAAGATAAAGCTGCCATCCGGGCACTTCCCCAAAGAAGAAAATGCCGATAATCGAGGCCCAGACCAATGCAGTATATTCCAGCGGTGCCAGACGCTGCGCCGGAGCTTTGCCATAAGCATAGCTCATCAGAAACCATAATAATGCCCCCATCGCGCCGAGCAGCGCAAACACCGGAATATAGGTCAAATCAACTGTACCAACAGAGCCGATCAGGAAGGGCAGAAGCATCAGCGCTGGCAAGACATTGGTAAACATCGCAATCGTCAGCGGATCTTCGCGCCGCGCCCGTAGCCGGATCAGAACAAGGCTGACGGCATAGAGGAACGCCGATAACAGCCCCGCGCCTGCGCCCAGCAAACGGTTTGTTCCTTCAGGTGCACCGCCCGTCCCCGCAGACAGCGCCAATGCCGCCCCGCCAAAGCCGATAAGGGCCGCGCCAAGGCTCCATTTGCTGATCGGCTCGCCAAGGATCAAAGCCCCTAGCGGGGGCACCATCAACACGGCCGTAAAGCCAAGCACCGTCGCTTCTGCAAGCGCAAGCTGTGTGATCCCCCAGAAAAACAGGAACGCCGACGAAATATGGATGCCCGTGCGCAGCGTATGAAAGCGTATTGCCCGCCAGCTTGGCCGTGCGCGCCGTGCCAGCCTGAACGCGACCAGCATATAAATCGCGCCAAACATAAACCGCCACGCAAGCAGCACAATGATCGGCACGCTCGCCGCAAGACCCTTGACCAGCGCATCAATCCCGCTTCCGCCGAGAACGCAAAAAGCCACAATCAAAACCGGCGAGAAGACAGTGCGCAATTCCATAAACCCACCACCTCACGCGATCAAAGGGGGCTGTCAATTGAGCATGCGAAATCTGCAAACATATCCCGTCCAGAAAAAAGCCCGGCACGTAAAACGTATCGGGCTTTCGGAAATCTTTTCGGGGAGCGTCCGCTAGGCGGCTTTGGCTTCCTTCTTTGGTTTCGGATCGCGAAGCACATAGCCGCGTCCCCAAACCGTTTCAATGTGATGCTCGCCACCTGTGGCCTTGGCCAGCTTCTTGCGCAGCTTACAGATGAAAACGTCGATGATCTTCAGTTCCGGCTCGTCCATGCCGCCATAAAGATGGTTGAGGAACATTTCCTTGGTCAGTGTCGTGCCCTTGCGCAGCGATAGCAGCTCGAACATCTGGTATTCCTTGCCGGTCAGGTGAACGCGATCCTGATCGACCTCCACCGTTTTGGCATCGAGATTAACCAATATATCGCCGGTGCGGATGACGCTCTCAGCATGGCCCTTCGAGCGGCGGACAATCGCCGTGATGCGGGCAATCAGCTCGTCCTTATTGAACGGCTTGGTCAGATAATCATCCGCGCCATAGCCGAGCGTTTTCACCTTGGCTTCAATGTCCGGATTGCCCGAAAGAATAAGCACAGGCGTATTGATTCGCGCCATTCTGAGCTGTTTGAGAACATCATAGCCGGAAATATCGGGCAGGGAGAGGTCAAGCAGGATAATGTCGTACTCGTACACTTTACCAAGATCGACACCTTCTTCACCCAGATCTGTGGTGTAGATGTTGAAGCCGGCAGCTTTGAGCATAAGCTCGATGCTACGGGCGACGGCGGTATCATCTTCAATAAGAAGGACGCGCATGTTCCCCTCCAGTATTAGTGCCGAAAAATCTCGGCGGGTTATCTCGTACAAACGTTAACGCCAATGTGTGTGTTAAAGGTTAATAAGGTGTGATCTCTGATTTGTGAATCCCCTGATAGGCGTTTTCTTACGGGAAATTGATTTGTCTTGCGCGGAGCGAGGCGCGATAAAAATTAGGAGAGTTTTCCCTTAAAGACTGCCCGTGAGAATGGGGAAGAGATTGTATAAGCCGCTGATACTAATCGGATTACTTGTATGGCCTTATCGTGTCCTCTGGGCGCAAAACATCGAGGCCAGTGCAGATAACCCACGCACTTCAGAGGCGCACGCATCAGCCGTTGCGATTACAAATGAGGTACCAAAAAATCTTGGGCAGCGACCCGAGCCTGGTGACGATTTTTACCGCTTTGCGAACAATTGGTGGATCGCAGAGGCGCAAATCGCAGCGTCTTCCCTGTCTGCAGGTGCGCTGAACGAAGCGCGCCAACGCACGCGCGGCGATATTGCAAGGCTTGAGGCCGAGCTATTGGCCGGTGTCTGGCCCGAAGGCAGCGATGAACACAAATATCAAACCCTCTATAACAGCTTCCTTGACGAACGACGGGTAAACCGGCGCGGTCTGAGACCTATTCGTGATGGGTTACGCAGCATCCGCAGCGCCCGCAGCCACCGCGACATTGCCATTCTGATGGGAAATTTCAATCTGGACGCGGGCGGCCTGTTTGATGTCTCGCTCAAGGTCAGCCAACAGGCGGGCCGCGCCTATATTCCCCGTCTTGGTCCCGCCAAACCCCTGCTCGGCTTGCCGGAAGCTTATTTGCGCACCGATGCGGAGGCTGTTGGCAATCGCGAGCAGGGAGTAGACTTGCTGGCCCGGTTGCTCGCACATGGTTCAAGCCGGTTTAACAGGCGCGCCCGCGCCGAACGAGTGCTTAGCTTTGAAACCGAACTTGTACGCTTTGGCCCTGATGCCAGTGCCGAGCGCGATCCTGCCAACAGTCAACGTCTATTCTCGGCCGCTCAGCTTGAAAAACGTGCGCCGCGTTTTGCCTGGCGCGCTTATCTCACCGCCCATGGCCTTGGCGGCGAGGCGGAGCTAGGCCTTGCAGCCTTTGATGATCTGGCAGGACTTGTCGAGGTTTTTGCCCAAACGCCGGTTTCGGTGCTGCGTGATTATCTCACCTTGCGGCTCATGGTGCGGTTCGGTGACTATCTGCCAGAAGAGATTGCCCGGATCACCGAACAGTTAAGCCAGCTACGCTCTGCAACACATCGGCCCTTGCCCAGCCGCGCCGATCGCGCCAGCGCCTTTGCCCAATGGGTTCTGCCCGATGTTCTGGCCCGCAATTATGTCAAGACCCGCCTCGGCTCGCAAACACGTACCATTGTCGAAACCATGGCCGAGCAAATGCGCCGCGCTTATCAACGCCGCATTGGGCGGGCTGACTGGCTTACACCGCAAACCCGCAGCGCCGCACTCGCCAAGCTCGAAGCGCTGGAATTCATGATTGGTGTGCCGCCAGACTGGAATGATTATAGCGGCTATGAGCCCGCTGCGGGCGATCTGTTCGCAAACGCCTATCGCAAACTTCAAAGCCGTCATCTGTCCATGCTTTCCCGCCAAAATGAACGCCAATCCGATGGCGGGCGTGATATCGAACAATTGCGCCGCAATATCTTCTTTTCGCCGACGCGGGTGGGCGCATATTATCTGCCGCGCCTGAACGCAATCATTCTTCCCGCTGCTTATCTACAGCCGCCCTTTTTCGATCCGCAGGCCAATGCCGCCAGTAATTTCGGATCGCTCGGCACAACACTCGGGCATGAAATCGGCCACGCCTTTGACGATCAAGGTTCGCAGTTTGGGCCGTCTGGTGCGTTTGAAAACTGGTGGGCCGGAGAAGATCGCGCGCGCTTCAATGCTCTGGCCCAGCGCCTCTCACAACAATTTTCCGGCCATGAAACTGTGCCCGGCACACGGCTCGATACGCGATTGACCCTTGGTGAAAATTTTTCCGATCTGGCAGGGATCGAAACTGCGCTCGACGCCTTGCTCGGCGTCACCGCGCAATCCGGCCCCCCAATGGATGAGCCAGCAAGACAGGCCATGTTGCAAACCTTCTTCCTAAGCTATGCCAATAAACGCCGCAGGGTCCGCCGTCCTGAAACCGACAGGCAATTTGCGCCATCCGACAAGCATAGCCCGCCAGCCCTGCGCACAAATATTATACTCTCAAATATCGACCAATGGTATCAGGCCTTCGACATCAAGCAGACAGACGTGCTTTATCGCCCACCCGCCGAGCGGCTTTCGATCTGGTCTTCTGCGGATAATTAGCCGTTGAGCGGAATGCCCGATGGGCTGCCAATCAGCCCCTGCGCAATGGCCAGAGCGTCCTGAATGGGCTGGGCATGCGGGTCCGTCGAGATCAGGGTTTGCTGACGCCGGATCGCATCGCGGACTTTGTCGTCGCGCATGACAATGCCGGCAAGCCTTGGCCGGAACCCGAGAAATGTCTCGCATGCCCGCGCAATGGCCTCATGTGTGCGCTGTCCTGCTGGCCGCGAGTCGGCCTGATTGATGGCAATAACCGGCTCCACTTTCGGCGCATAACCGCGCAAGACTTTGATAAAGGCGTAACCATCGGTCATGGATGTCGGTTCATCAGTGATCACCATAACCGCTTTGTCCGCTGCCCGTGCGAGCCGCATACAATTGGTTTCAATGCCCGCACCAAGATCAAGCACCACCTGATCATATTGCATCGACAGAGCTGAAATCCCCGCAGCCAGCCGCGCCACTTCCTCCTGGGGCAATTCCGCCAGCGCGCCAGAGCCAGAGCGGCCGGGCAAAACGTCAAAGCCACCTTCGCCCGCGCCGCCATCAACCGGCGTCACCGCATCATCAAGCTCGACCCAGCCTGCAATCACGGCCGCCAAATCGGTCTCCGGCGCAATGCCAAGCTGGACATCGACATTGGCCAGCCCCAAATCGCCATCAATCAGCAAAGTTCGCTTGCCAGCCTTGGCAAAAGCACTGGCCAGCGTAATCGACATAAAGGTTTTTCCGACCCCGCCCTTGCCAGAAGCAACAGCGATAATCGACGCGGGTTCTATGCGGGGCTGATGGACGGTGGTTGCGTCCATGGATTTGCGAAGCATGAAACTCATGAGTTGGCTCCTCTGAGGGCATCCTCGCCGCGCGCATCCTCAATCAGAAGCGCGGCCAGACGGGACGGAGCAGCGGGCACAAGACCGCCGCCTATAAAGGGAGTAACGGCGAGATGCGACAGAGAAATCTTGGCCGCCGTCAGCGCTGCAATAATCCCCCCGCGCCTTCGTGCAACATCGAGCTTGGTAATGATTGCCCGTTTGATGCCGGCGCTGGCATAGGCTCGTGCCGCTTCAGCCTGATCTTCCGGGTGACCTTCGGCTGAAACGACCAGCACAGGCTCTGCGCCAATTGCGCCGACAAGATCTTTCACCCGCGCAAGGTCTTCGCGATCAAAAGGCAAAATAGAAGGCAAATCGATAACGCAGCGCTCATCGTTCCGGTTCACTTCATCCATCAGGGAGAACAGAGCATCCGGGTCAGCGGCGATGCGCACTTGGGCGCGCTCGCGTTCAAGATAGGCCGAAAGCTGCTCGCCGCCTGCGGTCGCATCAAAATCAGCCGCCACGGGCAGGATTTCCGTGTCCGCCATTGCCGCTCGCCGCGTCAGTTTCGCGCCCGTTGATGTACGGCCATGACCAGGCGGGCCAATCAATACGATGTTTGTGTCTGGACGGGTGGGCACCGGATCAAAGCTGACAATCGCTTCAAGCCCCGGTGCCATGGCCGCTACGGGATCAGCCTGGGCGGTATCGGCGGCATGTAAGACGCGTTCAACAAAGCGGCGCGGTGCGCCATGCCAATGCAGCGCGTCGCGCAAGCGTTGTGCGAGAAGAGAATTGTCCTCTGATGCCGCCGTATCATTAACGGCGCCGCTCATGAACAGGGGGCGATCTCCGCCTTGCCGTCTGAGCCCGTCTGTTGCGGCGCGAACCTCAACCCGGCCATCTATCTCGCGCTCTGACAGTATAACTGCCTTGTCGCCCATTTCGGCAAACACCAGAGCGCGGGCAGCGTCGAATGTTTCAGCTGCAAACATTTTCATCCGCATGAGAACACGTCCTTTCCAGTTCACTTCAGAATGCCGCGAAATGGTTAACAGAGCGTGTCGATTTGTTAGGATTTGTAAGTTTCGTCGAAGATTTGGGGGATTAGGGAATAAAAACCGTATATTCAACCGTAACGCCAAAATCCAGCACACCAAGGGACATGTCATAACCAGCCACTGTGGCACCCACCAGCGGATAACTGACATCAAATCGCACGGACTGGTCGGCAATGCTGCCGACGTTGGCGGCGGTGCGCTGATTGCCCGCAAATACGGTTGTTGGCGTGTTCAGCAAGTCAAGTAAGTCAATGGGCGTGCTAAATCCCTGTTGTTCTCCGCCCGAATGTGGCGGCTGGGCGGACGCACCATAGCCAAAACCGCCATCGGTCCGCTCGGCGCCCACAGGCGCGACCTCCATCAAAACATCAACAAAACCCAGAAAAGCGTTGCTAAAGCCTGTAAAGACCGGATCAACCTCAACATCCACGACCTCCGCAGAGATGCTGAAGGCTGTGTTTGACGCGACATAGAAGCTTGTTCTTGGCGTTGAGGCGTTGACGGATATATCGCCATCAAGCTGAAACGGACTAAGCGCATCGCCAGCATCAAGAACGCCATTGCCATTTGTATCCGTGTCGAAATCCCCCGAGGGTGATCCGGTAATCGCAAGTGGAAACCCGCCCGTCCCGGCATTATTATTGGTCGAAACCAGCGATCCCGTTACCACGGTGAACGCGTCCTCGGCAATCAAATCGACACTCTCTGGCCCGCCGCCGCGTATCACAAAATCGGCAACAATCGGCGCAGCCCCCGTGGCATCCGCACTCCAGACAATGACCATCTGGTCCACATCAAAAAGGGGATTGTCCTGCACATCGGCAAAAGCGGACGCGTGTGACGCAGCCACGACAAACAGAGCTGATCGTAGAATTTTCTCAAGAAACAATATGGCACCTGGACAGTTGGTTGCGTGCTGACTGCAAGGCCAGAATGATCCCAGTTATACTGTATTCCTGTTCCAATTCCCTTAAGATGAGTTTTCGAATTTTCTCTGAAGATACATTGATCTGGAAGTTTTATGGCTCGAAAGACTGGGCACCAGTTCCGGCGCTTTCGCCGGTTCCAGGCCCGCTTTTAGCCCAAGCTGATGTCAAACCTTCCGGGTCGATCTGGAGGGGGGGGGCTGGCCTTGGCGGCCTCGTAATGGTGATCGGAGCCAAAGGGCGCGCAAGCTGTGAGAGGAGGCGCGCCCGAAACGCCCGAAACTATTCGAGCTCGCTAATGACAGCGCTGGTCTCAATTTCGGCACTGGCAACTTCGGTCTCTTCGAACGGTGTTTCGCCGGTGATCAGCCAATATCCGATAAAGCCGATATAAATCGCTAGCAGCAGGCTGAGAAAACCGATCAGAAAAGGGGTCTTCGCCTTGGGCGCTTCCTCGACTCTGGGTTTGCTCATCCGTGGGATGCTTGAATGGGACATGGTTTTACTCCTTTCCTCTAAGAGCAAACCCAAAATCTGCAAAGCCCGTGCCAAAATTGGACGTGCCGTCATATTTTCCCACACGATGCTTGACGCGCAAACCACCGGGGCCTAGCGCTGTGGGCGCAGGAAAAATCTGGCGAAAGGTGTTTGAAAATGAGCGATGCGTGGGATTTGCCCAAGGGCAATTTGATGGCAGGCAAACGCGGTATCGTCATGGGCGTTGCCAATGAAAAATCAATCGCTTGGGGGATTTCCCGCCAGCTTGCCGCCCAAGGTGCTGAACTTGCCTTTACTTATCAGGGTGAAAAACTCGAGCGCCGTGTCCGTCCGCTCGTCGAAAGCATTGGTCAGGATGTCATGATCTCGGCGGATGTTACAGATGACGCAGAGATGGACGCCGCTTTTGCTTCGATCAAACAGCGCTGGGGCAAAATCGACTTTCTTGTCCACTCCATAGCCTTCGCAGGAAAAGAAGAATTACAAGGCTCTATGGTCGAAAACACCACGCGGGAAGGCTTCCGCCGCGCCATGGATATTTCGGTCTTTTCCTTCATTGATTGCGCCCGCCGCGCGTCTGAAATCATGCCCGATGGTGGCTCTGTTCTGGCCATGACTTATCTTGGTGCCGAGCGCACTGTGCCGTCCTATAATGTTATGGGGGTTGCCAAAGCGGGCCTGGAGGCCGCCACACGCTATGCTGCGCGCGATCTTGGCCCTCAAGGCATCCGCGTCAATGCAATCTCGGCCGGAGCTATGAAAACCCTCTCGCTTGCCGGTATCCGGGGCGGCAAATCGCTCATGGGCACAGGGCGCGATTGGTCGCTGCTCAAGGAAGACACCAGCATGGAGGGCGTCGCAGGTGGCGCCTTGTACCTTTTGTCGCAGCTAGGACGTTCAATTACTGGGGAAATTGTGCATATTGACGCAGGCTTCCACGCGGTCGGAGTTCCCGATTTGGGATGAATAAACACTTAATTTCAACGAAAAGCAGATTAACCCTGTTTTTTCTGCCCCGAAATGTAACATCTGTTCATGTACGCGTTCTTTCTTATAAAAAAGATAAATAAAATCAATGGCAAGACAAAGAAAACGCAAAGGCGATCCCGTGAATGGCTGGCTTTGCCTCGACAAGCCGTTGGAGATGACTTCGACACAAGCGGTCAGCGCGCTCAAACGTCTGTTCAATGCCGCAAAGGTTGGCCATGGCGGCACGCTCGACCCGCTCGCCACGGGCATCCTGCCCATCGCTTTCGGCAATGCCACCAAAACCGTTTCATGGGCCATGGATGCCGACAAAGACTATAACTTCACCATCGAGTGGGGTATCGCCACCGCCAGCTATGATGCCGAAGGCGTCGAGATTGCCCGCTCGGACGTTCGCCCCACCAAAGACGCAATTCTCGCTGCGCTGCCCGCCTTTATTGGCGAAATAGAGCAAGTCCCGCCCAAATTCTCCGCCATCAAAGTCGATGGCAAACGCGCCTATGACCTCGCCCGCGACGGCGAAGATTTCGAGCTTGAGGGCAGGGCGGTCACCGTCCACGATGCCGGACTGGTCGAAATCGTCTCCGAAAACGCCGCCACTTTCCGCGTCCGCTCCGGCAAAGGCTTCTATGTCCGCGCCATGGCCCGCGATCTCGCCCACGCTTTAGGCACCGAAGGCCATATCACCATGCTCCGCCGCGCCCGCGTCGGCGTCTTCAACGAAGAAAACGCCGTCACCCTCGCCGAGCTTGAAGCTTTAGCCGAAGACAAACCTGCTTTGTTCGAGCTGTTAGCCCCCATCGAAACCGCTTTAGAGACCATCCCCCTCGTAGACATCTCGCCAGACGACGCCGCCCAAATCTTCAACGGCCAACCCATCATGCTCCTGCCCCATATCGTTGAGCACTGGAAAGACAACCGCTCCACCAACCCCGATGATGACCGCCTAGCCGTCGCCATGAACGGCGACCAAGCCATCGCCATGGGCGAAGTCCGCGCAGGCCGCTTCCAGCCGGTGAAAGTGTTTGCGGGCTAGTCCCAACAGTCCTGTATACTCTGCGCAGGCAGGGCTGGCTTGGTCTAGGCAAGGCAAGTTTGCTTTGGCGTCAGAGGGAAACTTTGCGTGGGTCTGGAAACGCCCAAACAAGGACTCTCGGAGTGTTAAGAACTAGTGTGCTAAGCTCTGAAAAACACATGAAAAGCCCGAAAATCCCATGGCCAAAAAGACCAGATATCAGCAACTGACTGATTTACTACTCGATGTAGAAACTATC
>CALLUH010000112.1 GCA_938011445.1 uncultured Hyphomonadaceae bacterium
GCGATGGTGGCTTCCATTTCGGTGGCGCGGCTGAGGAAGTTTTGCGCAAGGCCGAGCGTCCATGGCTCAAGGATTTCGGGGCTTGGCGGCTGGCCGGCAAAGGCGCTGGCATCTTGGGCAAACTGGGCGGCACCTGCGGACCAGTAAAGCAGGAAGCGGTCGAGAAATTCAGGGCCGTCAAGGGGTATTCTATAGTCGATGACGTCATGGCCAAGCGCGCGGCAAAGTTCTGCGGTGCGGTTAAGCTCATCGAGGACGGAAGCATCGAGCGGGCTGTCGGTGGCGGGCATTGGTGCATAGCCGATGCGTAAACGGCGGGTGGCCGGACCGCTGACAAATTGGTCCTGACCTTGCTGGCGCGCGGTGGCGGCGAACAGGGCGGCGCTGTCGCGGACCGTATTTGAGACGGCGAGATCGACGGAGATGTTGACCGGATTGCCTTCCTGATTGTCGCGGCCAATGGGCGAGGCGAGATGGGAAGGCTTGAGCCCGAACAGGCCGCAACAGGCGGCTGGAATGCGGATTGAGCCGCCGCCATCGCTGGCATGGGCAAAGGGGACAACGCGGGCTGCGGTCAGCGCTGCCGCGCCGCCCGATGAGCCGCCCGGGATGCGGTCGAGGTTCCAAGGATTGCGGGTTGGCCCTGTAACGAGCGGTTCGGTTGACGAGATCAGGCCCATTTCCGGGGAGGTCGATTTGCCGAGGGTGACGACGCCAAGCTGATCGCGCCAGACGTTTGAAAGCGGTCCGTCTTCGGCGGCGATATTGCCAACAAATGCGCGGCTGCCCATCAGGCTTTGCAAGCCTTTCCAGTCGGCGAGGTCTTTGATGAAAGTTGGCACGCCGCCAAACGCGCCTTCGGGGGCGGTCGCGGCGCGTTCTCTGGCTGCGTCAAATCCGGGCGTGGCGATGGCATTGATTTTGTCATTGACCGCTTCGGCGCGGGAGATGGCGGCTTCGGTCGCTTCGAGCGATGTCAGCTCGCCATTTGCGATCAATTGTGCGGTGCGGACCCCATCGACAAAGCCCGCCCCGTCAGGTGTGGCGTTCGAGACCTCTGCCGGTGCGCAGGCGCTGAAAAAGGGGGCAAAGACGGACATGGCGGCAGCTCCTTTGAGAACGGTTCGGCGGGTATGAGGCATCCTACTGGATGACGGCACAGGCAACGCGGGCACCGGCTCCGCCGATGGGCTGGGTGATGTGGTCGTCAGGGCCGGCATGAATGATCATGGCAGCGCCGTCCTCGTCGCGTAGCTCGGCAAGATTGGTTCGGCTTGTGACAAATTCCATCGCGGCTGCGCCATCGGTATGCGCGTAAATGTTCGGGGTGTCGCCGCCTTCAGGGCCAGCGGGATTGAGCAGGCCGTGCCCACCTTCGATTTTGCCAACATGACCGCCCGATAGCTTGAACACGCCGGTGTCTGAACAGTCACCGACTTGATGCAAGTGCAAGCCGTGCCAGCCCGGTGATAGCGAGCCTGCCTCCAGTTCTACTCTTAGGATCAAGCCATTGGGACCGTCGGTCAGATCGAGGGTTCCGATCTGTGTTCCCTTCGTGCCGATAATGTTTGCTGTTGCCGTTTGCGTCGTGATTGCGCTGGCGGTGCTTGATTGTGCCGGATTCGCGATTGGGAGCGTCTGGCACGCGGCGACGGATAGGGTTGCGATGGCGATCATAACGGAATTTTTCATGGCACCGGATGTCCTCTTATGGCTTTGTGCCAGCGTATAGGCAGTTTGGTGATACGGGGAGTCCTTTTTTGAGTATGGAACGCGAGCGGGCAGACAGATTGCTGGTCGAGCTTGGTCATTTTGAGGGCCGCGCTTCGGCACGGGCGGCGATAGAGGCTGGTCTTGTTATCTGTGATGGTGAGACAGTAGGTAAGCCGTCGAAAATGTTGCCTGTGGCGGGCGCTATTGAGGCCGAGCGGGCGCATCCGTTCGTGTCGCGTGGGGGCGTGAAACTTGCCCATGCGCTGGATGTGTTCGGGATTGACGTTGCGGGTTTGCATTGTGTTGACCTCGGGGCGTCAACGGGTGGATTTAGCGATTGCCTGTTGCAGCGCGGCGCGGCGGACATTGTGGCGATTGATGTTGGACATGACCAGTTGCATGAGCGGGTGCGCTCGTCAGACAAGGTTCGCGTTTATGAGGGGCTTGATGTGCGTGCGGTGGGACCAGCGCATATCGGATCGGGCCAGAAGCTGATCGTGACTGATTTAAGCTTTATCGGCTTGGAGAAGGCGCTTGGTCCTGCCTTGGCGCTGGCGTCGGAAGGGACGCAATTGATTGGCCTGTTCAAGCCGCAGTTTCAAGTTGGCCGAAAACATGTCGGGCGCGGCGGCATTGTGACCGATTTAGAGGCCGTTGAGCGATCGGTCCAAGCTTTCACCGATTGGCTGGATGCTGAGGGTTGGACTATCGACGCATGGTCCGATAGCCCGATACGCGGAGGCGATGGCAATCAGGAGCGATTGTTTCTGGCGCGTAAGCGCTGATTAACGCGGGATCCATTCGCCGTTCGGGCTGAACTGGCACACTTCGACCCGTTGGCTGGTGCTTTGGCCATTTGGCAGCTCGGTGGTCTGATTGACGAATTGGCAGACCGGCTGGAAGACGCGTGAATTTGATGGCGTTTGCTGCTGGCCGGACGGCGCTGACAAGGGCGGCGGTGGCGAGACGGGCGCGGATGTGCGGGTGGGCTGGGTCCGGTAGGGCTGCTGGCCGCCAAACGGGGCTGAGCTGCGGCGCTGATCCTGACGGGTTCCGCCAAAGGGGGCTCTGCTATTATAGCGCCGGTTTTGGAGCTGGCGGCAATTGCGGTCCTGAGCGGCTGCAAGCTGGCTGCCGATCAGGCCGCCTGCGATTGCGCCGATGGCAATGCCCGCGCCATTATTGCCCCTACGGAACCCGCGACCACGGCCAAAACCTCTGCCGCCGCGAAAACCGCGACCGCGACTGAAGCTGCCTTTGTGAAACCCTCTATCGCCGCGAAAGCTGCGTCCGCGCCGATCATTGGTGATTAGACCGCCAACTGTCCCGCCTGCCAGCGCACCGACAATGCCGCCAACGGCCTGATTATTGGTGCTGCAGCCAAAAGACTGCGCATTGGCGGTGGCGATTGAGCCAAGCGAGAAAAGGGCGAAAGTCGCTGCGAGGGCAATTCGGCGCATGGGGGATGCTCCTGTCTGGTGAAAGTCTACTATATCACAGGCTAGGGCCCGCGTCATGAACCGAACCTGAAGCGAAAATGACTGTTTCGTGAGGCCAAATTGATCTAAGCGGTGGCGATGATGACGCCTTATACACCGCCGCCTTTGGCTCCGATTGATGTCGTTTATCGAGACGAGGCACTTTTGATCGTCAATAAGCCGAGCGGGTTGCTGTCTGTGCCCGGGCGCGGGCCTGAAAAGGCCGACTGCCTGATTGCCCGCGTGCAGGTGGATGACCCGTCGGCATTGATTGTCCACAGGCTCGATATGGAAACATCGGGCTTGCTGCTTCTGGCGCTCAGCGATGAAATCCAACGGGCGATGTCGATGCTGTTTGAGCGGCGGGGTTTGGCGAAAACTTATATTGCCCTTGTTGCCGGAACGCCGAAGGCTGACAGCGGGCGGATTGATCTGCCGCTGGCGAAGGACTGGCCGAACCGGCCCTTGCAATGTGTGTGCTTGGAAAGAGGGAAGCGGTCGCAAACCGATTGGCAGGTGATCGAACGCGGTGACGGGTTTGCGCAGGTGAAATTGACCCCGCAAACCGGGCGGACCCAT
>CALLUH010000113.1 GCA_938011445.1 uncultured Hyphomonadaceae bacterium
GCGGTCCGCGCCCGCCGTGCAGATGAGGTTTGCCACAAGCTTTGCCGAAATAGGCGTCCGCCCATCGGTCTTGCGGTCTTGCCGTGCATAGCCGAAATAGGGGATCACCGCCGTAATCCGCCGCGCCGAAGCCCGCCTGAGCGCATCCATACAGATCAGCAATTCCATCAAATTGTCATTGGCCGGATAGCTCGTTGACTGGATCACGAAGACATCTTCTCCGCGCACATTCTCATTGATCCGGACGAAGACTTCATTATCGGCAAAATTCTTGACCTCCGCATCGGTCAGCGGCGCATCGAGATAGTCGGCAATATTTGCAGCCAAAGGGCGATTGGCGTTGCACGAGAGCAATTTCATGGTGTCTGGTCCCAGCCTGTGTCCATCATCTGTGACGCTTTTGTATCAAAGCGCGAAAAGGTGCAACGGTCAGCGGCAAGATTTGCGCACCTATTGGCGCTTCAACATGATCACAGAGGCATTTCTGCCATAGTCGGGAAGGCCCTGATGATTGCGCCGCCGGTTCGAAAAATAGGTGCCCTCAAGCGCACATGTATCCTGCGCGATGACATCAATCCGGCTGACGCCCGCGCGCACAAGCCCGGCATAGACAAAACCCTGAATGTCAAACTGGAAACGGTCCGCCCGTCCTTTAACAAAAAACCGCTCGGAGGCGGCGCTGTTGGATAAAAACGTCTCGCGAAATTCCGGCCCCACCTCATAAGACGCTTGCCCAATGCAAGGGCCAACCGCCGCGCAAATCCGCGACCGGTCTGCGCCAAGCGCCTCCATCGCCTCCAGCGTGTTCGCGCAAATGTCCGCAATCGCGCCTTTCCAACCCGAATGGGTCGCGCCGATCACCCCCGCCGTCTCGTCCGCAAACAGGATCGGCACACAGTCCGCGGTCAAAATCGCGAGCGCCAATCCGCGTTTCGTCGTCACCATCGCATCTGCCGAGAGATCCACTTGCGCGTGCGGCCCGCAAACCTGCGCCACTTTGGCCGAGTGATGCTGATGGCAGGAGACAAGGTGGCGGCTGTCTTCCGCGCCGACAGCCGCCGCAATCCGCGCCCGGTTCTCCGCCACAGCCTCGGGCGCATCATCCGAGCCGGCGCCGGCGTTCAGGCTTGTGTATAACCCTGTGGATACCCCGCCTTGGGAGCCAAAAAACCCATGCGAAATGGCAGCTAAATGCGCAAGGCTCGGCGCGGTGGTGGAGGGCGGCTGGGTCATCCTCCAGCCTTGCCAAATCCAATCGGTGCGGGCAAGCCCTCTGACGCCAGACAGATTACTTTGAACCGTGTGCCCATCCCGTCCGGCGCGACAAGTTTCTGTGCGCCCGCAAACAGCGCATCAGCCTTGTCAGGATGAGATTTGATCAAAGTGTCGAGCCGAGCTTGCAGTCCCAATGCGCCAAGAAACGTCCCTTGGCTTAGGGGGCCGGAAACTGTCAATCCAGAGTCCCGCGCTAGCTTGGAAAGCCTTGTGAAGTCAACGTCTACCGTCAAGTCGGAGCTGCCGGGCAGGGCCAGCGGGTGGAGTTGTTCGCCATCTTTATAGGCCCGAAGAGAGTCTTTAGGAGAGTCAGCGTCAGGGCCATAATCAAGGAACAAAGCATAAAACGGATCGCTATTTTCCGCGCGAGCCGAAAGCCCGTCAACCACGCCCTCAAGGCCGGGTTGCACCTCAGCTTCACCTGAAAACGGGGCAGGGGGAAGCGCGCCCGCGTCTTCGGCGGATAAGTCGGAGCGATCAATCCCGAAAGCCAGCCCGCCAGCCGCGTCCAGTCCGACAACCCGCTCCCGCCAGACATCCCCCTCGCGGACAAATTGGCGCGCGGGCAAACAGTCAAGAAACTCGTTCCCAATCAAAATGGTTGGCCCGTCGGGAACCGCTGTCAAAGCGTCTACAAATTGCGGGTCAAACCCCACTAATGCCGCGCTCTGTATCCGCCGCAGCTCCGCGCTCGCTTCAATAAGGATAAGCTGCAAGCGCTCCATAGGAAGAAACCGCTTGGCCACCCGCAAAGCGTCCGCCATGAGCGTGCCGCGCCCGCCGCCAATTTCGACCAGCTTGAACCGCTCGGGGCTGCCCAGAGCCTGCCACTGCGCAACCATCCACAGCCCGACCAGCTCGCCAAACATCTGGCTCGTCTCCGGCGCGGTGATAAAATCACGCCCAAGCCCCGCGCCATTTGCGTAATAGCCATCGCTTGGATCATGCAAACAGGTCTGCATATAGGCCGAAACCGGTATCGGTCCATCCATGCGGATTTGCCGGATCAGACGGTCCTTAAGTGACATGTCGGATGCCTATTTATCCATCGCGCTGAGCGGCTTTTCCTTCAGCGCAATCCAAATCAGGAAGATGCCCGCCAGCCACATCGGCGCTGACAATAACATGCCCATTGTCGCCCCGCCGGGTAGGAAACCGATATGCGCATCGGGTTCACGAAAAAATTCAGAGATTGAACGTCCTACGCCATAAAGGATAAAGAATAATCCGGCCGCCAGGCCCTGTTTTTTGAGCAAGCCAAACCGGAAGGCGAGCACGCCGAGAATGAGCGTCGGCAACAGCCCTTCGAGGATACCTTCGTAAATCTGGCTCGGATGACGCGGCATTTCTGTCCCCGCATAGACCCATGCTTTTTCCACCGCATCCCAAGCCGCCGGCGGACCTGAATAATTCTGCGCAATCCCCTCCGGAAACACCATGCCAACCGCGCTGTCAGTATGGCGTCCATAAAGCTCCGCATTCATAAAATTCCCGAGCACCCTGACCGAGAAAATCGAGATCGGCGCAATCATGGCCCCCATATCCGCAAAAGCCAGCAGCGGCACTTTTCGTATCCGCGAGACAATCAGAATGACGACACAGACCCCGATAAAGCCGCCATGAAATGACAATCCCCCATCCCAAATTCTCAATAAACTCATAGGGTCAGCGGCGACCGCTTCGCGGCCGCTTGCCGTTGTCAGCGTGTAGAAAAATAGATACCCGAGCCGCCCGCCAAGGATAATCCCGATCAGCGACCAAGTGAAAATATCGTCCATATCCTCTTTGCTGACGGGGCTTTTCGGTACGCCATAAAGGTGAGGTCGCTTGACGAGTTGGTTGGCATAGCTAAACGATACAATCAGCCCCAAAATATAGGATACCGCATACCAGCGCAGCGGAAATCCGCCAATACTGAACACAAAGGGGCTAAATTCAGGGAATTTGAGTGCGGCAAACATGACGATTTCGATCTTTTCTCTTCGGTGGTCGCCCGCCATCTGTTAGGTGGGTTTTGACCGTTTTCAAAGGAGTACCTTCATGACAAAGCAAAATCCACTGCTTGATGATCTTGCGGGTCTAATGACCGGAGCCATGGGCGCGGCCCGTTCGGTCGGCGAGGAAGCTCGCACAGCGATGCAGAGCCAGGCCGCGCGCCTTGTTGCCGATATGGATTTGGCAAGCCGTGAAGAGTTTGAAACCCTGAAACAAATGCTACAAGGTGCGCTCGAACGCATCGAAGTGCTTGAGGGCGAAATTGCAGATTTGAAACGCGATTAGTCACTTATTCGCATATTTTCTTCCGATTTCCACCTCGAGCCCGACACCATGACCGATATTGCCCTCCATGCTGAAAAAGCCAAAGCTTGGCCATTTGAACAAGCCCGCGCCATTCTCAAACGCCGCGAGCAGATGCAAAAAGCAGGACGCGGTGGCACCGGCCCTGTTGTGTTCGAGACGGGATATGGTCCTTCGGGCCTACCCCACATTGGCACATTCGGCGAAGTCGTGCGCACGAGCATGGTCCGCCAAGCCTTTATGGCACTTACCGAAAACAAAATAGAAACAAGGCTTATCTGCCTATCTGACGATATGGACGGCATGCGCAAAGTGCCCCCGACCGTCCCCAATCCCGAAACGCTTCAGCCCTATCTGCAAATGCCGCTAACCGCCGTACCGGACCCGTTTGGCACACATGATAGCTATGGTCATCATATGAATGCGCGGCTGCGGGCCTTTCTCGACGGGTTCGGTTTCGAATATGAGTTTGCCTCCGCCACCGATCTTTATCGCAACGGCACTTACGATCCCATGCTGCGCCGCGCGCTCGAAAAATACCAGGCGATTATGGACGTTATGCTGCCTACGCTCGGGGAAGAACGACAAGCGACCTATTCGCCATTTCTGCCCATTTCGCCCGAATCGGGCCGCGTGCTTTATGTGCCGATGAAGTCGGTTGATGCGGACGCCGGCACTGTCACTTTTGACGATGAGGACGGATCAGAGGTAACGCTCCCGGTAATAGGCGGGGCGTGTAAACTTCAATGGAAACCGGACTTTGGCATGCGTTGGGCAGCCCTCGACATTGATTTTGAAATGTTCGGCAAAGACCATCAGGACAATGCGTCGATCTATTCCAAAATCTGTTCGATCCTCGGCAAACGTCCACCCCAACAATATGTCTATGAGCTATTCCTTGACGAAGACGGCCGCAAAATTTCCAAGTCAAAGGGGAATGGAATTTCCGTTGATGACTGGCTGAAATACGCCCCACAGGAAAGCCTGTCTCTGTTCCAGTTTCAGAAGCCGCGTATGGCAAAAAAGCTCTATTTCGACGTCATCCCGAAAGCGGTGGACGAGTATCTGGCTTTCCTCGACAAATTCCATAGCGAGACACCGGACAAGCAATTGGCAAACCCTGTCTGGCACATCCATAATGGCCAGCCGCCGCAATGGTCCTCGCCGGTTAGCTTTGCTTTGCTGCTCAATCTTGTCAGCGCCGCAAACGCCGAGACGAAAGAGCAGCTATGGGGCTTCATCACCCGCTATGCCCCCGAGGCGAACTCGGAGAGCCACCCGCTAACTGACCAATTGGCAGGCTATGCCATTGCCTATTATGAGGACTTTGTAAGACCCGCCAAGACCTATCGTGCGCCCGACGGCAAAGAATGTGCCGCGATCAAGGATCTGGCGACCGAGCTTGAGACCTATGCGGGCGATCCAACCGCAGAAGCGCTGCAAACATTGATCTTCTCGGTCGGCAAAGCCCATGAATTTGAAAACTTGCGCGACTGGTTCAAGGCGCTTTATGAAGTGCTGCTCGGCCAATCCGAAGGCCCACGTTTCGGTGGTTTTGTTGCGCTTTACGGCGTGTCAGAGACCGCTGGTTTGATCAGAGATGCTTTGGCGCGCACGGAAAAATAGCTTCGTTTCGCTGCCCATCTCAAGGTTTTGGTCCGCCCGCTCTGCACGCTATGCTATTCTCCAAAGATCCGTCGTGCGGGAGTGTCAGAATGCGATCCTTGTTTATTGTTTTGCCATTGGCTTTGACAGCAATGCTTGGCGGCATAGCTGTTGACCGTTGGGTGCCGACCCGTTCAATGATTGATACCGCCATCGAACACTTCTCGCCATCACCACTGCCCGCTGATCCTGGGTTCCCGTTTCAGACCCCCCTTGAGCATTGGGGCACAGCGCCGCTCCCAAGTGAGGCGCTTTTGAGCTTTGGGGTCCGAAACTGTCTGAAGCTTGAAGCGGTTGATTTGTCGGTCAGGGAAGGTTGGTTCCAGACCTATCAGGGGCGTACTGGCCCTGCTACGACAAACAGGCCTGTGACCTTCCCAAAGCTTGAGAATCATCCGGGTATTGTGAAGCTCGAATTTATTCACTCGCCCTTGGGCTCGGACCGGTCTCATTGTGGTGCCACACGGGTCGCCGCGCACTGGTTTATGACTGCAGCCCATTGTTTTGAAGCTGAAGACGAGGTGAAGCGGACGCCCGTTTATGGGGCCATGGTCCTGACGCCAGCGCTTGATATTCATTCGGCCGATAGCACGCTCATCCCGATCGAGCGTGCGCTTTGTCATAGCGCACACGGCACCAGCCGCTATCGCTATCCCAATGACATAGCTCTTTTCTATATTGAAGATGTTGCTGCTTTTGCCAATGTGCCCGTGGCTCGTATAGAAAATCAGAGCCTGCAACTCTCTGCATCCAATTTTGATAATGCCTATCTTGCGGCATGGGGGCGCAATGGAAAATCACGCTATTTTCAGGGCGGCCAAGTTCGTCTCGAGGAAGTCGGCGAGGCGGTCCTTGTTACCAAACCTATCGGCGAGATCGGCCCCGACGTGGGTGATAGCGGTGCGCCACTCTATGTTGATTTTGGCAAGGGGCCGATCGTGGTTGGGCTCCTGTCCCAAGTCACACGAGCAGAAATCGCCGAGGATAACACGGCAGTCTTCGTTCGCGCCAAAGCGGTTCGGGCATGGATTGACCGGACCATGGCGATTTGCGAACAGTCTGGCCGCTATGTCTGCTAGTCTTTGTTCGGTCCCATCTTCAATCGGCTGTTGATGTTCAAAAATTGCAAAATGGCCATTGCTTTTATGCTTGGGTAAATATTGCTTCCCTCTGCTCAAATATTAAGTAATATAGGCAAATTATACTAAAATATGTTGCTCAGTGGAGGCCGTGTGCCGGAAACAATAGATAGCGTAGACGCAAAAATTCTCGACTTGCTACAGGAAAATGCTGGATTGTCGGTGGCAGAAATTGCCGAGAAAGTCGGTCTGTCATCATCGCCTTGCTGGCGGCGTATCAAACGGATGGAGGAACACGGCGTCATTCAGAAACGGGTGACCCTGCTTGACCGAAATCTGCTCGGGCTAGACTTTGAAGTCATGGCGAGCGTGAAGCTTTCTCTGCCCAATCGCGCCAATCTCGACACGTTCGAGACGATGGTGCAAGGTTGGTCGGAAGTGTCCGAATGTATGACGGTAACCGGCGCTGTGGACTATGTGATCCGCGTGGTGACGACAGATATGCACGCCTATGACGATTTTCTACGCGACAAGCTGCTTGACTCTGAACTCGTCTCGGATGTTCAGTCAAGGATTGTAATGCGCGTGGCCAAGCGAACAACAAGCTTGCCGCTTGAATTTCTTGATCAGGCACCGGCCACAGATGACGTATAGAGCGGCCGCAAAGCCCCGCTAATCGAGAACCTCGAACTGATCATAGTCAGCCAGCCGAAAATCACGGAAGAAGCCGTCTTCACCGGCGTCAAACCTGCGCATGCCGCTCCACAAGGCTTCATCATAATTGATACCGTCCTCGCTGCCATTAACCCCGACAAGCAGGATGCGTCGCTGGGATTGGGTGGCTTCGGGACAACGCGCACGGCCCGGGCAAGGCGAGGTCTCGGCATGCTCGCCAAGGCTTGCCGCCAGCAAGGTTGGCCCGCCAGTATCGCAGGATAATTTCAGACGAGACAGAGCGGCCACCAGCGCTTGTCCACGGGTGCGCGCAAGGCGGTGGTTAAGCTCTTGGGGGCCTTCAAATGAAGAGGTGCCAATTGCCATAAGGTGATCGGATGTGCAAAACCGATCGCGGAAATCCTCGCCCTCAAACAGGGATGACAAATCTATATCTGATGTCTCCTTTTCAACGCTTCGACCTTCTCCGAAAGCCCATGCATAGTCCTGACTGAGAATATAGATGCGCAGATTGGCTGTGCGGCCATTTTCGTCAGTGCCGATAAAACTGCGCGACTCGAGCCAAAGCTCATCATTAAACCGGCTCAACGTACCTGCTTCGACAGCTTGTTCGTCAGATACTGGCTTGCGGGTTAAGGCTGTCGGTTCGGGGATAGCTTCGAGGGATGGGTGGCTGACCTCGATGGGCTGGTTGGCATTGCTCGGCGTTTCCTGATTTATCCAGAACCAGACCGCCACCGCGCCAAACCCCAGCAGAAGCAGAAAGATCAGGAAGATGCTCCAGCGCCGTCGTCCGCTATTGTCATTGTAACCGTTACTATTTGCCATTGTGTTTGTTTCCATTGTCTTGGGCAAGCTTAGCACCGTGCGCCATATTTTTTCAATCATTCAGAACACGCCATTGCTCCGTCATCATAGGATGTTGCGGGTGGCATAGACACTGACAGATTCAAGCTGATTTATATATGACATAACATTCAGACCGTATTCACGGCGGGTGCGTTGTAACAGTACCAGTCAGACTGGGGACTTTATCAAGTCTGGACTTTTAGGTGCTCTCTAAGGGGAACGGGTGCCTTCGTGGCCTTCTGGAAACAGAAGGCCACGTCCTTTTGCGGTGTTAAATTTGTTCGTGGGGATTGAGAAAACCCCGATTGCGCGGCGACTATCTGGCAAATGGCAACAAACCGCTTTTCTGCACTTCAGCGCTGCGGACCGGATCATTGACGAATTGCTGGTTCCTAATATCTTGTCCTGTATCACCCGCGCTATGACCGCCCTCTGGGGAGGATATGTCGCGTATTTCCACGCCCGCGGCCAGCTAAAGGCTACTTTGGAAGGAGATTAGATATGACCAGAATTGAGGATAAATTACGTCCCATGCTCAGCCAGGCCGATGAGGAATTTCTCGCCGACCTTGAATCCGGTCAGGGCTTTTTTACGCAGCTTGGGGCGGTGTTCCGAGGGCCGATGGGTTGGGTTGGTCTTTGCGTTCTGATTGCCGCCTTTGGCATGGTTGGCTTGGCCATCTGGTTTGGCTGGGAGGCGTTTCATGCGCCGACAGACAGATTGACAATTTTGTGGTCCGCAGCCGCGATTGCCGCGATTCTAGGCAACGGATTGTTACGCCTGTTTCTGGCAAGCCGGATGCATCAGCTTACCCTCCTGCGCGCGCTCAAACGGATCGAGCTTCGCCTCGCGCAGTAGGAAGCGGAACCCCGAAAAGCTCGGCCCCCGAGCGCTCTAAGCCCGCTCAACGGCCATGGCGATGCCTTCGCCCCCGCCAATGCATAAGCTGGCCATGCCTTTCTTTACGTCGCGATCTTCCATCGCCGCCAGAAGGGTGATCAGCACGCGTGCACCGGATGCGCCAATTGGGTGGCCCATTGCGCAGGCCCCGCCATTGACGTTCAGCTTGTCATGCGAAATGCCAAGCTCTTTCATGGCAATCATGGGTACGACGGCAAACGCTTCGTTGACTTCCCAGAGATCGACATCGTCCTTGGTCCAGCCAGCCTTTTCCAAGGCTTTTTTCATGGCGGGCACAGGTGCTGTGGTAAAATATTCCGGTTCATGGGCATGGGCGGCGGTCGAGACAATCTTGGCAATCGGGGTCAGCCCGCGCTTTTCCGCTTCCGACTGGCGCATCATCACAAGTGCGGCAGCACCATCGGAGATAGCTGAGGCATTGGCTGCTGTCACAGTGCCGTCTTTGGAGAAGGCGGGGCGAAGCTGAGGGATTTTGTCCGGCCGTGCCGTGCGCGGCAGCTCATCGGTTTCCAATGTGGTTTCGCCTTTGCGGGATTTGACCGTGACCGGCGCAATCTCGCGCTTGAACTTACCGTCTTCAGTGGCCTTTTGAGCACGCGCGAGGGTTTCGAGTGCATAGGCATCCTGCTGCTCGCGGGTAAACTGGTATTCGGTGGCGATCATGTCGGCGAAATTGCCCATCGGTCCGCCCGCATAAGCGTCGGTCAGCCCATCAAGCGCCATATGGTCCTGCGCGCCCATTTGACCGTATTTGTGGCCCTTGCGAACGTCTATCAGGTGCGGCGCATTGGTCATGCTTTCCATGCCACCTGCGATCACAATATTGGCTTCGCCTGCGAGGATAGCATTGCGGCCCATAACGGCGGCCTGCATGCCCGAGCCGCACATCTTATTGATCGTAGTCGCCTCAAGCGCCTTGTCCATGCCAGCCTTGAAGCCGGACTGGCGGGCGGGTGCCTGGCCTTGGCCTGCGGGTAGGCAATTGCCCATAATGATCTCGTCCGCCTCGTCAGGGCCAAGCTTTGCTTCGGCAACAGCGGCCTTGACCGCGACGGCGCCAAGCTCATTGGCCGAGAAAGAAGACAGTTCGCCCAAAAGGCCGCCCATTGGGGTGCGGGCCATACCAACAATTACGACCGGATCAGATTGCGACATGGGTGGGGTGTCCTTGCATGAATGTTGCGCCTGCGAAGAAAGAACCTCTAAGGCGCGTCTAGGTCAAGACCCTGTTTCGCTATTTATAAGGTGAGCTATGAAGATTGGCGCCATATTACGCTCAGCGGATATGGTAATGTCCGACACGCATTGAAAAAGCCCCAAGGCGCACATCCATGCAGACCTTGGGGCTTGTCCGTTTCTGACGAAGGTTTCGCCCAATCTGGTCTATTTCTTCTTGGCAGCCGTCTTACGGGGCTCGCCGACTTCAAACGTCATCTGAAGATTGACCCGATAGGTGACAACTTTACCGTTCGAAATGACAGTTGACATATTGTTCACATTGGCTGAGCGCAGATTGCGCACGGTCTTGGAGAAGCGCGTGACAGCGACTTGAATAGCATCCTCGAAGCTTTTCTTCGATTCTGACATGATCTGCTCTGATTTCATAATAGCCATAAATATAATCCCCTTCTGGTTTTGTTATGGAGATCTATCTGAACGCGTTCGCCCATGTTTGACAAATTCAAAGTGGAAAAAATTACCGTTTACCAGATTAATTCTATGCCATTTTCAGACACAGAAAGGCTGCCTCGAAGGCCCCCGCACGCGCAGAGCCGACTCTGTTCAAGATTGCGCAATTGATTACCAGATGCGTATGCGCTGCTCTGGCGGTAGATAAAGCGGGTCATCCTCGCTCACACCGAACGCTGCATACCACTCATCAAAATTACGCACGACACCATTGACGCGGAAGCGGGCCGGAGCGTGTGGATCGCCAATAATTTGCTGAGCCAAAGCCTCGTCTCGGATTTTATTTCGCCAGACCTGTGCCCAAGCCATGAAGAAGCGCTGATCGCCGGTCAGGCCATCAATTATCGGGGCCTCTTCATCGTTCAGGCTGATCTGATAGGCGCGATAAGCCATAGACAGGCCACCAAGGTCGCCAATGTTTTCGCCAAGCGTGAGCCGACCATTGACGCAAGTTTCGCCGTCATCAAGCGGGCAGAAGCCATTATATTGCTCGACCAGCGCATCTGTCAGCGCTTTGAAAGCAGCGCTGTCCTCTTCGGTCCACCAGTCGCGCAGGAAGCCGTCGCCATCCGATTTTGCGCCCTGATCATCGAAGCCGTGGCCCATTTCATGGCCGATGACGCCGCCAATTGCACCATAATTAACCGCCGGATCCGCCGAGACATTGAAGAAGGGTGGTTGCAAAATCCCTGCGGGGAAAACAATCTCGTTGCGCACGGGTGAGTAATAGGCGTTCACCGTCTGAGGGAACATGAACCATTCTGTCTTGTCTAATGGCTGTCCGAGCTTGGCAAGATTTTCGCGGAAAGCCCAGTCATTGGCCGCAACAGCATTTCCAAGTGCATTATCGGTTGAGACATTGAGTGTGTCATAGGTCTCGAACTTTTCGGTGAAGCCGATCTTGGGTGCAAACTTTGCCAGCTTATCACGCGCTTCCACTTTGGTGTCCTCGCCCATCCACGAGATGTCATCAAGATTTGCGGCCATGGCCCGGCGCAGATTTTCGACCAACGCGTCCATTGCGGTTTTGTTCTCGGCAGGGAAATGTCGTTCGGCATAGATCTGCCCTACGCCCTCGCCAAGGGCACCTTCCACAGCACCCACCGCGCGTTTCCAGCGGTCTCGTTGAACCTCCTGACCGCGCAAGGTCATGCCATACATTTCAAAGGCGGCATTATCGATCACAGCCGGCAGTACGGCAGAATTATCGGATAGGAAGTGCGCCGTCAGATAGGCTTTCCATGTATCGAGATCGGTTTCCGCTGCAACCCGGAAAAGGCCTTCAATCCCGCCGCCAAGTTTGCCAAGCTGCTCGGCCGTCAGACCTAGCTCGGCAATTTCTGTTTCTGTCGGGGCAATCTGGCGAACCAGCATGTAATCTTGGGAATCGACCCCAATCGCTCCAAGCATCGCGGCAACCGGAAAGCCCGCGCCGAGTTTCAAGACATCGTCACGGCTCAACTTGTTATAGGTCAGATTGCGGTCTCTGCTGATGGTCCGGTCCCAATGTTCGGCAGCAATACGGGTTTCCAGAGCAAGCACTACATCCGCCGTTGCACCAACATTCTCATAGCCAGCTTCGGCAAGCAAAACGGTAAGATATTTTCGATAGGCCGCCCGAATGCCTTCATTCGCTTCCGTATCGTCAAGATAATAAGAGCGGTCAGGCAGGCCAAGCCCAGACTGGGTGACTTGGAAGATATAGGTATCAGGCTGCTTGGAATCGAGATCAACAAAGCCGCCAACGGGCGAGCTGAAGCCGCTGGAACCGAAAATCCGTGCCAGATCTTCATAAGACGAGATCGCCGCAATCTCTTCGAGGAAGGCCCGCGCATTCGCCATGCCATTCGCCTCGATCGCCTCGACATCCATATAAGCATTATAAACAGCAGCAATTTTGCCCTCAAGCGTGTCCACGCCCGGCGAGGCTGCGGCCAGTTCCTCGATAATATTGCGTACGCGGCCTTCCGACTTTTCGCGCAAGATGGTGAACCCGCCATAGCGCGAAGAGTCTTCAGGCATTTCAAATTCGTCGAGCCAGACGCCATTAACGTGCTCAAAGAAATTTGTGCCCGGGCTTACAGACGCCTTGACCGATTCCAGATCAATCCCGAACGCGCCCCACTCGTCACGCCCACGCACTTCGACCGGGTGCGGAACAAAGTCTGAGGCCGCAGCAATAGGTGCCGCTGTGACCTCCGGTTCGGCTTTTTCGGCGGGCGCACAGGCGACCAATATGGCCAGAGTTGATGTTGCAAGCAGGAGCTGTTTCATGGGGGCCTCGCTGATATTATCTCGATAGATACAAAAATTCACCTAATACCGTTTTGACGCAAATGTCTACTCAGCAGGGGCTTGGTGCGGGGCAGGCCTTCGTCCGTCTTCATCACTATCTTCAAACACTTCTCCCTCATAAGTCTCTCCGATAGAGCGATAAGGTTGCCCGCGATATAGCCATTTGAAGGCCCGGCCTACTTCCGTGCCGACAGCGTAAAGGGCGGGCACCATCAAAAGCGAAACAAACACGGCAAACACCACCGCACAGCCAAGTGAGACGACCATTGGTTTGAGAAATTGTGCATTGATCGAGCGTTCGGCCAGAAGCGGCAGGATGCCAACAAAAGTCGTTACCGAGGTCAGCAGGATAGGCCGGAACCGCGAAACGCCCGCATCCACGAGCGCCTGCACTGCACCTGCGCCATGTTCGCGCCGCTTATTAACGAAATCCACAAGTACGAGATTGTCATTGATGACCACACCGGCCGCCGCGCCAATCCCAAAGATCGAGAACATGGCCATCGGCACGCCAAACAACCAGTGACCAAACACCGCGCCCGCATAGGCAAACGGAATGGCTGTCATCAGCAACAAAGGCTGCGCATATGATTTGAACGCCACAGCGAGCAGAATATACATGCCCAGCAGAGCGCCGCCGCCAAGCAATAGGAGTTCGGCGAAAAATTCCTGCTGATCTTGAAAACCGCCTGCGCGATTGCGCGTAACGGTTGGGAAGCGTTCTGCAAAGCCCGGCCAGTAATTCTCGCCCATATCTTTCATGATCTGCCCGCGGGTATCACCAATCACTTCCGCAAAGACCCGCGCAGACCGCACGCGATCGCGGCGCTGGATGCGATTGACGCCGGGTGCAAAAGACAGATCGGCAACTTGTGCCAATGGCAGTTCACGGCCGTCTGCGGTTCGGATGCGCAAATTCTGAACGCTGTCGAGATCGGAACGATCCTCTTCGCTCAGCCTCACCATGACACGCGCATCTTCGCCATCGCGGGCAAGACGCTGGGCCTCTTCGCCAAAATAGGCTTGGCGGACTTGAGTGCTGACATCGGCAAGCGTGATCCCTAGCGCTTCCGCGCCGGGCCGCAAGGCAATCCTGATCTCTTCGGCGGCAGCGGAGAGATTGTCGCCTATGTCATAGAGCGTGTCATATTTGGCCAATTGATTGCGCACATCCGCCGTGGCCGCTTGCAAAACCTCAAGGTCGGGGTGATTGAGCGCGAATGTGATGCGGGTGTCATTATCATTGAATGTGAAATTGAAACTGATGTCTTCAGCGTCCGGGATAGCACCAACCGCATCACGCATCGCCTCCGCCGCTTCTTTCGTGGACGCGCCGTCAGGACGTTCTTCGGGGGGCACAAGGGCAATCCATCCGCGCACACGCCGGTCAGATGCAACAAGTGTTCGCCCGCGAATGAAGCCGTCTTCCAGAACTGGGTAGCGTTCGTCAAGCTGTGTGCCGGCGCGGAGAATGCCACTTTCGAGCTGGTCGCGGACCTGTTCTGTGCGCGAGAACGGCGTGCCTTCGGGCAATTCGATTGTGATTTGCACCAGATCGTCCTCGATCTCAGGGAAGAATCGCATCGGGACATAGCCAAGGCTCACCAACTGACTGGCTAAGGTAAACATCAGGAAGAACAGGATGACGGTCGCATATCTTGCACGAATGGCGAGTTCGAGGACAGGCTTGTAGAGATGATTGGCAAACCAGATCAGGCTGTCAGCGATGCGCCTTTGGATTTTGGTGATCTTCCCGACAAAGCCGTCATAGCGCTGGGGCTTCATGTGCGAGAGGTGCGCAGGGAGGATAAGGAGCGACTCGATCAGCGAGAACAAGAGCGCCGCAATAACAACAAAGCTGATCTGTTCGGTAAAGGATCGGGTTGGCCCTGAAATCAAGGCCCAGGGCAAGAATGCGATAATCGTGGTCAGCACGCCAAAGATCACGGGTTTCATGACCGCATGCGTGCCCACTCTTGCCGCGTCTAGCCCCGTATGCCGTCCGCTTTCGACCTCTTTGTGAATGTTTTCGCCAACAACGATCGCATCATCCACAATCACCCCGATAACGAGCAGAACTGCAAACAGAGACAGGAAGTTGAACGAGACACCGAAGAATGGCAGCAGGAACGTCCCGCCCGCAAAAGCCGTAATGATCCCAATCGTCACCCAGAACGCCACAATCGGGCGCAAGAATAGGATGAGGATGATCAGCACCAGACAAGCGCCCAATAGGGCTGAACTCATAATTGTGTTCATCCGGTCGTCAAAGGCTTCCGAATTGTCAAACAAAAGATCTATGCTGATACCGGCAGGCAGTTCATCCGCGCTGTCTTCGATATAATCGCGAAAGCCTTTGGTAAAATTTACAATATCCATCTTGTCAGGCGGATTGACAAAAACAAAAGCGGTCCGCTCGCCATTATAGGTCGCTTCCAGATCACCATCGACAAAACCGTCCACGACGGTTGCGACGTCGGCAACGCGGATAATGCCGCCCTCCATGGTCTGCGAGATAATGATATTGCCGAACTCGACCGCTGTGTCGGCCTGTTGGCGGGTTTGAATGCCGACGGTTCCGACATCGGTGCGCACCTGACCGCCCGACGAATTGACCGATGATCTGCGAATGGCAGTGGCTATATCAGCGAAGGTCAGCCCGTAACGGCGTAAGCTTTCTTCGGTGACTTCAATAGAAACTTCTTCGCCGAGCGTGGCATCGACCGTTGCCAATTGGCCGCCCGGCAGCGCAGCAATATCGTCGCGAACCTGTTCTGCGGTCCGTTTCAGCGTGCGGGCATCGACATTGCCATGTACAGTCATCGCGAAATAGGGCTGGCGGGCTTCCCAGCGCTGGACTTGGGGTTGGAAGGCGGCTTGGGGCAGATTGTTGATCTGGGCGACACGGCGTTCGACCTCATCGACCAGACGGTCCATGTCAATGTCCGTCTCGCCCTGAATATTGACGCTGCCGACCCCTTCACGAGCCGAGCTTGTGATCCGTTTGATGCCATCAATATCGGCAATGGCTTCCTCGATCCGGCTAACGAGTTGATCTTCGACATCTTCTGGTGATGCCCCCTGCCAGGCGATCGAGACCGATGCGCCATTGACCTCAACGGTGGGGAAAAGTTCGCGCTCCATCAGATTGAAGCTTATGGTTCCGCCAACCAGCGCGACGAACATTAAGAGGTTCGCTGCCACCGTATTGGCAGCAAACCATGAGACGATGCCTCTCATTCGGATGCTCCCGAGCTTGTTGAAGCGCCGCCGCCTGTCGCAATTGCGGTCTCGCCATCCGCTGGCTGCTTGTCTTTGGGTGGCTCAAGAATAGTGCCGTCGGCCAAGCGTTCCTGTATACGCAATCGCATGCCGTTTGTTGCCGCGGGAATGGGTGAGGTGATGGCCAGAGACCCTTGAGGAATGTCGTCGGCAATATAGGCACCGGTTTGATCGCTATAGAGCACATTGACTTTGCGAATGCTAAGCGCCGTCTTGTCATCATTGGCGAGATAGAGATCATTGTCCCCGCGCAGCGCGGATCGCGGTGCCCAGATTGCATCTTCAACCGTGTCGCCAATAATCGACGCGGTAACGAACAGGCCCGGTGCCATGGGCGCGTCTCCCGATGAGCCAGCGCCATAAGGGTCTTCAACCACTCCAAAAACATTGATCAATCTTGACTGGGCGTTGAGCGCAGCAGAGGTGCGTGTGATCCGTCCGGTCCAGTTTCGCACCCGTCCGCCAACCGTCGCCGAGAAACGCACTTCAGGACCGGGCGCAGCTTTGGTCTCGGAATAAGCCAGTGGAAGTCCCAATTGACCCATTTGTGCATCTGTAAGGGGCAATGCAACTTCGACAATTTCGGTTGAGAAGATACGTCCGAGCGATTGGCCCGGCGTAACAAACTGGCCAATATCAACGGTCTTCTCGCGTACGCGGCCATCAAATGGCGCACGGATCGCAGCCCGTTCGAGCGCAAGATTGGCTTCGCTCAATTGCGCATAGGCCGAATCAAGCGACGCCTGCGCTTCGGCCAATTGTGGCTCGCGTCGGGCAAGCGGGCTTGAGTCTGACAGCCCTAGATCCTGAATATCACGCAGTGCCAAATCGGCCTCGGCCTGCTCACGGGCGAGCCGCTGCTGTGCGGCCGCAACGCCGGATTTAGCGCGAACGACGGCAAGCTCGAAATCTGCCTTGTCGATCCGCGCGATGATCTGGCCTTTGGGGATAAAGCCGCCATCGACAAAATTCGGCGACACGAACGAGATACGCCCGCCAACCTGCGGGGTCACATTGATCTCGATTTGTGGGCGCACCTCGCCTTGTGCAGTTACCACTGAATCAAAATCGCGTCGCTCGATTTGCTGGGCAAACACGGCCAGTGCCTGAGGAAGCGCATCCGACTTTTCTGTCTCGGGCTTGAACTTGTCAAGAAAGTGAAAGGCGACCATTCCGATCACTATAAGCGTAACAATCGGTATCAGGATGGCAAGAATGCGTCTCATGGTGTCACTCCGGAAATAGATGTCGGATTGGCTGCGGTGCGTTGGTCTACCCCGCCGCCCAGAGCCATATGGTAATTCACTCTGTTGATTGCACGTGCTGCGGTGGCTTGAACCACGCTTGTTTCAGAGGTTAAGCGTGTGGTCTGGGATTGTAAAAGATTAAAGATTGAAACCAGACCGTTCTGATATTGGCGGGTGGCCAGTTCTTCTGCCTGGCGCGCTTCATCAAGCGCCCGGATCTGGGCTTGAAGCTGTCGTTCCAGAAACCCGTCTGCTGCGAGCGTATCTTCCACTTCGCGCCAGGCAGTGAGCACGGTGTTGGTATAGGTCGCAGCCGTCGCCTCGGCATTGGCATAGGAAGCCTTTTTGTCCGCTCTTAGTGAGCCGCCCGCCCAAATGGTTTGGGTCAGCGCACCAACAATGTTCGCGCTTATGCGTTGCGGATCGAATATGTCGGCAAATTCGATACTGGAGGAATTGGAGATTGCCGAAGATGCCCGAAAGGCTGGCAGGAGCGCAAGTCTTGCTTGTTCCGCCCGCAGGCCCGCCGCTTCCAATCTGGCCTCTGCGGCAGCAATATCGGGTCTACGTGCGAGCAGGAGCGTCGGATTGCTGAGTAGGGTGATGTCATCAAGCATTGGAACAATGCCGGTCGTCGCTATTTCCGCACTTGGATACCGCCCCAGCAACACTTCAAGGACGCGGGCAGCGTCGAGCGTTGCCCTTTCCTGACCGGCAATCAGCGCTTCGGAGGTGGCAAGCTGGGTGCGGGCCGTACGCACGTCAAGCGCTGTGGAGAGACCGCGGCCAAAGCGGCGGTCTGTTAGCTCGACAATGCGTTGACGGGCCTCATTGGTCCGGCGCGCCACTTCCAATTGCTGCAAGGACGAGTTTAGATTGATCCATGCGGTGGCCGTCTGACCGGCAATCGAAAGCTGGGCAGCGGCAAAGTCGGCTTGCGAGGCTTGAAAATCTTGCTTGGCCGCACGGTTTGATGCGCGCACCCGTCCCCACAAATCAAGCTCCCAGGCAAACTGGAACTGTTGCGAAAAATTAGGTTGCGAGAAACGACCATCGACCACGACACCGCCACCGAGCGCAGTAGAAGAAAAATTCGTACTATAAGCATTGTTGAAGGAATAATTGACCGATGGCAAAGACCGGCCGAAAACAGCTCTTGCGGTTTCGCGCGCACCGCGTGCACGCGCCTCAGCCGCCTGAATATTGGGATTATTGGCTATCGCCTCATTGACGAGAGCCATCATTGTCGGATCGTCAAATTGTGACAACCAGTCCCCTTCGGGCGCATCTCCAACCACCCCCGCAGCGGTCCATTCTGCAGGAATCTCAGGCAGTTGCGGGATTGCATCATGTTTTGGCCCTGTGAGCAATTCTTGAGTGCTAGCGCAGCCGCATAATAAAACTGCCGCCAAAATCGCGGTATGTGTCGCTTTCGCCACGTTCTGTGTCCTCCTAGGCTCAGCCAATATCACAGGTATCACACGAATATCAATTAATAATTATCGAAGTTCAATAATTAATTAAGAGGCTGTTCGGCAAATCTTCTATCATGGGAAATAATAGGATATTGCTAACGCATTGTCCGTGTGAAATCAGTGCACATGAACGTGATGGATCAAGCGGTCTAACCAGTATCGGGACACAACAATTGCGCCAACGGGACATATGGGGACTCATTTCGGGGTTCATTGTACTTTTGATCGCGCTTTGCCTGTTTGGTGGACTTGGCTGGGGCGCAGCCAGCTTGGCAGCGGTCCTGGGAGCAGCTTGTCTTCTCGCTTATGCAAGGACAGTGGACGCTGAACGAGATCGGGCTGCGCCATTACAGCATACCGTCGATCCAATTGATCGGCATGCGTCTATTCAAAAAGCCCAACGTGACCTCGTGCTCGCACTGTCCCAGCCCGCCTTGATCGTGAAGGACAATCAGATCACCGCCTTCAATTCTTCCGCCGGGGCGCTGTTCAGCCTCAACATTGACACGGTACCGCCTGTTGCCAGCCTGCGCCATCCGCGGCTTCTGGGAGGTATTTCAGATGTGCGTCAGCGCGGCGAGAGCTCGGCGTGTGAAATTGTGCCCGCTCGCCATCCGGGCCAAAGCTGGTCCGCTCACATAACGGCACTGACCGACCACCAGGCCCAGCCAGACATTCTGATTGTCCTGACCGATTTGGCGCCTGTCAGGCGGGCCGAGCGCGCGCGTGCTGACTTTCTGGCCAATGCCAGTCATGAATTACGAACCCCATTAACGAGCATTTCCGGCTTCGTTGAAACCATGCAAGGCGTGGCCAAAGACGATAAGGATGCGTGGCCCCGTTTTATTGATATCATTGCCGAACAAGCCAGCCATATGCGCGGTTTGATCTCCGACCTGCTCTCCCTGTCGCGTATCGAGCTGGGCTCACACGAAGTTCCCGATACGATAATTGACTTGCGCCAGACCCTGCCTGAATGCCTTGAGGCGATGGGACATCTGGCAAAACGCCAGAAAATTAAAGTCTCTGTGCAGTGGCCCGAAAACACCGAAGAGGCCGCCAATAGCATGGCCGTGATTGGCGCTGAAAGCGAGATAAAACAAGTGGTTCAGAACCTTGTCGGAAATGCGATTAAATATTCGCCTGAAGGAGGCGAAATATCGGTAAGTGCCGGGCGATTAGATCCTGAACAGCCCCCGTTCATGGCGCGCTCTTGGGAAGGCGCGAGCCGTGCCGTATTGGTTTCCTCGCCCGCAGGCGACGAGAAAGATGGAACCATCTGGTTCAGCGTTCGTGATCGGGGTGTCGGTATTTCGCCTGAACATCTGCCGCGTCTTGGTGAGCGCTTTTTCCGGGTCGACGATAGCCGCGGCGGTCCGGTAGAAGGCACAGGGCTTGGTCTGGCCATCGTCAAACACATTATGGCCCACCATCATGGCGGACTGGCTGTCGAAAGCCGACTTGGCGAGGGTGCTTTATTTACTGTCTGGTTCAAAGCGGCTCCGCCGGATCGCTAGCCTTGGCCTCGCTGTGATACCTTGTCATAATAGGTTCACCAATGACCGCTAGATCCGCTGTATCCGGTGGGTTATTCGAGGAGTCCAGCAATGAACGATCATATTGTAACTGCATTTACCGACGAGCTGGAAAGCCTCTCGGCCGATATCTTGCGTATGGGCGGCATGGTTGAAGCGATGATCATGGATGCGTGCACTGCTACGGTTGCCGTAGACCGCGCCCGCGCTGAACAGATCGTAAAAAGCGATGATGATGTCGATGCGCTTGAAGCGGACATCGAGCGCCGGATTACCGAGATCCTGGCGCGCCGGCAGCCTATGGCCCGAGACTTACGCGAAGTGCTTGCGGCCCTGAAAATTTCAAATGAGCTGGAGCGTATTGGGGATCTGTCCAAAAGCATAGCAAAGCGGGCCAGCGTGATGGAGACCGTGCGCACGCGCAGTGTCCTGAAGGGCGTTACCCGCATGGGTGGGCTTGTCGCGGCACAATTGGCTAGCGTGCTCGATGCTTATGGCAATCGCGATGATGTACTGGCGCTGCAGGTTTGGGAAGACGACGAAGATATTGATCATTATTACAACAGCTATTTCCGCGAAGTCCTGTCTTATATGATTGAAGATCCCAGCACGATCAGCGCGGGCGCACATATACTGTTCATGGCAAAGAACCTTGAACGCATTGGCGATCATGCCACCAATATTGCCGAGCTGGTTTATTTTTGCGTCAAGGGTGATTATCTCAATCAGCATGCCCGACCCAAACTGGATTCGCTTAATGTCCAGGCTGGCGGAGACGGCGTGTGATCCCATTCGTTCTGATTGCAGAAGATGAGCCATCGCTAAGCGAATTATTACAATATAATCTTGAGCGCGAAGGATATGAAACTGCGATTGCGGCAGATGGCGAGGAGGCACTTTTGCTATTGCAAGAGCGCTTGCCTGACCTTCTATTGCTCGACTGGATGTTGCCCAAAGTGCCGGGCATTGAAGTATGCCGTCGGGTGCGCAACAGAACATCCAGCAAGAATCTGCCGATTATCATGATCACCGCGCGTTCTGAAGAAACCGACCGTGTGCGCGGGCTCGATACCGGCGCAGACGATTACATTACCAAACCGTTTTCAACCACCGAGCTGATGGCACGCATTCGGGCTGTAATGCGCCGTATCCGTCCTGGACTGGCAGATGATCTTCTAACGGTTGGAGACATCATAATGGACCGCGTGTCCCACAGCGTCAAACGGGGTGGGCAGGACTTGCATTTGGGGCCCACCGAATATCGTCTGCTAGATCACTTTATGCAGTATCCGGGCCGCGTCTTTTCACGCGAGCAATTGCTTGATGCGGTTTGGGGCTCGGAAGTCTATGTCGAATTGCGCACCGTCGATGTTCATGTCGGACGTTTGCGCAAGATCCTCAAAAGCGTTGGTGAAGATCCGATCCGCACTGTCCGTTCGGCCGGTTATGCGCTTCGGGCCTCGAAATAAAATCAGCCCATTCCGATGGGGAACGGGCTGATCTGAAACTTAGCCAGCAATGCGCTGGGTGTAGGTGATCGGTTTCTTACGTTCACGTTTTCGGGCGGGCTGGAAGGCTACTTGCGCGTGATCTTTGCAATAAGGGCCGCAATCGGATTTCCGCCCGCAAAACGCAAAAGACGGGTCCGCAGGGTCGCCTATCGGCCATTTGCACATCGAATCGCGGAGCGTCAATATGGTTGCAGCTTCGCCATTAATCGGCATCGGCGGAAGCGCAGCCATGGCAGCTTTCTCGACCGCGCGCACGGTTTCGGCGGCAGGACGTGCAGCGGCCGGTCGCTGAACCGGCGAAGGTGTCGGCCTGCGCACTGACCCATCAGCGGCAACTTGCGGCTTTGGCCTTGCCAGTGGCGGTGGACGCTTAACCGGCCGCGATGGCGTGGCCCGTCCGGATAGGCCTAAGCGGTGTACTTTGCCGATGACCGCATTGCGTGTAACCCCGCCCAATTGCTTGGCGATCTGGCTCGCGCTGTGACCTTCGGCCCATAGTTTTTTCAGAACGTCGATTCGGTCTTCGGTCCATGCCATTTTCAACTCCTTTACGGTTTTCCGTCGCCCTATATGTAGTGTTGGCGGTGTGTCACTACGGGCCGTTAACTCAATATATGGTGGCGCAACGGGAGGAGAAACACAATATAAGGTTTGGGTTGTCCACAGGAGAATCAACATCTTGTGGCTTGAAAAAGAAAAAACCAAGCCTCGTCAAAGCGAGAAAACGCGACTAAACCCGCCCCATGACAGATTTACACGCCCAATCACCTTCCGCTCCTCTGGACAGTGCGGCGGATAGAGCTGCCAGAAGCGCCGCCTCGACCCCGCCGCCCGTGCGCGTCTATGGCCGTTTGAACCTTCTGGGCCTCTGGACCCTTTACAAAAGAGAGGTGGCGCGATTCTTGACCGTGTGGAAGCAGACTTTGGTTGCCCCCATTGTGCAGACGCTTTTGTTCATGACTGTGTTCCAATTGGCCTTTGGCAATCGCGGGAATCTGTCGGGTGATTTCGAAGGGCTGGCTTATGGCGACTTTCTCGCGCCGGGCCTGCTAATCATGGCGATCCTGCAAAATGCCTTTGCCAATTCCTCCTCGTCTCTGGTCATCTCCAAAGTTCAGGGCAGCTATGTTGATTTCCTCATGCCGCCGCTCTCGCCACTCGAACTGACCATTGCTTTTATTGCAGGCGCGGCAACACGCGGGCTGATGGTCGCCGTGATTGCGGGGCTTGCCATCCATCTCTCCCCGCTTGCGGACCTGCCGCTCAGGCACCCGCTGGCGATCATCTGGTTTGGCCTGTGCGCGGCGATCATACTCGGCGCGTGCGGCGCGATGGGCGGCATCTGGGCGGACAAGTTTGACAATCTGGCGACGATCTCGAATTTTGTCATTGTGCCGCTAACGTTTCTGTCAGGCACGTTTTACGACATCAATGTCCTGTCCGAACCGTT
>CALLUH010000114.1 GCA_938011445.1 uncultured Hyphomonadaceae bacterium
AGCGCTGCCTCTATTGGCGTTGGCCTCGGCATGTCACCTTTGCCATTCTATACGATCGGTATTTTCATTCCGCCGCTTCTGGCTGAATTTGGCCCGCTTGGCTGGACCGCTGGCGACATTTTGACGGCGCTTGCGATTTACACGTTGGGCGCTGTGATTATGGCACCGGTGATTGGTATATTGACCGATAAGTTCGGCGCGCGGCGCGTTGCGCTCATCTCGATTGTCACGTTCGGCTTGTCGCTCATGGCCTTGGCTTTGAACACGGGATCGAAGACGCTCTATGTTTTGTTGTGGCTGCTCATGGCGGCGGCGGGGTCGGGAACTTTGCCGATCACGTTTACGCGCCCTGTGGCCAACTGGTTTGACAAAAATCGCGGCATCGCACTTGGAGTGGCGCTGATTGCGACGGGTGTGTTCGGGGCGCTGGCGAAGTATTTTACGCAATATGTCGTCACGCTGACCGATTGGCGCACAGCCTATATCGCGCTCGGTTTCCTGCCGATTATCATTGTGCTGCCCATCGCCTTTCTGACTTTGCGCGACATTGACGACGAACCGGCACGCGATGCGTCGATCACAAAATGGAAGCTTCCAGTGCTGGGCATTTCGCTCGCTGGGCTGATCGGTTTCATCTGGCTGGCGCTGAGCGAAGTGATCCCGCAAGTGGCAGCGAACGGAATGCAGCTGGAATATGCGGTGGCTTTCCTGTTTTGCGCACTGGTGCTCATTCCGGTAGGTAGCCTGATCTTTGGAGACATTCGAACAGATCCGCCAGCGATCAAGCGCGATGCGGACGGGACGGTGGCAGTGGCGCCGGGCATGACGCTGAACGCGGCGCTGAAAGACTGGCGGTTCTGGCTTCTGGCTTTGAGTTTTATTCCGATCTCCTATGCGGTGGGCGCAATTATTCCGAACATTGAGCGGGTGCTGACCTCTGGCAGTTTTGATATGAGCCGCGCGGTGGGGCTTGCCACTTTGACGGGGCTTGCGGTGCTGGCAGGGCGGACGATTGGCGGCTATCTGATTGACCGGTTCTGGGCGCCGGGCGTAGCCTTTGTGTTTCTGGCCTCGCCTGCGATTGCATTGTGGATGCTTGGCCAGCCCGACCCCAGCGTGTTTGCAGTGCAAGTGTCCATTTTGATGATCGGATTTGGGGCGGGCGTGGAATATGATTTCATGGCCTTCATGGTATCGCGCTATTTCGGGATGCGGAACTATTCGGCGATCTATGGCGCGATCTATGGCTTCTTTGCGCTCGGTGCGGGCCTCGGGCCGGGCATTATGGTAAACCTTGCCGAAGGGCGCGGGCTGACTGTGATGTTCTGGGAGACGGGCGCTCTGACGGGCAAGGACTGGACCTATACGCTAACCTCGGCGGCGATCATTCTGTTCTTTGCAACGCTGCCGCTCTTGTTTCTGGGCAAGTATCGCTATGGCCATGGGATCGAGCCGGCAGCTGACTTGGAACACGTCGCCGAAGTGGCCGCTTAGCGGCTCGCCCGTTTGCTGGCGTCGAGCCTCGAGAGCACCAGATCAGCGACATTTGCGGGATAGGCGTCCATACAGCCTTGGCCCCAGTCTGGACATTCGATCACTTCGCCATTGTGCATGAGGGCGCTCGCGCGGCGGGTGGTTTCTTGCAACATGTCGGCGGGATTTAGAATAGTGATGCGATGGGGGAGTTTGGCAATGGCAGCTTCGAAAGGCTTGCCATGGTCGAAGGCGGCTTTGTGACCCCATTCATAAGCTTCCCCGCCCATCAGGTTCATGGACAGGGATTCGGCCATCATTTCGAGCGTCATGCCGGCCCCGCGATGGTCTTTGATGCGTTGCCACATCTGGGTGAACCGTGTGCCAGCCTCGTCGAGCGGGATGGGCGTGAACATATCACGGAATTGGGCGCGTTCGTCGTCTGTCAGAATGGCCGCCGAGATCATGGCGATGGCGCGGACGCGATCTGGCTGTCGGAGCGCCATTTCGACGGCGACTTTACCGCCTGTATGGTTGCCGAACAGGTCGAGGGTTTGGTGGCCGAGTGCGTCTGCCACTTGCCACATGGATTTGGCGTAGAGCTCTATGGTGGCGTCCGCTTCGCTGGGAGGGGCGTCGGAATTGCCATAGCCGGGATAATCGGGCGCGACCACGGTTCTGTCTGACACGGCGGCGGCCATGAAGCGTTCAAATTCGAGGCCGGATTTCGGGCTTTGATGGAGACAGTAGAGCGGCGGCCTGGCGGTATCGCTTTGGGTACAGGCTTCGCGGACATGAAGCTGGCCGCAGCCGCCATCAATATACAGGCGTCGGACGCGGCCCACAGCGTTCATTCCTCCGTAACTTGAACAATTGCTTTGCCGATATGTTTGCCGCCGAGCAATTTCTCGAACAAAGCTGGCGCATTGGCGAGGCCCTCGGCGCGGTCTTCGACGAAATTGAGCTTTCCGGATTTTATCCAATCGCTCGCTTCAGCGGTGAAGGCGTCCCAGCGGTCATAATAATCGTAAACAACGAGGCCGAAAAGCTGGGCGCGTTTGCCGATGATAAAGCCCATATCAAGCGCGTGCATGGCGCGTTCCTTGTTTTGATAGCCTGCAACAAGGCCGCAAAGGATACCTCGCGTGTAAAGCTGGGCGTGGCCTAGGGCTGTCATCGCCATTTCGCCGGAGACGTTTTCGAAGAAGACGCTGAGCCCGTCTGGCAGGGCGTCCGCGAGGGCGTCTTTCCAGCCATCTTGTTTATAGTCGATGCAGGCGTCAAAGCCGTATTGTTCTGTGACCATGCCACATTTTTGCGGACCGCCAGCAATGCCAACAATACGGGACGCGCCTTTGATGCGGGCGATCTGTCCGGCGGTGCCGCCAACGGGGCCAGCGGCGGCGTCGATGAGCACGGTGTCGCCTGTGCGCACTTTGGCAAGCTGGGTGATGCCTGCCCAGGCGGTGAGGCCCGGCATGCCGAGGACGCCGGTATAGGCCGAGAGTGGAGCAGCATTCGCGTCAATTTTGCGGGCGTGTGCGGCGTCGAGGGCGCATGTCGCCTGCCAGCCGCCTTCCATGGAATGTATCCAGTCGCCTTTCTCGAACCCTGCCGCTTTGCTTTCAAGGACTTGTCCGACAATTGCGCCCGGGATCGGGTCATGACCGGGCCTTGGTGCGCCTTCACCCATATGGCGGCCACGAATGCGACTGCCGATATAAGGGTCGAGTGAGAGATAGACGGTGCGCACGAGCATGCCGCCTTCGGGGCAGGTCGGTGTTGGCGCGTCGATCAGATCGAAACTGTCAGCGGTGGGCGCGTCCGCGAGTTCGGCTTTGAGGGTGACGAGTTGCATGGAGCTATCCTTCGACGATTTCGATAAGTGCGCCGTCCAGATCGCGGAGGGTGGCGACGCGTTTTTTTTTGTAGATTGGGCCGGAGCGCGGCTGGGGCTCGGTGATCCATGGGCCTTTGAGGCTGTCAAAGTCAGGATGCCAGAGCGTGCCAATGGCGCAGCCGGGCGGGAGCATGTCTTGGTGGGTCGGGCGCGGTGTGGCGGCGTCGGGATATTGGTCAAGTTCGAGGAAGACATCGCGGCCATGGATCATGGTGGCGATGGTGTGTAGCTCGTCCATCGACGTGCCATAGGCTTTGGCGAGCATGGTGTAGACAATCTCCATATTCTCGCGGCCAATTTGCAGGCCCACATGGGTTTCCATCCATTTGAGTGAGGCGGGCAGATCGCTACAGCCCATGACCAGAATAAACAGCTTGTCGATGAGGGCACCCGCGCGCGGCAGATCGAAGGCGGGCAGGTCGTCCTTGATCTGGGTGAGATAGACGATTTCCTCGTCCGGACCTTTGACCTGCATCGGATGAATGGCAGGCAGGCCGTCGATCTCGCGCGGTGGGCCGATAATCTCGAAGGGGGAGTTTTCCATGCGGGCATTGGCGTACATCACGTCTTGCACGCAAATCTCGATCGCGTTCCAGCCATAAGAGCGCAGCGCCTTGAAGCCTTCAACGTGTGGCTGCTCGATCATGCGGATATAGATATCTGCGCCAGAGGCGGGCTCCAATATCGCCATATCGCGTCCGGCGGTGGCGGGCGTGCCCCAACTGGCGGCGAGATCGGCGGGAACTTTGCTGCGTTCGATCAGCTTGTAATCGAAATATTCGGTATAGTTTGCAATGGCAGCAGACAGATTGGAGACGGTAAGCGTGGCAGCACGGAGCAGCTTCATGGATGGGCCTTTATTCTCTGAAGCCTTGATGACAGGCTGTTTCTAAAATGATATATCTTTTAAGCTGAAATGCCAGAGCTTTAAGGAATTTATTATGGCCGCCTATATGATCATCTTCGCAAAAATTCATGATCGGGCGGCGTTCCTTGAAACCTATGCCAAGCCAACCGCGCCGCTGATTGCGAAATATGGCGGTGAATATCTGATGCGGGGGCCGGGCGTGGAAACGCTGGAAGGGGAGTTTGGCGAAGGCTCAAGCGCGGTCATCTCGAAATGGCCGAGCAAAGACGCGATCCGGAAATTTTGGGGCAGTGAAGACTATGCTGCGCTGAAAGCAGCGCGTCAGCCGCTTGCGGACTGTCATGTGATGATGGTCGAGGAGATGTAGCTAGAGTCAGTTGCCGCAAATGTGATTCACATTAAGCCTCATGGTGAGCGAAGTCGAACCACGAGGCGGGCTTTGTGAGGCTGATTCGTGTTGCAAGACATCCTTCGACTTCGCTCAGGATGAGGGAAGAGAGGCGGGTTTTGGGAAAAAGTGACTCACTCTAATCGGTTCGCGCGAACTCGTCGGCGACCTCTTCGCTGGAGGCTTCTTTGCCGCGTGTCAGGGCTTCGCGGTCCTGCTGGAGGATGCGCAGGCATCGGGCGATATATTCCTGCATCATCAGGCCGCGCTCGTCGGCTTCGGACTTGCTGGGCGTATAGCTTTCAATGGCCTCGCGGGTGACAGCGCCATCGCGCTCGAGCAATCGTTCGACCGTATCAAGACGTTCGCGGACCACGGCGACTTCCTGCATCAGCGCAAGGGTGATGTTCATCACGCGCTCGACATCGGCGTCTTCGAAAAACCATGGGCGCTTGCCTTTGGCTTTGGCTCCGGCGAGCTTGAGCGGGTCGATATCTGACATTATGCGGACTTTCTTGCGCCGATGACGTGCCATGCGGCTTTGCGGCCATAATCTTCCTGTTCGGTGTCTTCGGCGGCAGAGGGGAAGATGTCCGGATCGACGATGGCTGCGACGCCGCCATGGATAAGATCGTCCTTGGCGAAACCGGCTTTGACCATCCAGTCGTCAAGGTCAATCTCGTGCATCTTTGTCCAGAACGGCTCATTATTATAGAAAGCATCCCAGTCGCGCATGGCCTGTTCGAAGAGCGGCATGTCTTGCGAGTATTGGGGTTGTTCGACATGGAGGACAATGCCCCCCGGCTTGAGCAGGCGCTGGGTCTCGGCGAAGATCATCGGCATGGTTTTATAGCTTGTCTCGTGCAGGAACATGGTCGATTGCACCCAGTCGAAGCTCTCGTCTTCGAATTGGCTGAGCGACGCTACATCGCCTTGAATAAATGTGACATTTTCGATACCCATGGTTTTAGCACGAGCAAGGCCGTAACGAAGCATTGGACCGGCGGCATCGACGGCGATAATCTCGGCATTTGGGAAGGCTTCGGCAAGGGGGAGGACATTGTGGCCGAGCCCTGCGCCAAGGTCGAGAATGCGTTTGGGCTTGAAATCTGCGCCAAGGTTTTTCTTGACCCATTCGGCAACGGCCACCCCGCCGCCATCATTGAAGCGGCCAAGCATGCCGCCCGTGGTCGCGAAAATGCCTGCATCATAATTGGCAGGGCCGGTAATGTCGCCCGGCGTGTTTTCGAAATGATAGCTGCCGGGCATGCAGTGATGGTCAATGGCGCAGACCCCGCGCGGCAGGGTGAAGTCGGGATCGAGCTTCAGGCGCGGGTCGCCATCGGTGAGTTCGTGGACTTTTGCGTTGAGCGCTTCGGCTTGGCGTAGAGTGACCCAGCGACCAGCTTGCTGACGGTTCTCCATCGTCGCGCGGCGCAATGCGGACCACCATTGAAAGAGCGGGTCTTTGACCAGATCCTTGCGGACTTGGTGGCGCGTCTCATAAGCCGTTTCGCGTTTGGGTTCGATGCGGGTTTCGAACGCTTCGCTTACACCTGGCATGAGCTTGGTCGAAAGGTGCCGGTTCATCTGGGCGAGGAAATTGAAGCGGGCAATCTCGTCATGGCTGGTTTCGGGATAGACGCCATGGCGGCCAACGGCGCGGTAATCGGGCGGCCCGTCATAGGATATGTCGCCAGAGGGGCCGTGTTGTGTGTCTGCCATTTTTCTGCTCCGCTATCGCTTATGAAAGATGCCTTGGGGTCTCGACTCTTTCAAGCGCTCTGCTATCACTCATTTGTTAAAAGATATATCATTTCCGAGAGATTACCAGAGGGAGTACCGCGAATATGGCCACCAAAATTGTCGCACTGTTTAATTTGAAGCCTGACATCAGCGTCGCTGATTATGAGACTTGGGCAACGCAGACGGATATTCCGACCGTTAACGGGCTTGGCTCGGTCGATGAATTTGCCGTGTTCAAATCGGTCGGGCTTTTGGACAGTGAGGACGCGCCGCCTTACAAATATATCGAGATTATTGATGTCAATGATATGGACGGGTTTGGAACAGATGTCGGCACGGAGGCGATGCAGGCGGTGGCAGCGGAGTTTCAGGCCATGGCGGATGATCTGGTGTTTATTCTGACGGACAAGTTGGGATAGGGCGATGAGTAGGTTTACGGGCAAAACGGCGGTTATAACGGGGTCTGGACGACGCGGCGGGCTTGGCGAGGCGATTGCCAAACGGCTGGCGCGCGATGGAGCAAATATTGTCATCTCTGATATTGGCGCGCCTAAGGATGCAGCCACCGGCGCGGAACATATTGGCTCGACTGACGAGATGGAAGCGATCGCCGAAGATCTGCGCGGGCTGGGCGTGAACGCCTCGACGTGCGTTTGCGATGTGCGCTCGCTGGAGGCTGTCCGGGCGCTCGCAAAACATGCAGCCGCCACGCATGGATCGCTCGACATATGGGTGAACAATGCAGGGATTGGTTATATTATGAAGCCGCTCCTGGAGGTCAGTGAGGACGATTGGCGAGCCGTGATTGATGTGAATTTGACCGGTGCGTTTTTTGGCATAAAGGCGGCGGCCGAAGTGATGGTGGCGCAAGGCGTTGGCGGGCGGATTTTGAACGTGGCCTCGCAAGCGGCCAAATCGGGCTTTCCGCATGCGCAGGCTTATACCTCGTCGAAACATGGGCTGGTCGGGCTGGTGCGCTCGGCAGCCGTTGAACTGGGTGTCCACAAGATTACGGTCAACAATGTCTGCCCGAACCATGTTACCACGGGGCTTGGCGCTTGGCAGAACGAGTATTTTGCCAAAGTGGTCGGTGCAGAAAGTGTCGAAGCTTATTTGGAGGCCATGGCTGCGCGCATTCCGATGGGTCGGCCCGGTCTGCCAGACGATACGGCGAACGCGGTGGCCTGGCTGTGTTCGGATGAGGCGGGTTATATTACGGCCGAGAGCATGAATGTGTCTGGCGGAGAGGAGCCGCACTGATGGGCTATAATGAACCGGCGCCGGAAGGGTTTTCATGGCCGGGCGGCAAGAAGCTCGGGCTTTCAATTGTGGTCAACGTCGAAGAGGGGGCTGAGCGGCGGATTGACGAGGGCGACAAGCGGCCTGAACCGGTGGACGAGTTGGGCGCGGTGCCCGGTAAGCCGATCCGGATACATGGCAATGAAAGCAATTATCAGTATGGCATCAATCGTGGGGCCCCGCGTGTGCTTAAGCTGCTTGATGAAGCGGGCGCGCCGGCAACGTGGACCGTATGCGGGCAGGCGCTGGAGAAAGCGCCATGGCTGGCGGAGGCGATAATGGCGCGGGGCGACGAGCCCTGTAATCACGGGCACAAATGGGCGTTTACGGCGTTTATGTCGCCCGAGGAGGAGCGGGCCTTTATCGAGCGCGGGACAAAGAGCATCGAGACCACGTGCGGACGCAAGCCTGCCGGATGGCTCTCTCGCTATCTGCATACGGACATTACACGGCGTATCCTGATCGAACAGGGCTATGGCTATCATATGGATGATTATTCAGATGATTTTCCATACTGGGCGCAAACGGAGATGGAAGACGGCAGCACCAAGCCGATTGTGGTCTTGCCTTATGCGATTGACAGCAATGATATGAAATTCTGGCTTGCGCCTGCCTTCACCGCCGAGAACTGGCTGACCTATGCCAAGGAGACGTTTAACTGGCTACACAAGGAGGCGAATGAAGACGGTGCTCGGATGATGTCGCTTGGGCTGCATTTACGCATCATTGGACGGCCCGGGCGGATTGATGCCTTGCGGAAGTTTCTCGCGCATGTCTCTGCGCACAAGGATGTCTGGGTGGCCAAGCGCGAGGATATTGCCGCGCACTTTGCCGAGCAGGTGCCTGCGCCATGAGCCGTGTGCCGCCGGTCGCTTATGATGCGCTTGATGGGGCGAGCCGTGCATTGGTTGATGGCGCGGTGGCGTTGATGGGTTTTCTGCCAAATGATGGTTTGGTGATGGCGCATAAGCCCGAATTGCTCGCAGCGCTTTCCGAACTTGTTGGCGCGGTTTATGGGCCAAGCCTGCTGGATGCGGGGCTGAAGCGGCTCATTGGTGAGGCCACGTCGAAAGCGGCGGGTTGTTTTTACTGCTCGGCGCATGCAGCGCACGGGGCCGAGAGCCATGGTGTCTCGCATGAGAAGATCGAGGCGGTCTGGAATTTCGAGGACAGTCCTTTGTTTACAGAGGCCGAGCGTGCGGCGATTTCACTGGGGATGAAGGCGGGCCGTGTGCCGAATGAGGCAACGGATGCGGACTTTGAGGCATTGCGGGCGTATTTTGGCGAGGCGGAGATTATCGAGATTGTCTCGGTGATTTCCATGTTCGGGTTTTTGAACCGCTGGAATTCAACACTTGGCACAGCCCTGGAGCCAAAGCCCTCGGAAACCATAGCGGGGCTTGGGCGATGAGGCTTTGGGCGCTTGGATCTATCTTGTTATCGTGTGTGTCTGCTTGTACGGCGCCTGAACCTGTTGTCGGGCCCGTTGCGGAATGGCAAGCGCCACAGGTCGAAAAGGCCGAGCCAATTGCCAGCGGTCCTTGGCAGGAAGTTGTTGTCAGTGTCCGGTCGATTGAACGCACCGCGCCGTTTTTCACCAATGTCGCTGGCTACGAAGTGCGCGCTGAGGGCAATGTAGACACAAGCGAGCTTACCTATTGGGGATTGCCAGAAGGCGCGAGCGGCCGTGAGCTGGTTCTCGGGCGGACGGGCTATGATCAGGGCCGCGTGCGGCTTGTCGAGTTTGCAAATGCTGGACAAGGCGAGCCGATGCGGCCGGGCAGTCGGCCATGGGACACGGGTTGTTTCTTCTCGTTGATGGTGCGGGCAAAAGAGTTGCGGGCGCGTTATGAAGAGGCGTTGGCGCTTGGCTGGTGGACGGAGACGCCAATTGCGGATTTGGAGTTTGGCGCGTCCAAGCTTCAGATTATCATTTTCAAGGGGCCGGACGGGTTACAGGTCCAGGCGTATGAGCGACTGGAGCCGGACCTGCCCGAAGCGATTGGACCGTTCGAGCGGATGACGCAGCCGTTTAATCTGATGCAGACGGTGCCCGACCGCGATGCTGCCCGAGACCTGATGGTCGGTGCGCTGGGGTTTGAAACATTCTTTTTCGGTCCGCCACATGTCGATGCCGAGCCGACCTTTATGCCGCTCGGTATCCCGTTTAATCTGACCACCAGTGTCAGCTATGGCGCGGGTATCTATTCTGCCGAGCAGCCCGTTGGCCAGTTTGGACGGCTCGAAACCATCGAGATTATGGGGCTGGACGGGCGCGATCATTCGCCCCGCTGTATTGCGCCGAATTTCGGGATTCTAAGCGTGCGCTTTCCAGTGGATGATATTGATCAGGTTGGTGAGGCGCTTGGCACCCGCAATGTCCCGATTACGCGGCCCATTCAGACAGCAAGGCTGGGCGATTTGGGACAGGCGCAGCTTTTGGGCATCACCACGCCGGATGGTGCAATGATCGACTTTTATCAGCCGGAAGAAAATTGATTGATGTCCACCATTGACCGGCATGGGCTTACGCGATAATTTGTCCGGACAAATGATGATATTTCGTTCTCTTCTGTTTGTGCCCGGTGCGCGGCCCGATCGTTTTGACAAGGCGGCAGGCGCCGGTGCGGATGCGATTATTATCGACTTGGAAGATGCAGTCTTGCCGGAGGATAAGGCGCGTGCGCGGGACGAAACACTGGCATGGCTTGCAGTGCGCCAAATGGATGGGGCGTGCGGCGTGCGGATTAATTCACTGCGCACGGCCGAGGGCTGCGCGGATGTGGCGGCTTTGGCGGGGCTTGAAGGGCGCGCTCAGGATTTTGTCATGATCCCGAAAGCGGAAACGGCGCAGGATGTCGAGATTGTCGGCGATGTGTTGGCGGATATGCCGCTGATTTCTGTGATTGAAAGCGGGCGCGGGCTGGGCTCAGCTTACGAGATTGCTGGAGCCAGCGCTGGCGGCGTTCTGTTTGGCGGCGCAGATTTTAGCGCAAGCCTAGGCGCGACGCTTTCGGATTGGGATGCGATGGCTCATGCGCGCGGCGTGATCGCTAGCGCTTGCGGAGCGGCTGGGGTGCCCGCATATGATGTGCCCTTTCTTGATATCAAGGATGAGGCAGGGCTGGGCGCGGCGACGGAGAAAGTGCGCGCGTTCGGCTTCAGCGGGCGGGCGTGTATCCATCCGGCGCAAGTGGGCACGGTGAACGCAGTGTTTACGCCAGACGCAGACGCGGTGGCCGACGCGCGAGCGATATTAGCCGCATTTGAAGCGGCCAAGGGCGGGGCCGTGTTGCACAAGGGCAAGCTGGTTGACCGCCCGATTATTCTGGCAGCCGAGCGTGTGCTCGCCTGCGCAAGATCATAAGAGGAATTAATCATGGTAAAGAGCGTTAAAGAGGTCGGTCCGAACAGGTTTCGCGAGACGTTCGGGCGGTATTTCGAGGACTTCCATGAGGGGGATATTTACGAGCATCGTCCCGGCAAGACGGTCA
>CALLUH010000115.1 GCA_938011445.1 uncultured Hyphomonadaceae bacterium
ATTTCCTGCACGCGATTGCCAGCCGATTTACCCGAGCCGACGAGCAATTGAAGGTAGTCAAGCACGATCAGATCCAGCCCGACAGAGCGTTGCAAGCGGCGGGCGCGAGCGGCAACCTGACTGATGGAAAGACCGCCTTGATCGTCAATGTGCAAAGGCAGGTTTTGCAGTTCTTCGGTCGCTTCGCGGAGTTTTTCAAAGTCTTGCTTGTCGAGGTCGCCCTGCCGGATACGGTGGGACATGATGCCCGTCCGCTCGGCCAAAATCCGCGTGGCAAGCTGTTCGCGAGACATCTCCAGCGAGAAAAAACCAACCACCGCGCCGTCCACAGTTTTCTTCGAGCCATCTTCCAGTGTCTCGCGGCGACAGGCCGCGGCCGCATTATAAGCTATGTTCGTGGCAAGCGACGTTTTCCCCATGGAAGGCCGGCCAGCAAGGATCAGCAAATCCGACCGGTGCAGTCCGCCAAGCTTATGGTCGAGATCGTCAAGATGGGTTGCAATCCCGGCAATCTTACCTTCGCGCTTGAAAGCGGCTTCGGCCATTTGCAGCGATTCGATGATCGCCTCGCCGAAGCTTGAAAAGCCGCGCCCTGTCGATCCGCGTTCGGCCAGATCGAAGAGGTTACGCTCAGCCAGCTCTATCTGGCGTGAACCATCCTCCCCAGCTTCAGGCGTCAGCGCTTTGCTCTGGATCGTCGCGCCGACATTGATCAGCTCGCGCCGAACGGCCAGATCGCGGATCATATTTGCATAATCTGCAATCTCCGGCCCGAACGCAGCGCTGTCGAGAAGCTCGGCCAGATAAGCTGCCCCGCCAATCTCGCTGAGCTGATCGGTTTGCTCGAAATGCTCACGCAGTGTGACACCATCGGCAACGCGCCCCTGCTGGATCATATTCTGCGCGGTCTCGTAAACCTCGACATGGGCAGGGGCGTAGAAATCACTGCTACGTAAAATATCTGCAACGCGCTGGAACGCGTTATTGTCAAACAGGATTGCGCCCAGCACGGCCGCTTCGGCTGCAAGATTGTTCGGCGGCACAATCGCGGTTTTGCCTGTGGATAACGTGTCGTCTAAAGCCATGCCGTTTTCTTAGCGTATTCTATCAGGATCGTCTTCCCCACCATCAATGTTCTAGCTCAGCCTTGTATAGATTTCCACAAGTCGGGCGTGGCCTGTGGATAGCTAGGGCAGAATGTACCTTAATGGTTCCGCACGCCGCCCTACAAACAAAAAGGCCGCCCAAAAATTATGGACGGCCTCTGATTGATTGGCTTGGATGAGGCGCTCTAGGCGTCTTCGTCTGGCACAATCTGGTCAGCCATTTCGGCGGCCGCCTCGGCCAGTTCACCAGCTTGCTCGGTGGCTTGGGCATGCTGCTCGGCTGCAATCGCTTCGATAATATTCTCACCGGCAGCCTGACGCTCGGCCTCTTCGGGGCTACGGGCGACATTGACCTGAATGCTAACATCAACCTCGGCATGAAGTCGGACCCCGACATCAAACACACCAAGCGTTTTGATCGGTGCATCCAGCCGGACCTGCGAGCGGGCAACCTTGTGTCCTGCTTCCGTGGCGGCTTCGGAAATGTCCCGAGCCGAGACCGAGCCATAAAGCTGTCCGGTGTCGCCAGACTGACGGATCAGAATAAGCTGTGTGCCCGACAGTGTTCCCGAGCTTGCCTCAGCGTCCGCCTTCGCAGCAGCATTGCGCGCCTCGATCGCTTCACGCTCGCGCTCAAAGCGGGCGCGATTGGCGTCATTGGCCAGAAGTGCTTTGCCTTGCGGGATCAGGAAGTTCCGCGCAAAACCGTTCTTCACGGCCACCTCGTCACCAATCGTGCCGAGCTTTTCAACGCGTTCAAGAAGAATAACTTGCATCTGTCTGTCTCCCTTACTTCACAGTAAACGGCAAAAGCGCCAGAACGCGGGCACGCTTGATCGCCTTGGCGAGCTTGCGCTGGTTCTTGAAGCTGACAGCCGTAATCCGCGAGGGGACAATCTTGCCTTTCTCGGAAATGTAGCGCTGGAGAAGCTTGACATCTTTATAGTCAATCTTGGGGCCTTTATTGCCTGCGAACGGGTCAACCTTGCGGCGGCGGCTAAAGGCGCGCCGTGCGGGCAGATTGGTAATGTTCATCCCTAATGGGTTTTTCTGTGCCATTGAGCCTGCCTCCTAATTGCGGGGTTTACGGTCGCGGTCGCCGCGATCTTTACGAGAGAGAACCGGTGAGGGCTCCTCATCATGTTCGTCCACTTTGATGCTCATATAACGCATCACATCATCATTGATCCGGTGGCGGCGCTCAAGTTCTTGCAAGGCGGCGGACGGCGCATCAATGTTGAGCAGGGAATAATGCCCTTTGCGCACCTTGTTGATCGGATAGGCCAGATTGCGCAAACCCCAATATTCGGTTTTGCCAATTTTGGCGCCCTGTTCTTTTAGAAAGGTCGAGGTTTCTTCAATGAAACTGTCAACCTGTGCCGGAGAAATGTCCGGCCGCGTGATAATCACGTGCTCGTATAAAGCCATGTTTTGTCTTCCCAGACTTGAGGATTGCGGCGCTGGCCGAGCGGGAAGCCCCTTGCCAGCGATGGCCCTCTTTGAGTGCACCATTGCACATAAGAGACCGCAAACCTGTTGCGAAGCGCCGGATAAAGCGCATTTTCCAAACGATAGCAAGCGAAACCCTTACCGCACACGAAAGGTCGCGGATCATGCTGCGCAGTTTCAGCAGCCTTGAGCCCGTTTCATATGAGCAAAGCTAATGGAAACAAATCAAAAATGGCGGGCAGGGAGGGATTCGAACCCCCGGAACGCTTGCACGCTCAACGGTTTTCAAGACCGCCGCATTCAACCACTCTGCCACCTGCCCGCGGCACGGCCACATTTCTGACAGGCTGGCCGAAAATGCAAGCCTTGATTTTATGACCACCTGATTTTGCCGTCACAACTGTGCCGCAATCGGGCATTCATAGTATGGTTAATGAAATATCTAGTGTTTGTTAGAATCCAATTGTCCAGATTTACCAAGCCTGCATCTAAGTTTGGTAAACAGGGTCTGAGGCAAAGCATAAACCGCTGCGCCAGCTTTACAGAAGTGAAGCTTAATGACCACAGAATGAGGATCGCAGACATGACCTGCCCGAGAACCAATACCCGCCTTCCATTGCGTGCCGTACTTGCGGCCTCTATCAGCTTTGCCGCCCTTGGCTTTACAGCTGTGCCTGCACAAGCGCAGAAACGCGGGGGCGCACCAATTGTATATGCAGGGCAGGGCAACACAGCATCTTCATCCAATCGTACCAGAAGCCGTCGGGCACAAGCCCCAAGACGCGCCGCACGGCAATCACGTTCGACACCGCGTTCAACCGCACCGTCACCAGCAAGCGCAGCCACACCCGGCAAGCGCATTGAATTCCGCTACCCAGACCAGCCGGACCGGTTTTACGGGGAGGGCGGGGCACGCTCGGCTACAGATGCGCCGCCCCTGAGCTTTTCTTCATCTGAAACGGCTATCTCCGAGGCTGCGGCCCGCAAATATTCCAATACGGCACCCGAGCCATTGCCGCAATCTGCCCCACCGATTGCATCTGATCCGGCGATTACCGCTGGTGGCTTTGACGCCCGCGCCGCTGCTGCCCGCGTCGCCAGCACACCGGCTTCGCCTGTCAGTGCCGCGCCCGTCCTTACAGCTGCCATTCCTGCAATTGAAGAAGCCCCACAACCAGTTGCGCCATTTGTCTCAGCGGCCGGCGTCGCAGACTTCTCTGGCGCACAAATTACCGAGATTCAGGCAAGTCAGGATGAAGTGCCCGTCTCTGGTGCCCAGCAAACGCCACAAGCGAATGCCGTCTATGATGAAACCGGTTCAGCAGTAGTTTATGACACCGATCTGGATGGGCAACCAACGGCCAATGGCGAAATTGCCGACTTGAGCGCTATGACTGCGGCCCATCCGACATTGCCGCTTCCGAGCCTGGTGCAAGTCATCAATCTTGAAAACAATCGCGAAATGGTCGTCCGAGTGAATGATCGTGGTCCTTTCGACGGCGGCGGATTGATTGAACTGTCAACGCGTGCAGCTGAAGTCATTTTGCTTCAACCTGGGCAGACAGCCAAGGTGCGGGTGCGATATCTTGGTCCAGCTCCGGTTTCTGCTTCTGGTTCCGCACCGAGGTCGCCCGTTCCAGCGACGGACGCCACGCCGCGCCAAACCATCCCCCCAATGCCTGCAGTTTTGCCAGAACTCGCTGGCGGGCCGGTCATGGACATTGCCCCCCAGTCAGCAGTCTTTGCGCCACCATCCGCCCCTGCCACGGCCGGAAACTATTTCGTCCAGCTTGGTTCCTTCTCGAACATTGCAAATGCACAAAATCTGCACGCAAGAATCGCAAGTGCAACAAGTGTTGAGATTGTCCCGGTTCGTGTAAATGGCGCAGATTTCTTCCGTGTCATGGCGGGTCCGGTCGCGAACTCACAAGATGCAGATATGCTGCGGGCTTATCTCGCCAATCAGGGAATTGCTGACGGCATCATCGTCAATCCGGGCTAGGAAAAACAGTTCTGCATTGACCTCTGTCACAAACCGGCCCTTTTTTGTATATGATATACAGAAGAAGGGGCCGGTTTCGTGCGTCTTATCAGAGGGTTTCGCTATGCGTATTGTATTGAGTGTTCTGTTCGTTCTGGTTTCGGCGCGTATTGGTTTTACTCAACCGGACGCTTCATCCCTCATCGAAACCGAAGCCACGCATGCGGCCATTCTTGATTTTGAAACGGGCGCTGTTCTGTTCTCGAAAAATGGCAATGATCTGATGATCCCGGCATCTATGACGAAAATGATGACGGCCCAAGTGGTGTTTGACCGGTTGCGACGCGGCGAAATCGGGTTGACGGACACTTTCACAACAAGCGAGCGGGCATGGCGCGAAGGCGGTTGGCAATCGGGCGGTTCGACTATGGGTCTTGCCATTGGGGATGAGCCGTCCGTTGAAGAATTGCTGCGCGGGGTCATTGTGCTATCGGGCAATGATGCCTGTGTTGTGCTGGCGGAGGGGCTGGCCGGTTCGGAAGAAGCGTTTGCCCGCGAAATGACCGCTCTTGCCGAGGAGTTGGGACTGAGCTCGGCGACATTTGAAAACTCGACCGGACTGTATTCGGAAAATCACCGGATCTCCGCGATCGACCTTGCAAAACTTGCGAAAATCCAAATCGAACAGTATCCTGAATTTTACGCCTTCTATAATGAACGTAGCTATGAATGGCGCGGTATCAGCCAACCAAACCGCAATCCCCTTCTTGGAAAGATCAAAGGCGTTGACGGGCTGAAAACCGGCCATCTGGAAATTTCCGGTTATGGGCTTGCTGCCTCGGGCGTTCAAAATGGTGAGCGGCGCATTGTTGTGCTTAATGGCCTCGACAGCATTCAGAAACGTGCACAAGAGAGCGAACGGCTTATGCGACTGGCCTTTACGGCGTTTGAGAGCCGTGTGATTGAACCGTCAGCAGACCCGATTGCCGAACTGCCTGTCTGGATGGGCGTTGAGCGTACGGTGCAAATCGGTCTTGAAGAGGCCATCATCATCAGCGGCCATAAGCGTGCCTTCGAAGCGGCCACAACGCAGATTGTTTTTGATGAACCCCTGCAAGCGCCAATACCCATTGGCGCACGTCTTGGGGAAATCATCATTACATTGCCCGGTCAGGATCCCTTTAGATCGAGCGTGATCGCGCTGCATGATGTGCGTGAGCTCGGCTTTTTTGGCCGTGTTGCCGAAGGGTTGAGCCAGATGCTGACCAATGATGATGCCGCAAATTAGAGCGGGCCTTTTCATCACGCTTGAGGGTGGCGAAGGCTCTGGAAAATCGACACTACTTTCAGGCCTCGCCCGCATCATCAGCGCCGAAGGTATCAGCCTAGTCCAAACGCGTGAGCCGGGCGGTACGGTGCTTGCGGAAGCAGTTCGCACACTCGCGCTTCATCCGCCCGACGGGCATCATTGGTCGCCAATTGCCGAATCGCTGCTGATGAACGCCGCCCGCGCCAGCCATCTTGAGGAGCTTATTCGGCCCTCGCTCTCAAATGGGAGCTGGGTGCTCAGCGACCGTTTTTCAGATTCAACACTGGCCTATCAGAGCATTGGCGGTGTCCCTATCGACACTTTGCGGATGATGGAGGCTGCCACTCTGGGCGAAACACGGCCAGATATAACGCTCATTCTGGACGCACCACCGAACGAACTTGTGGCGCGCCGCCAGAGCCGCGAGCAAGCGCTGGATGCCTTTGAAGCCCGACCGTCCAGCTTTCATCTGGCGGTCCGCGACCGCTTTCTCGAAATCGCGGAAACTGACCCCAAACGCTATATTGTGCTGGACGCACTAAAGCCTGCCGAACATGTGCTAGCCCAAGCTTGGGCGGCCATCGCCACCCTTGCTGACGAAAAAGAAAAAAATCAGTGAGTGTCGCGCGCGATCAAACCGGATCACCGCCCGCATGGCCGCTTGTCGGACACCAGACTGCAATTACCGATTTCCGCGCAGCCTTTGATAGCGGCCGGATGCACCATGCCTGGTTGATTGATGGCCCCTCGGGAATCGGTAAAGCCCAGCTTGCCAAACAGATTTCCAGCTACGTTCTTGGCGCCAAGTGTCCCCCAGACAAATTGGAAACGCGAGCGAGCGATCCTGTTGCGCAAAAATTGCTCGCCGAAAGCCACCCCGATTTGCGATGGCTGGACCGGCGACCTGACGAAGCTGGCAAAATCAAACAAGATATTTCAATTGAAGCCATCCGTGGTTTGAACGCCTTCTTTTCGCTCAAGCCTGCGCTTGGGGGGTGGCGCGTTGGTGTCATCGATTCTGTAGACGAGCTAAACCGATCAGGCACCAATGCAATGCTCAAAACATTGGAAGAGCCACCACCACAATGTCTGCTGATACTCCTCACACACGGAACGCGGCCGCTCTTGCCCACAATACGCTCGCGCTGTCGGCGGCTAAGGCTGCACGCGTTGAGCGAGGCCGACGTAAAAACCGTGCTCCACAGATTGCCGCCGGAGGCAAGACCGGCAAATCTGGAAGCTGCCTGCTCGCTCGCACGGGGGCGACCGGGATATGGGCTAAGCCTTTCAAGTGCGAGTGGGCTTGCCGCGGCCAATGCCGCACGAACTTTTTTGCGCAGTCTGCCAAAGCCGTCCGACGGCGCGCTTGGCGACGCCATCACGAAGATTGGCGCGGACGCTATTGCCTTTGAAGTGTTCAGCAATATGGCTCTGGACTGGCTCAGCGCGCGCGCCGCTAACCAGCCTGACGCAGCCAGGCTCTATCTCGACGTGTCACGCCTGATTGGGCATGCAACAGAGCTAAACATGGATAGGACACAATCTGGCGCAGAACTCATTGGCATGCTTCAAAAAGCTTCAATTTAAGGCTAATCCACCAAGGATGTTCGACACACATGTAAATCTACACGGCGAGGCTTTTCAAGATGACCTCAAAGAGGTGCTCTCACGCGCACGGGAGGCAGGTGTGCGGCGCTTTCTGGCTATCTGTGACCGGTACGACAATTATGAGACGGTCAAAGGCATTGCGAAAGGCCATCAAGATATATGGTGCTCGGTTGGCGTACACCCCCATCACTCAAAAGACTTTCCGGATCTAAAGGCTGAGACGCTGATAGAGGCCACCACAGACCCTAAAACCGTCGCCATCGGAGAAACTGGCCTCGACTTCCATTATGGCTATAGCCCCCAAGCAGACCAGATTATCTCTTTACGCAAACACATAGCGGCCGCACGGACGACCGGGCTACCGCTGATACTGCACACGCGCGAGGCGGATGATCTCATGGGCGACATATTGGAAGAGGAAATGCAACGTGGCGCGTTCGTACCGCTTCTGCACTGCTATACGGGCGGCGAACGATTGGCCCAGCGGGCTGCCGCTCTTGGTGCATATTTTTCCGTCTCCGGTATCGCATCATTCAAGAATGCCCATAATGTCCATGCCGTCGTCAAGACACTTCCCAAAGACCGCGTTATCCTCGAAACCGACTGCCCATATCTGGCGCCAATGCCGATGCGTGGCCGTCGTAACGAGCCTGCCTTCCTGACGCATGTCTGCGCAGCCTATGCCAAACTTATAGATATGGAGCCAAGTGCCGTGGCGCAAATCACCGAAGCGAATGCGCTGAGACTGTTCCACAAGGTGCCCGCATGAGGGCCACGCTCAGGTTCACGCTGCTGGGGACTGGCTCGTCGGGCGGCGTGCCGCGCATAGGCAATGATTGGGGCAGTTGCGACCCGAGCGAGCCACGCAACCGACGCGGACGGTGCTCTGCGCTTGCCGAACTGTTCACAGACCAAACTGACGAGCCGACACGCGTTCTGATCGACACAGCGCCGGATATGCGCGAGCAGCTTTTGCGCGAGAAGATCGGGCGGCTCGATGCGGTTTTATTCACGCACGACCATGCCGACCAGACTGGCGGCATTGACGATCTGCGCATGCTTGCATTACGCCAACGCGCTAAGGTGCCCGTACATATGGATGAGCCAACTTCGCGCACACTCATGCGTCGCGCCGCATATTGCTTTGAAGGCTCTGGCGCATATCCGCCCATTCTGGACGTGCAGCCATGGCTTGAGCCGCTCAGACCGTGTTCCATAGCCGGACCGGCAGGGGAGCTGACTATTCTTCCGCTTGAACAACACCACGGGCACATCCGCTCGCTGGGCTTCCGGATCGGGGGGCTGGCCTATTGTAATGATTTGCATGGGCTGCCTGATGACAGCCTAGACGCGCTCGCTGGCCTCGATGTGCTGGTCATCGACGCGCTGCGCCGCACAGAACATCCGTCACACTTGAACCTCGATCAGGCACGCGCCTTGGCCGCCCGTTTGAAGCCCGGACGCACAGTGCTGACCAACATGCACACTGACATGGATTACCGCACGCTCGAGCGCGAATTGCCAGGGGGCATAGTGCCCGGCTATGATGGAATCAAGATGGAAATCTCTTTATAAACAGTGCAATACATAAGTCATATTTCCCATAATGTACATTATACGATTGATGGATTTAGCACCAAATCAGAAGCGTCACACCGTACTGAAGTAGAAATGCCACGTCTTTTGCGACGGCACTAGCATTGATCCTCTTCTGTGACGGAGCCTTTTACCGATGTTGTTATTAATGAGTCATAAAGGAATAAGTCGCTTGAAGGTTTTGGCGACCATAGTTGATAGCCGCCTCTCCTCCATTTATGCAAGCAGAGAGATAGTCATCTCTCCCCGCCAAACATTCAGATTGGATCTGTAAGGGTTTTGTTCCGACCCGCTATCCCATGCTCAATGACAAAGTGCTTCCCTATCACGAGGAGCATGGGCTCCCTGTTCTGCGCATTCTGACCGATCGTGGAACGGAATTCTGCGGCAGACCGGACAAGCACGACTATCAGCTCTTCATGGCGATCAACGATATCGACCACACCAAGACCAAGGTGAAACATCCCCAAACCAATGGTATCTGCGAACGGTTTCACAGTTCGAAGGATAAGGAAATGATCCGGGGGATCATTTCCCCGCACGAACGATATTGCAGGAGTTCTATCAGGTTACGTTTCGCAAGAACCTGTATGAGAGTATCGATCAATTACAGGTCGATCTCGATGAATGGCTTGAGCATTACAACTCGCAGCGCACCCATCAGGGGAAAATGTGTTGCGGCAGAACGCCCTTCGAAACTATGATCGAAGGCAAACAAATCTGGATGGAAAAATTTGTAGACCAAATCTAACCTGACAGACGCCAACATCAAAACGGCGGACTGTCAGATCAGGTCTGAACTTCTACATATAATGAGAGTCCGTTTTTAGGGCGATTTTTGCCGCTTATCCTAGCTGTTTAAACGATTATTCCCGTCAACCGATCAGCAATCAGCCGTACATTTCTCGCCGCAACGCCGCACTCTTTTGCAAGCTTGCTCCAGCTCGC